>DLRK01000160.1:0-4408 GCA_002501065.1 Akkermansiaceae bacterium UBA7890
ACCAGTTTTATTGGCGGCGGTCACATCTACTCCGTCAAACGTAGCCGTAATCCCCAATGACGCGAACGGGCAGTTTGAGGTGATTCTAGAATCGTCCGTGGACTTGGTGACTTGGACCCCGGCCAACCCAGGCACGTTCGGTGGCGATACACCTCTCCGGTTCTTTAGGACAAGGATTGTGCGGAAGAACTAGGCCCCATGGGAACCCTGCGATAGTGGGTGTGAATCACTGCGCAGTCACAATCAGCCGCATGAAGCGCTGTTTGCTTGCATTAATGAGCGGAAGATTGTCGCGAATCGTCACCGTCTCCGTGTCATCGCCATGATCGACCACGCCAATTTCGACTTCAGCGCGGGCCCAGGTTACCAGGTCGGAGGAAACTTCGACCTGGTAGCGAAGGCCCGGCGCCTTCGTTAACCGCTTGAAGGTTAGAGAGAGATAGCTCTCTCCACCATCATCCACGATGGCGCCGGAAGGGGCTCCGCTCGGGTCGTGATTCTTCGGATCGAGACCGAGGGCAAACTCCATGAGGGTGACGAGCCCATCGAGATCTGTATCTGCGGCCGCTCCGCTCACCGCGGGGTCCGCAATTTCCTCCGGCGTGAAGTGGTAATTTTTCCATCCGCCGAAGTCCTGGCTATGGAGCGCACCGTTGGCGGTGCCGGGATTCCCGAGGAGGTCGCAGCTCATGGCCCAGGTGGTCGCCTCGTCATAGCTCGCGAGCTGTTCGTCTTCATTGCGCAAGACGAGGGTGTAGCCGTTCCCATCCGTGGGGCGGAACCAGACGTCATTGAAGGTGAAGTGGAAGATATCATTCCCGTCCACATCCACCATGCGGAGAGTGTCGCCGTCATTCTTCAGCTTGTTGGAGTAGACGCCGATGACGGGCAAGCCGGCGCCATAGCGTTCTGCGAAGGCAGCCTGATGTTCGACGAGGAGAGCGAAGGAGCCTGGCTGCAGAATGGTGGGGGCGGGGATGGTGAACTCGATTCCGTCGGTCAGTCGCGCTCCACTGAGATCGATGACCTCGTCGCTGATGTTGCGAAACTCGATAAACTCGAAGTCGTCGTCGCGGTAGTTGGGATCGGCCAGGATCTCCTCTGCGCTGGGATCCAGCGGATGGTAGTTGATCTCCGTGACCAGCAAGTTCTCCGAGTTGGCCGGAGTTCCGATCACGTAGGTGTTCTTCACGGGAGCACTCCATTCATTGTTTTGGAGAGTGCGCGCAATGAGCTCGGTGGTGGAGGAGATGGGAATTCCGGTGCCACCGCTGATCATGACGGCGTTGGGATTGACCTCGCCCCCGGGCAGTCGTGGATCCGATCCATCGGTAGTGTAGTAGATGGGCCGGGAGGAATTGAGGACCACGTCAAGGTTGGTCCCGGCGGGCCAGTGGCCGGAGCGAGTGAGCGCCTGGGGACGCGGAGGGAACTCGCGATCGATCCAACTCGTCCGGCGGCGCAGCCACAGCTTGATGGCATCGATCTGCTCCTCCCAGGTCGTGCTGACCGGACTGGGAAATCCGACGTTCCCCTGACCCAGGATGTTCCACTTCGCGAAATTGCGCACCGCTGCCTCGGCGAGGGGATCGGTCAGGAGGTCGATAGTGCCATTCAGGCCCGAGGCACTCAGGGGTCCGGCAGTACGAAGCTCTGACCAGCGGTCGATGACCTTTTGCCGAAATTCGGGGCAGCGCATGAGGGGAACAAACCAGTCGGGCTCGTAGCCGTGGTCCCGTCCCCCGCGATTGTAGTTGTGTTGGTACTGCCATCCCGAGGTATTGCGGTTATCGAAGCAGCACCCGGTGCCGACCGTCAGATTGTAGTCCCAGAGCGGGCCCTTGTGGATCAGTCCCTCGCGATCCTTGTACATGTAGTCGCTTCGCACGTAGGAATCCTGCTCGCGAAGGAGCTCGTTCACGATGAAGAGACTGACAAAGGAGTCGACGTCGATGTAGGCCGGGTATCCCCGAACAGGGTCGGGGTTGGGGACGCCGTTATTGTTGGCCCCGGTCCCCCGTCGCCAGCCGAGGGTGAGGGCAAAGCGGTCGAGGTGTCGTCCCAGCCAGTCCCGTTGCTCTGCGGTGGGGGCGTTTGGTTCGACAATCTCGACGCTCGACCAGTTTGTGGCGCGAGGTCCGCCGCTGGCGATCCCCGGAGGTTCAAACCGCATGAGGTAGCCCCCGGTCACTTCCGGTGCGGTCGTGTGGGTCGGTTCCAGGTTGGCGAGGTCGGTGCGATTGCGGTCGTCCTTGATCTTCTCCAGCAGGTTGTAGACTCCGACGTATTCGCTGGCAGTGAGGGGGCCGCCATTGGTGCTGAGAAACATCTCGAAGGGTGCGGAGCGAGGGGCCTGAATGCCAATCTGCCTCCCGAGTTCAAAGGCCAGGGGATTTCGAATGAGAGCCTTGTCGGTGTAGGGACCGTTGAAGACCCAGTCCGCCTCCGGGGGCAGACCGAGAAGAGCGTAGTCGGTGTCGACATCGTTGTCGTCACGCAGTTCGACGCGATATTGCGGCTTGGGGAAGCCGGAGGAGCTTTGTCCACGCCGCCGAACACCGATACGGAAACAGGCATCGGGCGATCTCTGCAAGGAGCTTCGTCCGGTGGCCGGATCGACCTCGTGGACAGAGATGCGAGCCGCACGGAGGGTGGCGCCCGGTCCGGGAACACTGCCGTTGAACGTCTCCAAAACGATGATGGGAAGGTCGGAAGTGAAGGTCGAGGGGGCGGAAAGACTACCCGAGGGTGTGCTGGAAAGTCGTTGGAAGTGGGCGCTCGCAATCGCACCGGAGTCGTTGTTGGCCGGATCGAACACGCGGGCCCGGAGGTGAGTGGTGTCGCTCAACCTGATGGGATTTCCGTAGAGGGTGGAACTGGATGTGGGCGCGCTCCCGTCGGTGGTGTAGCGAATCTGTGCCCCGGGAAACTGCGAGGTGATGGTGACGTTTGCACTCCGTGTGAAAGTGGCGCAGGGAGGATCGATGATGGGTGCGAGGAGGGGAGCGCTCAAAAGCAATCCGTTTTCGCCGCCCGGGGTGGTCGTGCCGAAGTAGCCCTGCGCACCCTCCGGTGCGAGGCCGTCTGTTCCGTAGCTGAAGCCGGTTTCCTGGCGCGGATAGTTGGGTGCGAACTCGCTGAGAATGGATCCGTCCGGGGCCACCAGGGCGAGATAATCGCCCCCTCCCGCCAGTCGGAAGTTGGTATGCAACTGGGAGCCGGCGGCGTCGCGATCCTTGGCGGAAGCGAAGACCACCAGGTAGGCGCGGGCCTGCAAGAGGGTGGAGGGAAAGGTCCACTTGGTCAGATCGGCCGGATCGTCGGTCAGGTGATAGCCCCTGAGATCGAGATCCAGTCCGGTTGGATTGTAGAGCTCGATCCAGTCGGGGGTATTGCCGTCCTCATCCTGGTGGGATTCGTTGCCGACCGCC
The DNA here is from genome assembly GCA_002501065.1 of Akkermansiaceae bacterium UBA7890. Classification (GTDB taxonomy): domain Bacteria; phylum Verrucomicrobiota; class Verrucomicrobiia; order Verrucomicrobiales; family Akkermansiaceae; genus Roseibacillus_B. Next base: position 3,432 of record DLRK01000160.1, read on the forward strand.
ACGAACTCGGAGATGAAGGGCGCGGTTCCGGTGGCCAGGAGAGGGGAGCCGACTTCGCGAACTTGAAATCCGGAGAGGGCCGCGTTGCGACCGGGACCGCTTCGGGCCACGTAGGTAAAGCTCTCCACCCCGGTGAGCTCCACGCTCACGATGGCGAGATCGCTGGCCGCCGGCGGGTCTTCTGCGCCCACTCCATTGCCGATCGAGATGGCGGGCAGGGTCTGGGCGGGATCGAGATTGGTGCTGATGGTGTTGGCGAGATAGACCGTGGCGCAACAGTCGCGCGGCTCGCCGTGGAGAAATTGCACGAGGTAGGTCTTGGCCGGGTCGATTCCCTGGTAGGTCAAGGTCACCTCACCGGTGGAGGAGAGTTCACTGAAGAAGAGATCATCGATTCCGGGATGGGAGAGGCCGTCATTGGTGGCTTCCCCTGTCGCGTTCCAGTTCGCTCCGCCGGGCGCGTTTCCCGGTTCGCAGACAAAGTCGATCCCGTTGATAATCACCTTGGGTTCGCTGTGGCCGAGATTGACGGCCTCGATGAGGATGCCATAATCGCGAATGAGAGTTGGATAGTCGCCCGCTGAGTTGTCGTCCACCGTCACCGAGTTGATGGCGGCCTGCAGGGTGCCGAGAGTGGAGGCGTGCAGGCTCAGGACGCCCAGCAGCACGATAATGGTCACGCGGACGAAAAAGCATCGGGAGGTATTACTCATCGCGGTTCTTACAGTCGCCTCGTTCATAGTGCTTTCCTTTCGAGGAATGGTTGGGACACGGTTTTGGGGATCAAAGTAACTCGTCGCCGTTCAGCCCGTGCAGCGAGAGCGGGTAGTGCAAAGACTGTGAGAAGGGCTTGGAGCGGTTTCATGATGCTCCAGACTTACCACACTGCCGAAGGTACCGAAAGCAGTAGCGGCGCCACCCATCAGGGTGCAGGAAACAGGGTGCGGTGCACGGGTTAGACGGCAAAGGTGCAGGAA
>DLRK01000160.1:4740-8690 GCA_002501065.1 Akkermansiaceae bacterium UBA7890
GGTGCAGGAAGCAGGGTGGGGGGATGGCTCGACCCCTCATCTATGAACCCCGTATGACGAGACGTGTAACCCTCACCCTGATGCTTGCACCAGGGGCCCTGTTCTCTGGTTGGCCGTTGAGAAGAACTGAGACCGGTTTTCTCGCTGAACCGTAGGCAGCACCCCGGACTGCGTGCATCTGCCCGAAATACAGGTAATCGCCACCAACCACCCGGCGATTGAGCATTCCGGATGCTCTGCCATCTAGGGAATCTGCACCTTCACGTTGTCGAGGCAGAGGCCGCTGAAAGCATCAAGACTGCCATCACTGACAAAAATGAATTCGATGAGAACAGACTCTCCGATCGCGATCGCGGGAACAGGAACTTCAGCAGTGACATAATCGAGATCGAAAATCGTCATGTCGATAGGCACGTCCACCCCTAGCTGGGCCTGGTCGTCGGAGCGCAGAAAGCGCACGGAGGCGGTATCGCCAAACCCATCTGCATCGCGGTAGGCGTCGAAGCTGAGCAGGGCGGCAGTAATCCCGGTGAGATCGATGATCGGCGTGCGTAGGGAGATATCGGAATTGGCTCCATAGTTACCCAGGTTGGTGCACCAGGCGTTGCCCGAGTCGTCAGCCCCGGAGAGCGGTCCGGTACTGCCATTGGGGGAACCCAGCTCCCACTCCGTGTTCCCGGAGGCGTCATTGACGAGGGTGGTCCAACCCGCGGCGCCGGTTTCCAGGTCATCCGAGAAAAGGGGCGGAGGGTTCTTCTCCCGAACCGCCACGAACCCCTCCCCCGGGAAGGGCAGGGCAATGACCAGGGTATTGGTCCCGGAGGGATCGGCCGCAATGTCCTGCGCGTCGACAAGCCCGGCCCAGGACGCCCTCGGTGAAGACAGGTCGGGACTGACCAGGATATCATAGAGTTTACCCAGGGTGCTCTCCCAGGACAGTTCCAGCTCCCCGCCGGAAGCAGGCCGCACCGCCAGGCCAAGGGGATCAGCCCCATCAGCCGAGGCGGCCTCGTAGTGAGCAAGCACCTGTTCCGGGGTGAGGGCATGGTCGTAGATGGCGAACTCATCCATGCGTCCGTCCAGCAAGCGACCGCCGTTCCAGGCGCCGATCTGGAAATTACTATTTCCGAAGTCGATGGGGCCGGCATGATTGATGCCATTGTCGGGCACGGCCACTCCGTTGACAAAAGTGGTGGTGTCACCAGCATTTTGAGTGACCACGAGGTGGTACCAGGTAGTGCTGTCGGCCACAAACGCGTTGGAGGTCGTGTTGGAATTGCCCTGGCCATTGACGGCGTGTTCAAAGGCGAAATCACTCTTGAGGTTCCAGTGGAGACCGCGGGCGGTCCACTGGCCGGCAGAAGCGATGGAGGTGCAACAGCCGCCTGCGAGGATGTCTATCTGGAGCCAGACCTCGACCGTGCTGTCGGTAAAACTCCCGGTGTTCGGGGCGTCGATGTGGCCTCCGGTGAAATCGGCTGCTGATCCCAGGTTGGGGTGAAAGCTGGCAGCCCCCAATCCGATGCTCCCGGTATAGGTGCCGTGTTTGCCGGAGATCGAGGAGTCGGAGGCGATAGTGCCATTCTGTTCTTCGAAGCGGTAGTAGGCAACGGGACCGTCGCCGAGGACGGCCTTGCTATAGGGAGTGCCGCCGGATGACGCGATGGGTGGGTCGTCGCCGTTGTTGGGGTCTGAGAGCAGGGTGCTGACTTCCTGCCCGTCGCTGAATCCGTCGCCATCACTATCGGGATTGTCGGGTTGGGTGCTGTGGGTGTTGACCTCGTCACCATCGTCCAAGCCGTCACCGTCGGAATCTGCCCGGGCTGGATCAGTGTTGTGGATGTTGATCTCGTCGCCGTCTTTCAGATCGTCCCCATCGGTGTCGTCGCTGTTGGGATTGGATCCGTGGATGTTGATTTCGTTGCCGTCATTCAGCGTATCATCGTCGGAGTCATCATCCTGAGGATCGGTGTTGCGCACTAGTTCGTCGCGATTGCTCAGCCCGTCGTCATCGGGATCGCCATCGGCGCCGTGGGGTCCGTCCATTCTGCCGGGAGCGGTTTCGCCGGTTGTTCCGTCGTCGTCGGGATCGAGATTGTTGGCGGTTTCCCAATCGTTGGGCAATCCGTCGCCATCGTTATCAGTGCCGCCCGCCGCGATGGAGGCGTTGAAGTGAGCCTGGACCCGCCCAGCACTGAGTGCACTGTCGTAGATGGCAAACTCGTCGATACGACCGTCGAGGAGCCGCGCGCCATTCCAGGCGCCGATCTGAAAGTTGGTATTTCCGAATGCGACGGGACCCGCGTGGTTGATTCCGTTGTCTGCGACTGCGACTCCATCGATGTAAGTTGTGGTCTCGCCAGCGTTCTGGGTCACCACGATGTGATACCAGGTCAATCCGTCTGCTACGATGGCGCCAGGAGTGGTATTGGAATTACCCTGGCCATTGACCGCGTGCTCGAGGTCACCGCCGCTCTTGATATTCCAGTGCAGCGCCTGGGAGGACCAGTTGCCGGCAGAGGCAATCGAAGTGCAGCATCCTGCCGCGAGGGTATCCATCTGAAGCCAGGCTTCGATTGTGCTGTCCTGAAAGATTCCGATGATCGGGGCCTCGACAAATCCGCCCGTCAGATCGGCAGCCGTCCCAAGATTGGGGTGGGCGCCCATGGTGCCGAGAGCGATCGCTCCGGTGTAGGTGCCGTTGAATGGGCCGGAAGGGTGGGCAGCCGAGTCGGCCGCAATGGTCCCGGTGGTTTCATCGAACTGATAGTAGGCCACGGGATTGTCGGCGAGAACCTCGCTCGTGTAGACGGGGTTGCCTGCGGTCAGGGACGAGGTGGAGCCGAGGGAGGCGAGGGAGGCGAGGAGGGCGGCAGAGAGGATGGGGCGACCCGAGCTTTTTCTAAAGATGGATCTGGAGGAGGAAGTGTTCATCGTTGAGAGATTGGTTCGAGCTGAGAGACTAATAAGGGCGTCTGCGACAGAATCGCGAGACGCCCTTCAGGAAGAGTTCGATCGTGGTCTATCTCCGCCGACGGAGTGCCAGGACGCCGCCAAGAAGGACGAGGAGGGAACTCGAAGGCTCCGGAATGCCAGTTGTGCCCACGGTATAGTGAGACATAACTTGCTCCGGGGTCAGGGCAGAGTCGTAAACTGCAAATTCATCAATGCGTCCGTTGAGGAGGCGGCCGCCATTCCAGGCGCCGATTTGGAAGTTGCTGTTGCCGTAGTCGAGGGTGCCGGCGTGATTGACGCCGTTGTCCGGGACGGCCACGCCGTTCACGTAGGTGATGGTGTCACCGGCGTCCTGAGTCACGACGAGGTGAAACCAGGTCGTTCCGTCCGCCACGAGAGTCCCAGGATTGGTATTGGAATTGCCCTGACCGTTGACGGCGTGCTCAAAGTCTCCGCCACTTTTGATATTCCAGTGTAGGGCCTGAGAGGACCAGGAACCGGCAGAGGCTATCGAGGTGCAACATCCCCCGGCGAGGGCATCCACTTGGAGCCATACTTCAGCGGAGGTGGTAGAAAAGCTGCCGAGGTTGGGAACTGCCACAAAGCCACCCGCCAGATCGGCCGCCGTTCCAAGACCGGGAAGGGAGGTGGCTGATAGATTGACGGCGCCGGTGTAGGTCCCGTCAGCGCCGGCGATCGCGTCGATTGCGGTGGTTCCGCCAGCCTCATCGAAGCCGTAGTGGGTAATCGCGCCATCGGATTGGACGAGGTTGTTGTAAGCGATGGAAGCGCCGTTTGCGAGAAGGGCGCCGCCGAGAGAGAGGGCTAGGATGAGATGAAATTTCATGGCGTTGTGAAATCCAATAACTAAAACGATATACAAAGCAGATCAGAATAAAACATATTTTTGATTGTGATCGGGGCACCCTGCGACGAAGACAGTGCGAGCATTGACGCTGATCGAGAAGCAGCATCGCGAGTCGAAAGGGAGAAAG
>DLRK01000055.1 GCA_002501065.1 Akkermansiaceae bacterium UBA7890
CTGGAAGCCTACGGGGCGGCCTACACCCTGCAGGAGCTTCTCACCGTGAAGTCCGACGATGTGCAGGGACGCACCCGGATCTACGAGGCGATCGTCAAGGGCGACAACACCCTGGAGGCCGGCACGCCGGAATCCTTCAACGTGTTGATCAAGGAAATGCAGTCGCTCGGCCTTGACGTGCGGCCTGGTCGCAGCGGCGCCCAGGTGACCGAGGGTGGCGACTTCAACCTCGACGACCTCACCATCTGAACCCCGGGACCGAACCTGAAACCAGCAACTTTACGAAATCATGAGTGTTGAAACCAATTTGCGTGAACTCTACGGGGTCGACGAAAAGCCGGAAGCCTTTGATCATGTCTCCATCACGGTCTCTTCCCCGGAAGTGATCCGGTCATGGAGCCGGGGCGAGGTGAAGAATCCGGAGACGATCAATTACCGGACCTTCAAGCCCGAGAAGGGGGGCCTCTTCTGCGAGCGAATCTTCGGGCCGACCCGGGACTGGGAGTGCGCCTGCGGAAAGTACAAGCGCATCAAGCACAAGGGCGTGATCTGTGACCGTTGCGGGGTGGAGGTGACTCTTTCCCGCGTGCGCCGCGAGCGCATGGGCAACATCGAACTGGCGGTGCCGGTGACCCACATCTGGTTCTACAAGTGCATGCCCAGTCGTATCGGTCTCATGCTGGACATGAGCGCGCGTGATCTTGAGCGTGTGATCTACTACGAGGACTACATGGTCACTGATCCGGGCAAGACCCCGCTTGAGCGCGGTCAGTTGCTTCCGGAGTCCAAGCTGCGCGATGCGGAGGAGGACTACGGGGAGGACAGCTTCCGGGCGGCAATGGGAGCGGAGGCCATCCGTGATCTCCTCAGCCAGTGCGTTCTGGACGAGATCATCGTGGAACTTGAGGAAGCGATGGAGAACACCCGCTCCAAGCAGACCCGTAAGAAACTGGCCAAGCGCCTCAAGCTGGCGCAGGGATTCCTGAACTCCACCTCGCGCCCCGAGTGGATGATCATGACGGTCCTGCCGGTCATTCCGCCGGACCTGCGCCCGCTGGTTCCACTGGAAGGCGGCCGTTTTGCGACTTCCGATCTGAACGATCTCTACCGCCGGGTCATCAACCGGAACAATCGCCTCAAGAATCTTCTCCAGCTCAAGACCCCGGAGGTCATCATCCGCAACGAGAAGCGGATGCTGCAGGAGGCGGTGGACGCCCTATTCGACAACGGTCGTCACGGTCGGGCCGTGACGGGTGCCGGAAACCGCCCCCTCAAGTCGCTTTCCGACATGCTCAAGGGGAAGGGTGGTCGCTTCCGCCAGAACCTCCTTGGCAAGCGGGTGGATTACTCGGGCCGTTCCGTGATCGTGATTGGTCCGGAGCTCAAGTTGCACCAGTGCGGTCTGCCCAAGAAGATGGCGCTCGCCCTCTTCGAGCCCTTCATCATCCGCCGGCTCAAGGAGCTGGGGCACTGCCACACGGTGCGTTCGGCCAAGAAGATGATCGACCGCAAGACCACCGACGTCTGGGATATCCTCGCAGAGGTGACCCGGGGTCATCCGGTCCTGCTGAACCGGGCTCCCACCCTGCACCGCCTGTCGATCCAGGCTTTCGAGCCGGTACTCATCGAGGGATCGGCCATCCGGCTGCACCCGCTCACCTGCTCCGCCTACAACGCGGACTTCGACGGGGACCAGATGGCGGTGCACGTTCCGCTCTCGGTGGAGGCCCAGATGGAGGCCCGACAGCTCATGCTGGCGCCCAACAACATCTTCTCTCCGGCCAGCGGTCGCCCCATCACCACGCCTTCGCAGGACATCATCCTGGGAACCTACTACCTCACCTATACCCGTCCCAATTCGCAACCGGGAGGAGAGGAACCCATCCCGATGTTCGAGAACCCGACCGAGGTGGAATACGCCCTGGCGTCCCGCAAGGTGAGCTATCACGGCTGGATCCGGGTGCGCAATCCGGACTACGGGAAGGAAACCATTTTCGGCGACAAGGACAGCAAGATGCTGGTGACCTCACCGGGTCGCGTGCGCTTCAATGAGATCTGGCCCGAGGGGCTGGGCTTCATCAACGAGACGGTGTCCAAGAAGCAGATGGGCGACATCATCTGGCGCTGCTACCAGGTGGCCGGCCAATCGGGCACGGTCGGGACTCTGGACAGTCTGAAGAGCCTCGGGTTCCAGGAAGCCACCCGTTCCGGGTGCTCGATCGGAATCGTGGACATGGTCATTCCCAAGGAGAAGGAGTCCGAGATCAAGAAGGCCTATGCCGAGATCGAGAAGGTCTCCAAGCACTACCGCAACGGAATCATCACCGACGGCGAGCGCTATCAGAAGGTGGTCGATATCTGGACCCGCGCCACGGACAACATTGCCAATGTGCTTTTCCGCAAGCTGGAGTTCAACGAAGGCGAGGAGATGGCCAACCCCCTCTTCATGATGGTCGACTCCGGAGCCCGGGGGAACAAGAACCAGATCAAGCAGCTCTCCGGGATGCGCGGCCTGATGGCCAAGCCGTCCGGGGAAATCATCGAGCGTCCCATCACCTCGAACTTCCGCGAGGGCCTCTCGGTGCTGGAGTACTTCATCTCCACCCACGGCGCGCGGAAGGGTCTGGCCGACACGGCGCTCAAGACGGCGGATTCCGGATACATGACCCGCAAGCTGGTGGATGTTTCCCAGGATGTAATCGTGACCGAGCCGGATTGTGGAACGGTGCAGGGACTGCACGTGGAAACCATCTATTCCGGTGACGAGGAATCCGCCCCCCTCTCCACCCGTATTTACGGACGGGTCTCCTGCGAGCAGGTGGTCGACCCGGTTTCCGCGGAGGTGATCGTGGACATCAACGGACTGATTACCGAGGAAAGGGCCAACCGCATCGAGGACATCGGACACGAGCGGCTCAAGATCCGTTCGGCTCTGACCTGCGAGTCGAAGCGCGGCTGCTGCCAGGCCTGCTACGGACTGAATCTCGCCACCGGGAACGTGACCAAGATCGGGGAAGCGGTGGGGATCATTGCGGCCCAGTCGATCGGGGAACCCGGAACGCAGCTGACCATGCGGACCTTCCACTCCGGCGGGGTGGCAGTCGGCGTCAACAAGCAGCCCTTTATCGAATCCCGCGTCAAGGGGGTGCTGCGCTACGTGGATCTCCGCGTGGTGGAGGACACCGAGGGCAAGTTCGTGGTTCTCAACAAGAACGGGAATATCTCGATCCATGACAAGAACGGGCTCGAACTGGAGACGCACAAGATCGTGATCGGCTCGGTCATTTCCATGGAGGACGGGGCCGAGGTGACCAAGGGTGACCAGATCGCGATCTGGGATCCGCACAGTGTGCCCATTATCACTGAGAAGCCCGGAGCAGTCGAATTCCGCGACATGATTCCCGGCATCACGGTACAGACCGAGACCGACAAGGAAACCGGCAAGAAAGGCATGACCGTGACGGAGCACAAGGAGGACCTTCACCCGCAGGTTGTGATCACCGACCCGGGTTCCGGTGACGTTCTCGCGAGTTACTCGATCCCGGTGGGAGCGCACCTTTCCGTGAAGGAGAAGCAGAAGATCACGGGAGGCACGCAGCTGGCCCGGACGCCGCGGAAGGTGGCCAAGACCAGGGATATCACCGGTGGTCTTCCGCGGGTGGCGGAACTCTTTGAGGCCCGCCGTCCCAAGGATTCCTGCGTGATCGCCAAGATCGACGGAGTGATTTCATTCGGTCCCAACGTGCGTGGGAAGAAGAAGGTCATCGTCACGGACGAGGAATCCGGCGAGTCGGTGGATCACCTCGTGCCCATGGGTCGCCACATGATCGTGGGAGAGGGGGACACCGTGGTTCGCGGCGACCAGATCACCGAGGGTCCGGTTGCTCCCGAGGATCTCCTTGAAGCCTGTGGCAGGCAGGAACTCCAGGCCCACCTCGTCAACGAAGTGCAGTCGGTCTATCGCGCCCAGGGCGTGGAGATCAACGACAAGCACATCGAGATCATCATCCGGCAGATGCTGCGCAAGGTGAAGATCAGCGATCCCGGTGACACCAGTTTCCTCTGGGGGGACCAGGTGGAGCGCATGACCTTCAAGAGAGAGAACGAGGAGATGATCGAGCAGGGTGGCAAGCCGGCGGAAGCCGAGCCCGTCCTCCTCGGAATCACCAAGGCTTCCCTCGAGACCGAATCCTTCATTTCAGCGGCTTCCTTCCAGGACACAACCAGGGTGCTTACCGACGCGGCCACCCTTGGCAAGATTGACCACCTGAATGGGTTCAAGGAGAACGTGATCATGGGTCACCTCATCCCGGCCGGCACGGGATTCGATACTTACCGGGACGTCGACATCGAGTTCACGGTGGAAGAGCCCGAGCAGGAGGTGGAAGAGGAAGAACCCCAGGAAGCAGACACCGCCTGAGGGCGGAGGCAACAAGTCATCGGTCAGCGTCCATCGGTCACTCAAGATGCTGACTGGTGACAACCAACGGTTGACTCGATGCCACGGCAGAAGCCCAGATCCGGAGGACGACCCAACCCGCACACTGCGGAGCGGGGCAGCCACCGGACCATACCGGAAGGGGACCTGCGTGAGATCCTGGCCGGGATCGAGTGCCCCTTTGTCCTGGTCCTGGACGGGGTGCAGGATCCGCACAATCTGGGCGCGATCCTGCGTAGTGCGGACGGGGCAGGGATCGATCTTGTGATTGCGCCCAGGGACCGCGCGGTTGGAGTCACCGAGGTGGTCCGCCGGATCTCGGTGGGAGCGGCCGATCACGTGCGCTTCATGCGGGTGACCAACCTGGCGCGGACGATGGACGAGCTGAAGGATGCCGGGGTCTGGCTGGTGGGGACATCGGATCGCGGCGGGAAGAGTCTCTATGAAGTCGACCTGAAGGGACCGCTGGGAATCGTGATGGGGGCGGAGGGACCGGGATTGCGCCGGCTGACGGAGGAGAAGTGCGACTTTCTCGTGGAGATTCCGATGCGGGGACGCGTGGAGTGCCTGAATGTGAGCGTGGCCACCGGGGTGTGTCTCTTTGAGGCCCTCCGCCAGCGGGGAGATGGTGGCTTGCAGGGCAGGGGATGAAGTCCGGAGTGGATGCTCAAGGCTCTCCCGGCAGGTTCTTCAATCCCGCAGCGCGTAGTGAATGTGCGGGGTGTAGAGAGCGGGCTCCAGCAGGAAGGAGTCGTGGCCCCGGTCGGAGTGGACCGTGATGTGGACCGGATCCAGGCCGGCCTTCTCCAGCTCAAGGACAAGTTCGCTCTGTTCCTCGGGATAGAAGCAGAAGTCGGAGTCGATGGAGAAGACCAGGAAGCGGTGGCCAGCCTCCTTGCAGCGGGTGAGAAGCTCGCGATAGCTTCCGGCATCACCTTCCCGGGCGGCATCGTAGCGCGACCACATGTCGATAATGCGCAGGTAGGTATTGGCATCGAAGCGCTGCACGAACTTCTTGCCCTGGTAGAGCATGTAGCTCTGGAACTGGTCGCGGACCTGGTACCATGAGAGTGAATCGCTCTGGTGGATGACGTCCCGCCGGGCCCGGCGCTCGATGGCATCGAGGTGGACGAAGGTCTTGTGGGAGATCATGCGGGCCAGGGTGAGGCCGAGGTCGGGATGCTCCTGGTCGTAGTAATTCCCACCGTGGAAGTGAGGGTCGTTCTCGATGGCCAGGATCTGCTCGAAGAGGATAAGACGATTGAGGACGGTGGTCCTGATGCCACTCGCCAGCGAGAGGATGGTGCGCACACGTTCCGGGAAATTGGTGGCGAAGGTGAGAGCGGCAAGTCCACCGACCGAAGGGCCGGCCACGGCATGGAGACAGTCGATGCCAAGGTGGTCGAGCAGAAGGCCGGCCACCGTGGCCTGGTCCGAGATGGAGACGTGAGGGAAGGAGGAGCCATAGGGCGTCCCGGTTTGCGGATCGGGCGAGGCTGGTCCGGTGGAGCCGTAGCAGCCGCCGAGCAGGTTGAAGCACACCACGAAGTAGTGGTCGGTATCGATGGCCTTGCCGGGACCGACCATGCCGTCCCACCAGCCTTCCTGGACCTCCCCGTTCCACAAGTCGCCGGCTTCGGGAAGGGCGGGGTTGAAGCCGGTGACGTTCTGGGAGCCGGAGAGGGCGTGAAAGATCAGGATCGCATTTGATTTCCCGGCATTGAGTTCGCCCCAGGACTGGTAGGAGAGCTGGACGGCCCCGAGAGCCCCGCCCTCGCGAAGGGCGAGGGGAGAATCTCCTTCGCCAACAGCGTGGAAGGTGTGGGCCTGGACCGGTTGCGGAGCGTTGGACACGGACCGGGCATACGCCGAAGAGGGAAGATTGAAAACGGATTATTTTGACATGATGCCAATCGGGCGATGAATGAAGGCATGGATCATTGTCCCGGGTACAAGGAGTGGGTGGCCGTCTGTGACGCCCTGGGGGAGGGGCGGCAGCATGTCCTGCTGCGCAAGGGTGGCATTCACGAGGGCCGGGAGGGGTTCTCCTTCAGGCAGGAGCGCTTCCTCCTCTTTCCCACCCGCTTCCACGCCCAGGCGCAGGTCAGGGGGCCAGTTTCCCTCCCGGTGAAGGCGGGAGAGTGGGAAGTGGGGGAGGAGGTGCCCATCTCAATCTGGTGTGAAGCCCTGTGGGCGCGGACTCTTACGGACTGGGAGCAGGTGGCGGCCCTGGAGCCCTATCACGTCTGGACCGGGGATCTGGTGAGGGAACGCTTTGACTGCGGAGAGCTGCAGCAGATTCACTGTGCGCTGGTGCGCGTGTTCCGGTTGCCTGAGCCGGTCAGTCTGCCTTACGGGAAGAACTACGGGGGGTGCCGGACCTGGGTGGAGCTGCCCCTCGCTCCTCCCCGCGACCTGGAACCGGTGACGAGTGATGCTGATTTCGAGGTGGTGCGGAAGGCGGTCGAGGAGATCGTGAATTGAGCTTTCGGACCGGGGACGTGGACAGGAGCTGATGGGAGCGCCGGTCAGGCGAGGTTCCGCTCCCCGATGAGGTGGATGCCCTCGAGGGTGAGATCCGCAATGACCTCGCGAACCTCGGGGAGTCCCGCCGCGATGAGGGCCGCGTCGCCGCCGGTGGCCAGGACGGTGGGTGCTGCGTCCAGTTCACGCTGAATGGCCTGGAGGACCTCGCGGATCATCCCGCGGTAGCCGTAGACCGCACCCGCTCGCATTGCTTCGGTGGTCGATTTTCCGATGGCGGATTCCGGTTCCGCGAGATCAATCTCGGGGAGGAGGGCAGTGCGCCGGTGCAGGTAGTCGGTCATGGAGGCCAGCCCCGGGGCGATCACGCCACCGAGGTAGCTGGCTTCCGGACCGATGGGTCCCACCACGTCAAAGGTGACCGCCGTTCCGAAGTCGACCACAACGGCAGGTGCTCCGACCCGGGCATGCACGGCCACGGCGTTGGCCAGGCGATCGGCTCCGATCTGTTCGGGATGGGGATAGTCGATGCCGATGGACAGGGTGCTCTCATGCGAGATCTCGTGCAGGGGTCTCAAGGAGAGCCCTTGCCGGAACAGGGCGGCTTTCTCAGGAACGACGGAGGAAATGACAGCAGCTTCGAAGTCCAGGGCGTTCAGTTCCTCGACGAGGGTGGCGTCCAGCTCTCTGGTGGCAACGTGCTGGATGTCGTATCCATCCTGACCGGGGGCGGTGACCGCGAATTTGGTGCGGGTGTTGGAGTTGTCGATCAGGAGGAGCCGCATCGCCTTGCCGAAAGCAAAGCAGGCCATGATCTTCCCGAACACGAAAAAGGCCACGGATTGCTCCGTGGCCTTTTTCCATGAGTTGAGGGAAGAATCAGATTTGGGCGCTCTCGACGCCGTAGGCCGGCACTCCGTGCTCGGCCACATCAAGGCCTTGCACTTCCTCCTCTTCATCGACACGCACGCCGACCGTCGCTCTCAGGATGCCAAAGACAACCAGGGAGAAGAAGAAGGCGAAGGCACTGATGGACAGGGTTCCAATGAGCTGGGCGCCGAGGGGGGCACCGGCCTCCGGCATGGTGAGGAAGGGAAGACCCACGGCCAGTGTTCCCCAGATTCCGCACACCCCGTGCACGGAAATCGCGCCCACCGGATCGTCAATCTTGATTTTGTCCAGGAAGAGGACGGCGAAGACCACGATGGCACCGGCGACTCCGCCTGCGATGACGGACCCAAGGATGCTCATCTGGTCTGCACCAGCCGTGATGCCGACCAGACCGGCCAGGATCCCGTTCAGGGCCATGGAGAGATCCGGCTTCTTGGTCACCGTCCAGGCCACGAAGATGGTTACCATGCCACCGGCAGCTGCAGCGAGCGAGGTAGTGACGATGACGTATCCGATCAAGCCGGGATCGGCGGAAAGGACCGAACCGCCGTTGAAACCAAACCAGCCGAACCAGAGCAGGATGGCCCCGATGGCGGCAAGGGGCATGTTGCCTCCCAGGATGGGCTTGATCCCCTTGTCAGTATACTTGCCACGGCGCGGTCCGAGGACGAGCACGCAGGCAAGGGCGGCGAAGCCTCCGAAGGCGTGCACTACGCTGGAACCCGCAAAATCGTAGAATCCCAACTGGTCGAGGAATCCGCCACCCCACTTCCAACCACCGGTAATCGGGTAGGCGATTCCGACGAGGAGGGCGGCAAAGATCATGAAGGAGGACAGCTTGACGCGCTCGGCAACCGCTCCCGACACGATGGTGGCGGCAGTGGCGGCGAACATGGCCTGGAAGATGAAGTCGGCCCAGCCGGTCTGGCAGAGGCCGGTTCCCCCGTAGGACATGTCGGCGTTGTCAGCGGGCGTTCCCGCGATGGGCGAGCCGAAGGCGAAGATGTTGCTGATCGTCCAGTCGCCCGGATACATGGCATTGAAGCCCCAGAGGGCGTAGAGCAGGATGCCCGCACAGATGATGAAGACGTTCTTGAAGAGGATATTGACAGTGTTCTTCTTCTGGGTGAGGCCGGATTCCAGGCAGGCGAATCCCAGGTGCATGATGAACACCAGGAAGGCGCAGAGGAGGATCCAGAGGTTACTGATGGCGAAGAAGGGCGCATTCTCGTAGCGAGAAGCGTAGCCTTCGGCAGCGGAAACCTGGCTCTCCGTGAGCCCTTCCCTGCTGTTGATCTGGATGTGCTTGAAGAGGGCCGCACCCTTGAGGTCCACGGCGCCTTCGTCATAGTCGTCGTGTTCGGCGTCGAGCTCTTCGGCGGTGACTTGGTTTTCTTCAGCGGCGGGATCGAATTCCTCCGCAGAGACGGCGGAGGGTGCGATGACGGCGAGGGTCAGGAGACTTCCAAGAAAGAAGGCCCTGGCCCAGGTTGTGACGTTACGGATTTTCATCTTTTGGTCTGCTTTTGGTGTGGTTGCTTGGTCAGCTTCAATGGGAGCTTCCACGGAGCAGGGAGCACTTGGCGTGCCAAGATGGAGAGAAATCGTGGGAATGGGGCCGATTTTAAGCCGTTTAAGAGCGAAATGGCATGCGAGCTGCTGCATCCAGGTTCAATTGTTTAGACACACGGCAAAATGATGAAGAACCTGAAGAACCTGAAGAACCTGATTGTTGGAGCGCTGGCATTCCTGGCGCTGGTCGGAACTGCTGCGGCAGAGGAAG
>DLRK01000137.1 GCA_002501065.1 Akkermansiaceae bacterium UBA7890
CGGGCTTGTCCCCGGGCTCCTGGCAAGCACCCTCGCCTGTGCCCGCCGCCGGTTCTCCGGGTGCGGCAGGCTCCGGGCTGCTGCCTGCTTCCGGGGGGGTCTTTGCCTTCACCAGGGCGGCGTAATCCGGAGCGGCGATAATATAGCTGACTCGACGCTTGGGATCAGATTGGTAGCTGTCCTTGGCGGAGTCCCACTTGTCCTTGATCTCTGCCTCGGTGGGCATGGGCTTGGCCAGGTAATCGGTTATGGGATAGGCGAGCACCTGATAGGAGATTCGTTGCTGCCGTGAGAGGTAGTCGGAGAGAACGAGCTCCCGGGAGGTTTCCACTCCGGCACCCAGGAGCTCCTCCAGTTTCTGGAAGCAGATCACCTCGCCCATTAACTCATTGAGATCCTTGACGGTCATGCCCAGGGATTTCAGTTCCTTTTCGAGAAACTTGGAATAGGCCTGCTGGTTGAATGCCCCGTCCTCCCAGAAGAGCGTATCTTTCAGGAAGGTTTCGACCTCCGCAGTGGAGGCATGGATACCGAAACCCGCCATGGCCCGCTGCAGGCTCAGGCGATTGATGAGGTATTCATCAATATCGTGGCCGTTATTCCGCGAACCACCGACGAAGATGAGGTAGCCCTCCATTCCGTTGGCCCTGCCATTGAGCAGAAGACGCTGAATCAGGCGGGTTGGCCTGACGGCAAAACGGTCAAACTGCTGCCGGGTGAAGCCCTGGTCATGCGCGGTGACCTCCTTGGGGCCGGTGAGAGAGGTATTGGAGCTGCCGAAGAATACGAGTCCCACGAAGATCAGGATCAGGACCACGAACATCAGGCCGGTGTATTTGCGGAAGGTCTCTAGCATGTTGCGATTGGTTCGATCGGGATCCGGCGAGTGGCCGGAGGGAGGCGTAGTAAAGCAGGGAGGGCTCAGGGATCAAGGGGGATCACTGCTCCACCAGGCAGAGGACGGAACCCGCAAAAGTGCTGGGAAGCCGGTGCTTCATTTGGGGCGGGAACATAACCGGGTACAGAAGTAGAGGGGGGCTTGCGCCCCCCTCTACGGAGTCCATCAACCTCAGCACACTTTTACAGCGATGCGAAGCTGACAACTGCTGTTCACCCTTACATGAAAACTGCAACTCTCGTTGCGGCTTTCACTGTAATAAGACCATTAAATCGCTTAAACGTTCGAAAAACACGGTATTTTTTTCATGTTTTTCATAAAGCATTGATTTACAGTGACCTATACTTCTTACATGTTATTAACATTCTCTGTTTTTCGCAAATGGACCCAATCGGCCTGAAAAAAATACCGTATTGCGTGCCGCGCGACGAAAGATAGCGTCCCGGTATGAGAGTGGGTTTTCCGCGACTGTTGACGGTGCTTTATGTAGTGTTCGCGGCGATGGCAGCTGAGGCCGCCGAACCCGGAGTGAAGAAAGGTGAACCCAATCGGCTGATTCACGCAAAATCACCCTATCTGCTGCAGCATGCCTACAATCCCGTGGACTGGTATCCATGGGGTCAGGCGGCTTTTGAAAAGGCGCGGAAGGAAAAAAAATTGATCCTCCTGAGCGTGGGCTATTCAACCTGCCACTGGTGCCACGTGATGGAACGGGAGTCATTCCAGGACAAGAAGGTTGCCGCCTTCCTGAACAAGCACTTCGTCAGCATCAAACTGGACCGGGAAGAACGCCCGGATGTGGACAAGGTCTACATGACGAGTTACCAGGCAATGTTCAGCCAGGGTGGAGGTTGGCCGCTCAATATGTTCCTCACTCCTGATCTGAAACCGTTCTTCGGGGGGACCTACTTTCCTCCTCAGGATCAGGGACAGCGACCGGGGTTCATGACAGTGCTCCAGCGACTCAGCGAATTGTGGTCGGAGGATCAGGCCGGGATCATGGCCAAGACTAATGACATCCATGAGAAACTTTCAGAGCACCTGACGGAATTGCAGAAACTCAACCCGGACGCGGTTTTCAGCGAGGACCTTCTCAAGGGGTTGCCAGAGAAGTTTCTGTTCGGGGCGGATCAGGTTAACGGAGGCTGGGGTCGACAGCAGAAGTTTCCCCAGCCTTCCCACCTGCGCTTTCTCTTGCGCAGCGAGGGTGCCGGACGGGATTTCGCGGTGAGGACGTGCCGTAAGATGATGGAGGGTGGAATTCATGATCAGATTGGCGGTGGCTTCCACCGTTATACCGTGGACCCGGTATGGTTGGTGCCGCATTTTGAGAAGATGCTCTACGACCAGGCTCAGTTGCTGGATGTTTACGTCGAGGCTTGGCAGGTCACCAATGATATGCGGTTCCGCGAGACTGCGATGGCAATCGCGGACTACGTGCTGGAGCAACTCACGCACGAGGAGGGCGGATTCTTCAGTGCGCAGGATGCCCAGAGCGAGGGGAAGGAAGGCAAATACTGGTGTTGGACCGAGGAGGAACTGAAGGCTCTCCTGAGCGAGACGGAGTTCATGGTTGCCAGGAACTGGTTCGGCTTTACGGCCGCCGGTAATTTCATCGACCATAGTGATCCCCAGCCGCTGAAAAATCAGAATGTCCTCTTCCGGGCTGATTCCAAGACGCATTTGGGAGCCGCACAGAAAGAGGGGCTCAGGGCTGCGATAGGAAAAATGAAGAGGGCGCGATCCAAGCGGGTGCCGCCGTCCACTGACGACAAGATTCTGGCCTCTTGGAATGGGCTCATGATCGGTTCGCTGGCCAGGGCCGGACGAATCCTGGAGGAGCCACGGTATCTTCAGGCTGCACGGAAGGCCCATGCTTTTGTGGTGACGAAGCTATGGGACCCCGCCAGCAAGACGCTCTCGCACCGCTGGCGCGAGAATCACGTTGACGGGAGCCAGCAGAGCGAAAGTTATCTCTACTTCCTGAGGGCCTCAAGGTTGCTCTACGAAGCCACCCTCGATCCGGATTACCTGAAGCTGGCTGTGGACCTGGCAAACAAGGCCCGCGATCTGTTCTACGACGAAGGGAATGGCGGTTTTTTCGATGGGGAGCAGCGGGATGACCTGGTCTTCAGACTCAAGGATGATTATGACTCAGCGCTCCCGACTCCAAGTTCCGTGGCACGGTTGGAGTATGCGGTTCTGGCGGAGATCACAGGGAGGGAGGAGTTCCGGACGGTGGCCGAGAAATCGCTCCGCGCGGTCGCTCAGACCTTGAAGAAGAGTCCCACCCAGTTGGCCGCAAGCCTGACGGCGCTGGAATTCATGGTGGGCAAACCGGCCCGGATCGTAATTGTGGGAGGGAACCGAAGGGAGGAGTTTCTCAAGGTGTGCTGGAGTGGCCTGCGCCATAACCTGCTCGTCATTGGCACCAAGGGGCCGGTTTCGGAGTTTACCGGCAAGTTGGAGGAAAAGGTGGCTGGTGAAACCACCGTCTATTACTGTATTGGGCAGACTTGTCGTCTACCGGAGACGGATCCAGCGGTACTGGCGGGGTGGTTGAAGGAGGATCGCGCCACGGGCAGCGAGGCGCCCGATCGGAAGCCCATCATACCCCCGGCACCGAGTCCGGAGTAGCAATGGGCCTTGATCCAGAACGGCATGAGTTCTTGAATCGGGGGGTGGAAAATCGTCTGGGCATTCCGGAGTACGCCATGGCGCTGGCGCACGTGGCTTCGTTGCGATCGGAGGATCCCTATCGCAAGGTAGGGGCTGCGGCGCTGGATGGCGACAATCGCGTGATCGGGACGGCCTACAACGGACTTGCGCCGGGCTTTGATCCGCCTCCCGGCTTCTGGGACGACCGGGCGGCGCGCCAGAAGTTCATGCTGCACGCCGAGATCAATCTGTGCAGTCTCTTCCGTCGGGGGGAAGCCAGATTGGTGGCCACCACTACGATGCCCTGCACCTCGTGCATGCAGACGCTCTGCTCATACGGAATCGAGGAGATCTATTACCATGAGATCTACCATCAGTCCGATGCGCCTGAGATTGCAGAGTTGTATGGAATACGGTTGGAGCAGGTGGAGCACTATCCACTCAGTGAGTTCGGGCCTCTCAAGGCCAACCGGTAGCCTGTCGGTCGCAGGGGGAGTCAACCGGGATTACTTCTCGGCTTCGGGGCCACCGTAAAAGCTCTTTACGTAGCCTGCTTCTATCATGGTGTCCTCCCACGGCGCGAGGGTCGAAGCGCGGCGGAAGACACGGCGGGCACTGGCGCGCCAGCGCTCGGCTTCACTCTCCTTGCCGTCATGGTAGGAGATGGCTGCGTTGGCATAGTAGTAGTAGGGGTAGTCGTCGAGATAATCGTGCTTATTGGCAAGCAGGCGTGCTTCGTCGATCTGGCCCATCTTGATCTTACACAGGAGGTACTTGAACTCGATGAGCCGGATTATGCTGACATTTGCCGGGTCCATGACGGGGATGATTTTCTCGATCCGTTCGTGACACGACTTCCATTCCTTGGTGACGAAATCCATCTCGGCCAGGTTGAAGAGTATATTCAGGATGGGTCCCATTCTTCGCTTACGGGCATCGCCCTGCACCCCCTGGAGATCCTTGAGATAATCTCCCTGCTTTTCCAGGGCGGACTCAAAGGCTAAGCGGGCTTTCTTGAAGTTGCGGAATTCCACATGGCAGGCCCCCGTCAGATTGATCGAGTTGGGATCGTCCGGAAAGATCCGCTGTGCCTCTGCGATTTCGTTGAGTGATTCGATAACCCGTTTTTGATTGAAGAGGCGGGAGGCCTCGATCATGTGCTTGCGGTAGGCTTTCTGTTTGTCGGGGGCGAGGTTCTCAAAGTCTTTCTGCCACTGAGGAACAATTGTCTTCTCGACCGCAGTGGGGATTGGCGACTCCTTTTGAGCCTGTAGCGGGCAGGTGAACAGGGCGAGGGAGGTGCAGAGCAGCAAAAGCTTAGGATAATTGTGCATGGCGAGTGTTAGCTAATAGCCAATAATTCAGGTCTCAGGGCCTCCAAGTCAAGACCGGCATCCGTAGAGGGCACGGGCAAGGATGAATGCCGCCACATCCGGGTGGAGCCAGTCGGAGTGCAGGAATTCCGGGGCCTGACCACGTATTTCACTGGCCGAAGCGGGGTGGCTCCCCGGGACGAAATGAACGCGGAAACCGGGTTGTGGACGAGGATTATCGCCCCGATCGTGCACGATGAATTCGACCAGATCAGCCAGATGGCCGGGACGCGTCCAGGTCTGGATGGCATTCCACTGATCGGTGCCCATGAGCCAGAACAAGCGGGATTCGGAATAGATTTCAGCCATCGCCTCGGCGGTGACCCACGAATAGGACGGCGGCGGAAGCTGCATCTCGATTTCGCTGACAACGGCCCATGGTTCCTCTGCCAGGGCTAGTTCAAGCATTTCAATGCGCTCGTCTTCGCTGGCCCGTGGGCGCTGGTCCTTATGGGGTGATTGCCTGCAGGGAATAAAAATGACCCTGTCCAGATTCATTTTTTCCCGGGCCATGCCGGCGATAGCGAGGTGCCCCAGATGGACTGGATCAAAAGTTCCGCCAAATAGAGCGACGCGTCGGGGAGAGTCCATGGAAGAAATGGCCGGATTTCCGGTCAGGATCCGGAGCGTCTTTCAATTTCGATTTCGCCCAGGATCTGATCCTGCCAGACCACGAACTGGTTGAGTTTCATCAGTTCGAGGAGGGCGAGAAAGGTGACGATTACCTCGGACTTGGTCGAGGCAGAAGCAAATAGCGACTTGAAGGGCATGCTCTGGCCGGCCGACAGGCTTTTCAGCAGCATGTCCATCTTGTCGGATACCGTGAAGCGGTCGTCAATGATGTCACCAAGGTCGTGGGCCTCTTCAAAGCGCTTGAGTACTCCCTGGAAGGCGCGGATCAGGTCAAAGATTGAGATTTCAGCCAGGGGAGCAGTCTCGGGTTTGGTGGCTTCGGTCTTCTCCGGGGCACTGGCGAAGACATCTTCCTGTTTGCGGGCCTTCTGAGCGAGGACGTTGGCGGCATCCTTGAACTTCTTATACTCGATGAGTTGGCGGATAAGCTCCCAACGGGGATCATCCTCGTCAGAGTCGTCCTCCGGGGGTTGCTCGCTCCTGGGAAGAAGGGTGCGACTCTTAATATACATGAGGTTGGCTGCCATCACGATGAACTCGGAAGCGAGATCAATATTGAGCAGTTTGAAGGTCTGGATGTAGCGAAGATACTGCTTGGTGATGCGCTCGATCGAGATGTCGTAAATATCAATCTCGTCCTTCTTGATCAGGTAAAGAAGGAGATCGAGGGGGCCCTCGAAGATTTCGAGTCTTACCTTGTAGACATCAGCTTCCACGAGCGGTTCCATAGGATAGGGCGTCGAAGTGGGCGAGGTAAAAGGCGAATCTGAGGGCTACTAGCACAAATGAGGTTGGCAAAAGGGCACTCTGGAGTTACTTATCCCGCTCCCCCGAGGGCCCCGCCATGCAGAATGATCAGCAGAAAATCGATGACTTCCAGGCTCGCATGAGCGACTGGGTTGCCAGTCAGGGCCTTGCCTTCCAGTTGAGCCACGGCGGATCGGTGCGAGGAGCCCGCTCAACGATTTTCGGATGGGTGACGAGAATGAGCCTGCGCCTCATGGTTCTGCTGCTAGTGGGGTGCCTGATATTCCTGTTCTATCTCATCGGTCGTCCGTCCTCAGAAGTTTTCAGGGTCCAGATCAGTGGGGCGCTAGAGGATGCCATGGGTGCCGAGATGATCGAACCGCTGGGTCCCGCCACCAGGGAGGATGGCTATCTTGAGTTGTCCAGTCTCGATATGAAGGGTGGCGAGGATTCCTTTTTTGATCAGGTTCGTCTGCGAAATGCCAAGATCCGGATGGGGCTTCTTGCTGGGTGGAGGGCATCCCTGAGGTGGCCAATCCCACTCGAGATGGTTGCAGATTGGGATGGAGAAGAGGTGATCATTGAGAGTCTTGTTCTAAGCGTGTGGGCGGGTTCCGACGATGCCGATGGGGCCCGGATCTACCAGGCGCTCTTCAACAAGAGCGAGAAATTCTCCTTCGATCGGGTGGAAGTCCTGAATGCCGATCTCAGTTGGGGGTATTCGGATTTGACGAAGGGCAAGATCGAGAACTCCAGGTTGAGTGCCCAGAGGAAAGGGGAGGGGTGGAGCGTGACCTTCAGTGGGGGAACCTTTTCACAGAACTGGCTGAAGGATCTGGAGATTGACAAGCTGGAATGTGAACTCACGAGGAAAGGCCTTGAGATCACCGATGGGCGACTAAAGGGCAAACAAGGTGTCGGCGTGCTAACCCTGAAGGCAAAGGTGACTGGTCCGGTAACCGGTCCGCAGGTGAGCGGTTCGGGCACCATGCAGGGCATTCCCTTCGACAGTTACCTGGAAGCCGAGGTAAGGCCTTTTGTGGGGGGGCGCCTGTCAGGAAACTTCAATCTGGGCGGGTCACCCTATAAGGCGATCACCATGGCTGCGCAGATCGCGCTGGAAGCCGACGATGAAATTGTCATCCGTGATAAGATCAAACTGCTTGATGCCATCTCGCTGGTCGACCGGCATCGAAGCTACAATAAAGTGCGCTTCCGGGGAGGCAGTTTCAATTTTGAGACAGGCAAGAAGGTTGCCTCCTTCACTGACATTAATCTGGAGGCCACGGATCATATGACATTGGAGGGCGAGTTCATCTCCCGCCCCCCGTCTCCCAAGGAGGTGAGTGATGCGATCTATTTTGATGAGCACGGCAGTGCCCCCCCTCCATCGGCAGATGATGAGGAGACGAACGAACTCTCCGAGGGAGCAGATGTCACAGATTTCAACCTGGCCGATGCCGCCCAGGCGGCGCGTGAGGAATCAGACAGCGATCCGAAGCTCAAAACGATCTTCGAATCCGAAGTCTTTGGACTGGAAGTCGCGCGCCGGGAGGAAGAGGCGAGGGCCCGTTACCGGCGGATCCCGTTCGTTCAGGGCGTATTGAATCTGGGATTGCACGCCAGGGCCTTCGAGCCGAGTCGGTCCAGGGAACTGGCTGAGATGTATCCGATCGACGAAAAGTCCGGCCTCCGTTGGCTCAGGATCAATCTGGATCAGGGCCTTCCCAGTGCCGGCGTAGCAGCTGCGGAGAAGATCCTGCTTCACGCCAAGGACTGAACCCCGGGGGTCCGGTCACTGTCGGGATCCGCCCAACTCGAGGTCTGCCGCGATCTGCCTGGTCGCACCGCTCTTGTTCAGGGTGTAGAAATGGAGCCCTTCAACGCCTTCCTCGATCAACTCCCGGCATTGTTCGGTGGCATAGGTGGTGCCTGCTTTTGCAAAGGCTTCCGGATTATCCTCCAATCCGGTGAGGTCGCGTTGCAGCTTGGCGGGGAAGTGAACTCCGGCCGCGAGTTCCGCCATGCGAACCATCCCCCCCGGGGTGGTGATAGGCATGATTCCGGCGATAATGGGAACCGTGATTCCGGCCAGGTGACAGCGCTCCCGGAAATCCAGGAAGTCGTGATTGTCGAAAAAGAGCTGGGTGCAGATGTAGTCGACCCCGGCATCAATCTTCGCCTTGAGGTAGTCCATCTCCTTCATGCGATTCTGGGTTTCGGGGTGCCCTTCGGGAAAGCCGGCCACCCCGATCCCAAACCCTCCTGACGGGTGCTGGCCACTGCGGTTGAATTCCTGGATGAAGCGGATCAGATCAGAGGCGTATGGGAAGGTGTCCTGCGATCGGTCATAGTCGGGCATCTCGCGGGGAGGATCTCCACGGAGCGCGAGAATGGTGCCGACTCCCGCTTCGGCGTATTGGTTGAGAATCGTCTCGATCTCAGGGGCATTGTGACAGGTGCAGGTGAGGTGGGGCACCGCGGGAATGGATGTTTCCTGCAGGATTCGGAGAACAAGCCGGTGAGTGAGATCCCTCGTGGAACCTCCCGCTCCATAGGTAACACTTACGAACGAGGGGTTCAGTTTCTTGAGTTCGTGGATGGTTGCCAGAAGACTCTCAGCGCCCTTCTCCGTTCTGGGGGGGAAGAACTCGAAGGAAATGGAGGGTTGGTGGCTCCGGAAAAGGTCGGCAATCTGCATGGTTTACGCCTTCTGCTAGCGGCAGGTCGGAATCGGTCCAGCGAAATCTTGCTTGGAATGAAACCTCCAGCCTTCCCGGGGGTTAAATACTGAGGCCCGCCAGGCATATAGCGTCGCCATGCCGGTCGATCGGTAATATCATATCGACATGAAAACAGTCCGCAAGTCCCTCACGTTCCTGCTGGGAACGATGCTCCTCTCGATCGCCCAGGTGGCGGAGGGTGATGGAAAGGGTGGCGCACGTGAACCGGGCCCGAAGCCGGGCTTCAAGGGAGAGCGGAAGCGCAGGGGGCCTGTCAGAGAGGATTTCATGGCGAGTTATGACCGCAATAAGGACGGAAAGATCTCCTTTGAGGAGTTCGGATCCTCCAGGAAGACAGCTGCTCTTGAGGAGGAAGGGAGGCGGCGCCTGTTTGATCACCTCGACAAGAATAAGGATGGGACAATCACCCCGAATGAACTGCCCAAGGCCATGCCCCCCCCGGTCCGTGATAGTGACCTGGACCGGAATGGGAAGATCAGCTTTGAGGAATTCCGGGAGAATGCGCGTCTGAAGGGGGTCAGAGAGGAACGCATCAAGGCGATGTTCTCCCGCATGGACCACGACAAGGATAGATCCCTCACCCCCCAGGATTTCCGTCGCCGTGGAGGCCTGCCCTTTGATCGGGCGGAGTTTGACAAGCTTGATACGGATCGAGACCACGCCTTGTCATTCCGGGAGTGGCTGAAGAACCCTCGGCACAAGGGGACTCCCGAGGGGGAGCTCCGCCGGCGCTTCAACATGTTCGATCGTAACAAGGACGGGAAACTGGACGATAAGGATCGCGATCGACCGCGGGAGCACGGAGAAGGTCCCAGATCCGGTCCGCGGCACCACCCGCCCCGGCGCGCGAGAGAAAAGCCCTAGCCGATTCTAAGCGCAGGACATCCTGCCATCCGTCAGAAGGAGACTTCAAACCAGAGACCTCCATAGATCTCGCTCCCGTCTCCGTTGTCCAGTTCGCAGGACCACCCTGTAAAGGTCGTGATGGAGAGCATGGTGTTGATGTTGTAGGTCAGCGACGCCTGGCCATGGAAGTCGTTCAAGCCGGACTGCCCGTAGTAGTCTTCAACCGCGGATACACCAGTGTTGATCCCGAGGTAGGCCTTGTCGGAAAGGCGGAAGGACCAGTCACTGCCAAGATGAGCATACCAGCCGTTTGTTGCGAAATCGCGATACACTCCCGCCTCCATATTCCAGTCCCTGCCTGCGTGCCAGGTGAGGAAGGCGCCCAGATCGAAGCCGTTCTCAAAGAAGTTGTGATCGTAGGCATGGTAGGAGGCGGATCCTCCGACTGTGATGTCATTGTGTAGACTGTAGGACAGGTCGAGAAAGGCGACGCCCTCGGTGAAGTTGTCACTCACTTCGGAGGAAAACCAGCCGCCAGCGCTCAGAGCAAGGGTGTCGTCGAGGACGATCGATGTCTCCAGTTGGAAATCCATGACCACATCAGCAAGATTGAATCCGCGGTAGACATAGTCGCTGCGAATGCCAGTGACCGCCTCGATGCCGAGTGGGATATCGTCCTCCAGATCGGCGAAAAGGGGTGAGGTGGCAAAGGAAGCAGCAAGGAGAGCGGTGACGAGGTGCTTCATGGCGAAAGCGGGTGGATTCAGCGATGTGGCTCGAACAGGGACCGGCACGATGAAGCCTGGACGGGAGGAGTGCAAGCTGCCAATGGTGTCAACTTGCGCTGTCCTGTTGGCTTTTTTGCTCCTGAACCGTGCTCTTGA
Organism: Akkermansiaceae bacterium UBA7890; assembly: GCA_002501065.1. GTDB lineage: Bacteria > Verrucomicrobiota > Verrucomicrobiia > Verrucomicrobiales > Akkermansiaceae > Roseibacillus_B. The sequence continues at coordinate 10,784 of DLRK01000137.1, forward strand.
TTCGCAGGTCACGGAGTTGGTCAGATGCAGCCGGTGCGGGACTGGAGGTCATGAGATCTGTTCCCTTGTTGTTTTTGGGAAAGGCGATCACCTCGCGGATTGATTGCTCGCCTGCAATGAGCATGACGATGCGATCCAGACCCAGTGCGATGCCTCCGTGTGGTGGGGCCCCGAACTGGAAGGCATCCAGGATATGCCCGAATTCCGCCCGGGCCTCCTCCTCGCTTATGCCGAGGGCCTTGAACATGGTTGCCTGCAGGTCAGCTTCATGAATTCGGATGGATCCGCCGCCCAGTTCGTGGCCATTGAGAACCACGTCGTAGGCCTGCGCCCGCAACCCTTCGTATTCTCCGGACTCCAACTTGGCACGATCCGCATCAACTGGTCGGGTGAAGGGATGGTGGACCGCTGACCAGCGCCCCTCTTCTTCGTCATAGGCGAGCAGGGGAAACTCAGTCACCCACAGGAAATCAAACTCGTTCTCCTTGCCCTCCAGCAGTCCCTGCATGGAGGCACATTCGAGGCGGATGCGGCCCAGGATTTCGCAGGCGGCCTGCCACTTGTCCGCGGCGAAAAGGATGAGGTCACCTTCTTCCACCTGAAGTTCATCTTTCAGGCCGGTCAGTTCCTCCTCACTGAAAAACTTGGTAATCGGGGAGCGCCACGTTCCGGGGTCTTCACCCCTCACCTGGATGTAGGCCAAGCCCCTGGCTCCGTGATTTACCGCAATTTCGGTAAGCTTGTCCACTTGACCGGTCGTGATCCTGGAAAACCCCTTGGCGTTGATGGCCTTGACCACGCCCCCGTTCTTGACCGCTCCGGAGAAGACCTTGAATCCACTCTCCGCAAAGAGCCCGCTGAGGTCGGCAATCTCCATGTCGAAACGACGCTCTGGTTTGTCAGATCCGAAGCGATCCATGGCGTCATGCCAGGTCATGCGCTCGAAGGGGGTGGAGATTTCCAATCCACGACCGGCCTCGAACATCGCCGCCAGGCAACCTTCGACAAGTTCGATGATTTGCTCGGGATCGGTGAAGGACGATTCAATGTCGACCTGGGTGAACTCGGGTTGGCGATCAGCCCGAAGGTCCTCGTCGCGGAAGCAGCGCGCAATTTGAAAGTAGCGCTCCACACCCGCCACCATCAGGAGTTGCTTGTATTGCTGCGGGGCCTGGGGAAGGGCATAGAAGGAACCGGGATGCATCCGGGAGGGGACGAGGAAGTCCCGGGCGCCCTCCGGGGTTGATTTTGATAGAATGGGAGTTTCCACCTCGATGTAACCACTGGTATCCAGATAATCGCGGGCTGCCTTGGTAACCAGGTGCCGGATACGGAGATTCCTTGTCAGTCGTGGACGCCGCAGGTCCAGGAACCGGTGTCTGAGGCGCAGATCCTCATTGGACAGTTCCTTCTCCAGTTGAAACGGGAGGACCTCGGCCTTATTGACGATGACCAGGTCGGTCGCAGCCACTTCAATCTCCCCGGTCGGCAGGTCTGGGTTGACGGTGCTCCTGCCATCAATTTCGGGGCGGGGTTCAATCCTGCCGGTCACCTGCACGACATCCTCCGTCCGCAGGGAATGCGAAAGCTCTGCGGATGCGGCGGACTCGTCCGGGCGGAAGACGCACTGCGTGAGGCCTTCACGGTCCCTTAAATCGATAAAAATGACGCCTCCGTGATCCCGGGCCGAATTGACCCAGCCAATCAGGGTGACAGTCTGACCATTGTTATCCGGACGGAGTTCGTTGCAGTGGTGTGTTCTCATCGAGGGTGTGTTTCGAATTTCAGGCGGCACATCAGGTCCTGCCTGAGTTCTGTGCAGGATGCTGCTAGGCAATCAGGGGGCCATCTGGTTGGTCGAGTCGGGCGCGCAGCAGTTCGATGGGATCTGCGTTTGGTGCGATGGACTCTTCGGTGCGGGAATTGAGATTCCTGAGAGTGAGAGCAGGGAACTCGCTGCCGACAACGAAAGCGAACCGTGCCAGGGTCTGGTCAGCGGCCTTGAATTGCTTGTTTATCCTGAGAGGGGCAAGGGGGTAATCGGCACCGAGACCGGCTTCGCGGAGGGCATTCACGAGTTTGACAGCTTCGGAGCGCTTCGATTCATCCGCAATCACAACGTAGGCGTCGCAGGTGGCCTGACGCTGGAGCCAGGCCTGGTACTGGGCAAGGGGGCCAGCGGTCTCATTGAGAAGTTCCATGATCACACAATCTCCCATGGCGTAACCGGTGGCAGGAAGATCGGTTGAATCATCCGTGACAATCGACACGAGAGAATCGTAACGCCCGCCACCCGCTACGGAACGGAGAGCCTTTCCTGCATCGAAAACCTCGAAAACAACTCCGGTATAGTAGGCCAGGCCGCGGACGATCGAGAGGTCAATCCCGGCAAAGCGATCAAGGCCACGGATGGCCAGATCTGAAAGGACGGCGGACAGGTTCGCGGAGCATTCTCCGTCCGCATTCTCAATGAACGACTGGACGGTTTCCAGTTCAACCGGGAAGGGTTTCAGTCGTTCCCGGAGTTTTACTTCCGGATCACGTTCAATCTTGTCGACTACCTGAAGGAAGGAATCCAGTTGAGCGTCGCTTACGCCATTGGTTCGGCAGAATTCGAGCCAGGCCTCACGGTCCGAAAGACGCACGCAGAACTCGCCCTCCCTGAAGCCAAGCTCCCGCATGACATCTATGGAGAGCGCGATCAGTTCGGCGTCAGCGGAGGGAGATGATTCCCCCAGGATGTCGGCGTTGAACTGGTAGAACTCCCGGGACCGCCCGCGCTGCGGTTTTTCGTAGCGGAAGCAGCGGCCAATTTCAAACCACTTGAGAGGTTTCGGGTACTCGCGCTGCTGGGCCGCGGCAATGCGGGCGAGCGAAGCGGTAAGCTCCGGTCGAAGGACGACATCCCGGCCACCCTTGTCCTCAAAGCGGAAGAGTTGCTCGCTCAACTCGCCCCCGGACTTCTTGAGATAGAGTTCAGCGCTTTCAAGCAGGGGGGCCTCATACTCCGAAAACCCGTATCGCCTGGCCACGCGGCTCCAAGCCTCGAAGAGATAGCGGGACAGCTGCCGCTCCCGCGGCGCAAAGTCGCGGAATCCTGGTAGTGGTTGGAAGTTCGATCCCATTAGATCCTGGAGCGGGCGGGGAGGATAGGGACGTTGGGACGCTTGTCGAGGAGCGAGGCGGAAATCCGGTAATTGGGATGCCCGGAAGATGAAGGTTCGTGATCCGGCAGGTCCTGTCCCTGGACAGGATCCGTTCTCAATTAGTATCTCTCCCTTGAATGTCGTGAGTAATTTAGGGGGAATAACACTACTATGCCAGTCCGGAAGTGGCTGCTCTCAATATCGTTTCCAGAGGTGTTGCGGTGAAGCGAGGTAGTCGAATTTCGAGTTGGCAAAACAGTAGAGCCTGCCTGAAATCCGGCATTACACAGTCACCGTTTCAAGTTCTGCTCTATTGCGATCTGCAGGACGCGTCCCGGGGCCATGCGAGTGATTGACTCCTTGCCCGGGCGGAGGCTGTCCGTCAGAAATCTCCCGAGATCAAGATGACCGAGCCCCCAGCCCCTGACGATCAGCTCAAGCTCGAATTCGAGACACCGCAGTTCCTGCATTCACTTTTCGCGAACGATCCGCGGGAAATGAACTACGTAGAGGAAAGGCTCGGGGTGCGGGCAGTTACGCGGAACGGCTGGATCTTATTCAGTGGTCCGCGCGAGGGGCTGAAAATGGCAAAGCGGCTCTTCTCTGATCTGGAGGAGGCCCGACGGACCGGGGCATGCATTGATCTGCCGGATTTTCGCCGGGCGGTTGACATGGTGGCCGGGGATGAGGACACGGGTCTGGCTGAGCTGCGAGCCTTCCGCCTGCTCGGCTCGCGGACGCGGAGGGCGGTCACGCCACGGACGCTGCACCAGCTCGAGTATGTGGAGGCCATGGCCAGTCATCCGGTGGTCTTCGGGTTGGGGCCGGCGGGCACCGGGAAGACCTACCTGGCAATGGCAATGGCGCTTTCCCGCTTAAAGAAGGGCGAGATTGCGCGGGTGATCCTGACACGGCCCGCCGTCGAGGCAGGAGAGGCCCTCGGCTTTCTACCAGGTGACCTCCAGGAGAAGGTTGCACCCTACCTGCGCCCGCTTTACGACGCCTTGGATGACATCCTCGAACCTGAGGAGGGACACCGCTATCTGGAGGACGGAACGATCGAGATTGCACCTCTGGCCTATATGCGTGGACGCACACTGGCCCACTCCTGTGTTATTCTGGACGAGGCTCAGAATACGACCCGGGAACAGATGTTCATGCTTCTCACCCGGCTGGGGGAAGGTTCCTGCTGTGTTGTGACCGGGGATGGAACCCAGGTGGATTTAGGGGAAGGGACGCCCTCCGGGCTGAAAGAGGCCGAGCAGGCCCTCGCGGAGGTTTCAGGAGTCAAATTCATTCATTTTTCGCAGGCCGATGTTGTGCGGCATCCGGTGGTTGGGGAAATAATTGATGCCTACGAAAAGCACAGGATTTGCAGTGAATAGGCAGATCGGCGTGATGACCGGGACACAATGACACGCCGATAGCTTGAATCACGTTGTAACTGGACCGGGCGGTTGTTAATCTTCCCGCCCCGACGTTTCGAAGCAGCAGCTTCCGATCGTCCGGATTGCTTAACTAAACCCCGTGGAACTTCTCGATTCCATCAAGCGGCGCCGCTTGAGCCAAAAGGGCCTCTCCTCCGGCAAGAAGCGCCGTACCCAGGCAGATGGCCCGGTGGCCAGCAGGCTGGACCGCAGTACCGTGTTGCGCTACTCGGTCTACGGAGCCTTCGCCCTCCTGACGGCGGCTCTCGCGTTTCACTTTGCGACCGATAGCGGATCGCGCCCGTTTTCCACAGCGCTTTCCAGCCTTCTGTTAGTGGGCATGGCAGTTTTCCTTTTTGAGGCATGCCATCCGAAGACCGCCCGCCGGAACGGCCACCTCTTTCTCATCTTCTGCTGTCTCGCAGTCCAATTGGCCTGTGTCCGACTGGTCACGGTAATGGTCGATGCGAATTCCTCACTGGGAGAGCCCTTCAAGCTGCTCCTGATTCCCTATGCCTTCGCTCCCATGATCCTTTCAGTTCTCCTGAGGACCAACCTGGGGCTTTACGCAGTAGCAGGCACGACGTTGCTTGGTGCGTTTTTGATGCCCACGGAGTTCGTCCTCCCGTACCTTGTGATGAGCGTAGTATGCGGACTGGCAGCCGTGCTTGTAACCAGACAGGTGCGTAAACGGGGGCGCCTGCTCCGGGCTGGTTTCTACGTGGGGGGGGCAGCGGTTCTTCTGGCCTGCAGTTTCAACATCATTTCTCTGGGTTCGCTGATCGGAGGAGGGATGGTCGAATGGCAGGTCTTGGGAATCGAGATCGCCGCGGCGTTTGGAATCGGACTGTTGACGGGTATGATTGTGTCCGGACTCCTTCCCATGCTTGAGTCAACCTTCACGCTCACCACTGACATAAGCTGGCTTGAACTCAGCGACCTCAACCACAAACTCCTACGCCGCATGCAGTTGGAGGCTCCCGGCACCTTCCATCACAGCATGGTTGTGGCCTCCCTTTCCGAGGCGGCTGCGGAGGAGATCGGAGCGAATCCCATGATGTGCCGGGTGTGCTCCTATTTTCATGACATTGGCAAACTCAAGAAGCCGGCCTACTTCATTGAGAACCAGGGAGAGAACAATCCCCACGACTCACTCACTCCAACCATGAGTGCCCTCGTGATCATTGCGCACGTCAAGGACGGCCTGGATATGGCAATCAAGAGCAAGCTCAACCCACGTATCATTGACGTGATTCGTGAACATCATGGAGACTCCCTGGTTTACTTTTTCTACCGCAAGGCCCAGGAGCAGCGCCGAGTGGAGGAAGGAAAGGTGCAGGAGGGGATCGAAAATCCCGAGGATGTGCCCGAGGTTAACGTGAAGAATTTCCGCTATCCGGGGCCGACGCCCCAAACCCGGGAGAGTGGAGTCATCTCCCTGGCCGATGCGGTAGAGAGTGCATCACGAAGTTTGCGCAAACCAACGCCTGGCAAGATAAGGACTCTCGTGGACGATATCGTGTTCAACCGGATCAAGGACGGACAACTCGACAACTGCGGTCTCACCGCAAGTGATCTCCGGAAGACCCGGGACAGTTTTGCCAAGACCCTCCGCAGCATGATGCACAGCCGGATCGATTATCCCAAGCGCGAGAAGCAGTCGGGCGATGAGCGCGATGATCCTGCCACTGCCGGGGGCAGGGTGAAGAACGTGGTCCCGGTCGAGGAACTGGAGAAACATCGTCGCCGGGTCGCCGGGGATTCCTGAAGGCAGCAGAGGCGTGAGCACGGAGGCGAGGAGGGTCCAGGTCCACAACAGGCAGGAATGGTGCCAACTCCCCGGAGAACTGGCCGCATCCCTTGAGAGATGGGGGAATGCCACCCTCGAGCTGGTTGAGGAGCGATACCTCGCAAGGGTTAAGCTTCCCGGGTTAGTAAGTGTCTCGCTGATCGATGATCCTGAGATACAGCGGGTGCATACACAATTCATGGACAATCCAGATCCCACGGATGTGATCACCTTTCCATATGGAGAGGAAGGAGAGGTCCTGATCAGCGTAGAAACGGCCACCCGTCAGGCTGAGGAGCTTGGAGCCTCATTTGAGCGTGAAATTGCGCTTTACCTGATTCATGGCCTGCTCCATCTGGCCGGTTACGACGATACCGCCCCGGCCGCACGGGAGGAAATGGAGAGGTTGCAGGAGTCCTTGCTGACCGAGGTGCTTGGAAGCCCATGAAGCCACTTTCCGGCGGGCAAATCCGGGGTTGCCAATGAGGGGCGCCTTGACCATCTTCCTGTCCGCCCCCCCGTGTATTCTAGGACGATAGGGGCCTCATCCACCGGTCGCTCATCGTGTATTCAAATCAAGGTTATCTCAGCGAGTTGTTAGTTGAGCGGGGGGTTATCACCCCTGAGGAGATCGAAAAGGCACGCGAGGGAGTGAGCCCGAATCAGGGCGTCGTTGATCTGCTCGTTGCCGTGGGTGACGTTTCCGAGGAACAGGTAGCACAGACCATCGCGGCGAGTACGGGGAATGACTACGTCGACATCAACCAGTATTCTTTCACGGAGCAGATCTTTCAGGCCATGGAAGTGGAAGTGGCGCAGCGCTTCCAGGCGGTGCCGCTTCAGGATGACGGCACCTACATGACAGTGGCAGTTGCTGATGCCCTTGACTTCGAAACTCTCGACAGTCTCCCTCATGTGGTCGGGCGGGAGGTGAATTTCGTGGCCGCCACGCCCTCGGCCATCACCAAGGCTCTGCACGATAATTATGGAGTGGAGTCAGAAGGAGAGGACAGTGGAACCTCGTTCACAGTCATTACCGAGGGTGAGACGGAGGTGGCCGACGCAAATGACGCTCCCATCATCCGGATGGTTTCCAACATGTTGCTGGAAGCGTTTCGTCTGCGCGCTTCCGACATTCACGTTGAGCCACTGGAAACCACCCTGCGTATTCGTTTCCGGGTGGATGGACGACTGATGGAAGTTGACAGCCATCCCAAGCGTCTCCTCCCGGCCATTGTGGCCCGGGTGAAGGTCATGAGTGGAACCATGAGCATCGCGGAGAAGCGGATCCCCCAGGATGGCCGCATTCAGATGCGTATCGGGGGGAAGGAGGTTGATCTCCGTGTTTCCACCGTGCCGAGCAACCACGGGGAGAGCATCGTGATGCGGATCCTCGACAAGTCCTCGCTCCTCCTCGGCCTGCCCGAACTTGGGTTTTTCACCGACGATGAGCAGGTCATGCGTGAATTGATGGGTCTTCCCGACGGCATCATCCTCGTGACCGGTCCCACCGGATCCGGAAAAACCACCACCCTCTACGCCTGCCTCAACTACATCAACAAGCCCGATCGCAAGATCATCACGGTGGAGGATCCCATCGAGTACCAACTGGCGGGCATTAACCAGGTCATGGTCAAATCCGACATTGGAATGACCTTTGCGGCCGCCCTGCGGGCCATGCTGCGTCAGGCACCGAATATCATCATGGTGGGTGAGATCCGGGATGTTGAGACTGCCAACATTGCGATAAATGCGTCCCTCACCGGCCACCTTGTCTTCTCAACCCTGCACACTAATGATGCGCCCAGCTCAGTGGCCCGGCTCGCGGATATCGGGGTCCAGCGGTTCCTCATAGCCTCCGCCGTGCGGGCTGTGATGGCACAGCGACTGGTTCGAGCCCTGTGCAAGGATTGCAAGGGACCGGGTGAGTTGACAGAATCGGAAATGCGCCTCCTGCGTCTCGATCAGTCCCAACTGGCGGAGAGCACGATCATGGGACCGAGCGGTTGCGACAGCTGCAGGCAGGGAGGCTACCGGGGACGTCAGGGCATCTTTGAAATCTTTCAGGTGGACGACGAAGTCCGCCATCTCATCAACGAGAACCTCAGCACTCCCCAACTGCGTCGCAGGGCACGCGAACTGGGAATGCGGACTCTGCGGGAGGATGGCATAAGGAAGGTTCTTGCCGGGATCACCTCCGCTTCGGAGGTGATCGCAGTCACGATGTCGGACGCCGATTAATTTCAAGCCTAACGCACCAGATTCAAATGGATGATCGCAACGTCTTGGACCTCTTCGTCAGCAGGGGGATGATCGATACCTCCCTGGCGGAGGACATGCTCCACGAGATTGAAGCCAGCGGGAAGGATGTGGGGGATATCCTGACGGATTTCCAGGTAGTTCAGTCCCGGGAGGACATGTGGGCGGTCATTGCCCAGGAACTTGGAGCGGAGCTGGTAGACCTTTCCGATTTCGTAGCCCCTGAGGAACTGCTCGCGGTCATCCCCGCGCCGATGGCCCGGCTTCATGGCGCCCTGCCCATCAACTTTGATGCAGAGGGCATTACGGTGGCTCTCCTCGATCCCATGAACCCGCAGACCCTTGAGGATCTGCGCTTCGCGCTGGGCAAGGAGATCAAGGTTGTGATCGCCCCCGTGCATGTGGTGGAGAAGAAGATCAACGAGGCCTACAGCGGGGGGGCCGATGAAGGGGCTGCCATGGCCGAACTGCTGGGTGAACTCGATAATGACGGGAAGGAATTATCCGAGCAGGAACTGGCTGACGAAGCCAACTCCGCGCCGATTGTGCGGTATGTCGACCTGGTTATCTACCAGGCTATCAAGGAACGCGCCTCGGATATTCACTTCGAGCCATTCGAGAAGGACTTCAAGATCCGCTATCGGGTGGATGGTTCTCTTTATGAGATGGCTCCGCCCCCCGTTCACCTTGCCCTGCCGATTCTCTCACGGGTAAAGGTCATGTCGAACATGAACATTGCCGAGCGCCGGGTTCCCCAGGATGGGAGGATCGTGAAACAGATCGGGGATCAGCAGGTCGATCTGCGAGTTTCTTCACTACCCACTTCCTACGGGGAAAGCGTCGTCCTGCGTGTCCTGGACCGCTCCAATGTCAACCTGTCTCTCGATGTCCTTGGTCTTCCCAAGCACGTTGAAGAATACGTGAACACCACCATCAAGAAGCCGAACGGGATCTTTGTGGTGACCGGACCCACCGGGGCGGGCAAGACGACCACCCTTTACGCCGCCCTGAAGGTAATCAACACCATCGATACGAAGCTCCTGACGGCGGAGGATCCGGTGGAATATGATATCGACGGAATTATCCAGGTTCCCGTCAACGATGCCATCGAACTCAGCTTTGCGCGCATTCTCCGTGCATTCCTCCGGCAGGACCCCGACAAGATTCTGGTGGGTGAGATCCGGGACCTGGAAACCGCCCAGATAGCCATTCAAGCCTCGCTGACCGGGCACCTGGTCCTCTCGACACTCCACACCAACGATGCGGCAGGATCCATCACCCGTCTGGTGGACATGGGAACGGAGCCCTTCCTGGTGGCGGCCTCCCTTGAGGGAGTCCTGGCGCAGCGCCTGGTCCGGACCATCTGCAAGGATTGCCGTGACAGCTACGAGCCCAATGAGGCAATCCTGAACCAGCTCGACCTCTCGGCCCACGAACTGGGAGACAAGCACTTCTATACCGGTCGTGGTTGCGACATTTGCAGTCAGAGCGGACTGCGTGGACGCTGCGGGCTGTTTGAATTGCTCAACGTCTCCGACCCCATCCGGGAGATGATAACGGACCGGGCGCCCACCGTGGCCCTGAAGCAGAAGGCAATTGAACTCGGCATGACAACCCTCCGGGAAGATGGCCTTCGCAATATTTACGAGGGCACTACGACTATTGAGGAAGTCCTCAAATACACCTAGCCCCCGAAGATTCCACCATTTAGAATTTCCAACCCTCCCATTAACGCTAGACAATCACACCAATGGCCAATTTTCAGTATATCGCACTAGATGCCAAGGGCGAACAGACAACCGGAACCGTGCAAGCCGGATCCGATGCCGAAGCGGTGGCTCAGTTGCGGGCCCAGGGGCTTTATCCGACCCAGGTGATCCAGGAAGGAAAAGGGAAGCTCAGCGCGGCCGGGAAAAAGGCGGCAGCCAGGGCCCGTGGCAAGAGGAAGGCCAGGGGCAAGACGGGTGGACGAATCAAACCCAAGATCCTCATGATCTTCACGCGTCAGTTGGCCACGCTGATCGATTCCGGCCTGCCTCTGTTGCGTGGCCTGACCGTGCTGGGCAAACAGGAACCCAATCAGGTTCTCCGCGGGACCATCAACTCGCTCGCGGATTCCGTGCAGAGTGGTTCCACCTTTTCGGAGAGCCTGGCACAGCACCCGCGCATTTTCGATAAGCTCTACGTCAACATGGTGAAGGCCGGGGAACTCGGCGGGGTGCTTGAAGTGGTGCTCACCCGTCTGGCTGAATACCAGGAGAAAGCCCACAAGCTGAAGAACAAGATCGTGGCCGCCATGGTCTACCCCGTCATCGTCATGTTCATTGCGGTGGCGATCCTGACCTTCCTGATGCTGTTCATTGTACCGAAGTTCAAGGAGATGTTTTCTGACATGGGGGGAGCCGAACTGCCCACGATCTCGAAGGTAGTCTTCGGGTTCTCGGATTTCATGATGTCGCAAACTCCCGAGTTCCTTGGGAAGCTTGCTCCGCCCAACGCGGTCTGGATTCTCTTTGCCCTCTTCGGGGTCTGGCTCATCTTCCAGTTCTGGGGCCGCACCAAGGGGGGTCGTCGCATCCTGGATACGATCAAGTTGCGCATACCGCTCTTTGGCGAGATTCAGCGCAAGAGTGCGGTGTCGCGCTTCTCGCGGACCCTGGGGACCCTGGTGACCTCCGGTGTTCCCATCCTGCAGGCTCTCAACATCACCAAGGAGACCGCGGGGAACGTGGTGATCTCGGAGGCAATCAACAAGGTGCACGAGTCGGTGAAGGAGGGGGAATCCATCGTGCAGCCCCTCCAGGCCAGTAAGGTGTTCCCGTCCATGGTCATCAGTATGGTGGATGTCGGCGAGGAGACCGGTCAATTACCGGAAATGCTGCTTAAGATTGCGGATGTCTACGATGACGAGGTCGACAATGCGGTGACCGCCCTGACTTCGGTTCTGGAGCCTATCATGATCGTTTTCCTGGCCCTTGTCGTTGGCGCAATTGTATTTGCATTGTTCCTACCGCTGATTAAGATTATCCAGACGATGCAGCAGTAGAGAATCCGCCCTCGAACAAATGAACATTTCGCCCAAACCGAAGAGAATCAAAGGATTAAGAGGATTCACCCTCGTTGAACTGCTGACCGTGGTTACGATCATTGTCATCCTTTCAGGGATGGTCATGGGGGTTTCCGGCTTCGTTCAGCGTAAGGCTGCGGTCGACAAGGCCAAAACCCAGCTGGAGCTCTTCAACCTGAAAATCACCGAATACATGACTGACTCTGGAGGGTTTCTGCCACCCACCTCCGAGGAGGATGTGGAAGCGAGGAGCGGTCTTATTATCTACCGGATGCTCTATGGGGATGGGATCGGTGCCGATGGGATCGCAGGGACCGCTGACGACGGCGCCCTGGATGGACGTCCTGATGAGGGAGCTGTTGTTTATCTGGCGGATCTGGACCCGAATAACAACAACCAGAATATGATCAACAAGAGGGGTGGAGAGGTGCCGGTAGAACTGGTTGATCCCTGGGGAAATCCCTGGCGGTTTCGCAACCAGAAGGGCGACCCCAGCCAGGAAAACCCTGATTTTGACCTCTGGTCGACCGGTCCCGACGGAAAAAACGGTACCGCGGACGACATAAAAAACTGGTAGAGGCCGGTTCCGGCGTCAGTTGTGCCACTCTGGCTGCCGTGACCAAGGGGTGTCAGGGAGCGGGGGATCGAGCGGCTCACTAAGGAAGGGGAAACGTGTTCTCCTCGATTTCAATCCCCTTCCTGCGGGGCAGATCTGGTTGCCAAGAGGCAAGGGACGGATTCCCGGTCAGCGGCTTGGCTCATGGGAATGGATCGTTTTAGTGCGCAGGGTCCGAGGTCAGTGGCTTCAGGCCACCCGGTCGACAGGAAAGGCGGCCGAGGCGGTTCCCTGTTCCAGAAAATGGTGGACATTACGTAAGGCGACCGGGGTGCGTGAGAGGCGATAGCCGTCAGGGAGGCCGCCCCCGACCATCGAGCAGGTGGCGATTACGGTGCTGGCCAGATCATGGATCTCCTCCTCCGGGGCGTAAATCACTGATCCCCGGATGCCCCGGTCAATGAGGCGCTCATACCAGGGAGCCAGCTGGAGAGCTCCGACGTAGCTGACCTGGAGGGAAAGGACTTCGCTGAGATCGAGATACTCTACCGCACCTCTTAGATCATTGGGGAGCTGGGAGGCTTCCTCGAGGTAGTGCTCCATATCGACGAGGGTGACATGGTCCCATGCCGCCGCATCGATTATGCGATGATCGAGATGATACTCGTATCCGGCAGGCATTTAAGAAACCTTAAATACCTGACTGCAGGATGCAAGGAGCTTTCCCGGGCAGGATCCGCTGGGTTGCCGGTGCGGAGGAGGCTCCGGGACCGGGTAATGGGATTGATGCCGGAGGGTCTCGGAGCGAGTGACGATCAACCCGTAATAATCAGTCTTTCAGCTTCAGCTTGAGCAGTTTGGGCTGAATAACGATCCGGCAATACCCGTTTCGCCGCTTGTTCAGGAAATAAAAGTCCTGGTGGTAGTCCTCGGCTCCCCAGAACTTCGCGGCCTTGCGGATTTCCGTGACAATGGGCTTCTGGAACATCTTCTGAGCCTCCTTCATGGACGCCTCGGTCGCCTTCTTCTGCTCTTCGGAGTGATAGAAGACGGCGGAGCGATACTGAGGCCCCTTGTCCGCGCCCTGCTGATCCCTGCTGGTCGGGTCGTGGAGTTCCCAGAACCACGCCAGGACATCAGAGGTTGGCATTTTCTTGGGATCGTAGATCACCTGCACCACTTCGATATGTCCCGTGTTCTTCTGGCAGATCTGTTCATAGGTCGGATTCGGCACGAAACCACCCATGTAGCCGGATACTACCGAATGGACGCCCTCCAGTTGCTGGTAAACTGCTTCCACGCACCAGAAACAGCCGGCGCCGAGAGTGATCGTCTCGGATCCTTCGGGGGGAGCTCCTCTTTCATCGACCGCTTTTTCCTTCATCTTCGTCCTGGGAGTCTTGCCTGTATTCTTGGTGCCGCTGTCCTGGCATGATGCCGCGCTGATGGTGAACAGACCAAGCAGGGTCGAGAGGGCTACTGCTTTCATGGTGCCCGGAGGTTAACGGTTGTGATCTTGTTGTGCAACCGGAAGGAATCGGATAAGGGCGACAATTCCGGCCGGTGACCGAAGCAATTTCCTGCAAATAACGGGAAATCCCTGATGGCGATTTTTCCGGGGCCTGCCGATTGAGGGAGAATCATGACCCTTGCCTGTGTTCTGCCGTCTTGCTGTGCACAACAGATCCCTTGCCGGCATATGCGATCTCATGGTGACCAGGGATCATGCAGTCGCTCTGTCAAAGCTCCTGGCTCTGCCGACTTGCGAAGAATCCGGTCGTCCCCTATGACCGCCATTGTCCATGGCAGCCACGGTTCTCGATCTCACGAACGTAGAGAAGATCTACAAGGGCAAGGTCGAGGCTTTGCGAGGGATCTCACTACAGGTTGCCGAGGGGTCAATCTTCGGGCTGCTCGGCCCAAATGGAGCGGGCAAGAGCACCCTGGTGAAGATTCTCACCACCATCACTCATCCGACCCGGTGCGAGGGGACCATGCTGGGGTGTCCAGTGGGCCACAAACCGACTCTGCGGCAGGTGGGCTACCTGCCGGAGCATGCCCGTTTTCCGGCCTACCTCACCGGGCGTCAGGTGATCCAATACGCCGCCGGTCTTGCCGGGGTCCGGGTGGGCCGGGAGCGCCTCCAGAAGTTGCTCAGGCTGGTGGGGATGGAGCAGGCCAGTGAACGTATCCTGAAGACCTACTCGAAGGGAATGGTGCAACGGATCGGGTTCGCCCAGGCTCTGGTCAACGACCCCAGGTTGATCTTTCTGGATGAACCCACGGACGGGGTCGACCCGGAGGGACGCCGCGTCATGCGTGAATTGCTCCTGGAGCTGCGGAGCGAGGGAAGGACCGTATTCGTGAACAGTCACCTTCTTGGGGAATTGGAGACCGTCTGTGACTCGGTTGCCATTCTCAAGGAGGGAGCGGTTGTCAGGCAGGGCACCCTGGCGGATCTCACCGCCGGGTCGTGCCGCTTCGAGATCATCACCGCGGGGCCCATCGGGGAGGAGGTGGCAGAGAGATTCCGGGCGAAGGGATTGATAGTTGAGGAGAGACGGGTGGAGGTTCCCGGGAATGAAGCCGAACCGGTCCAACCCGTAATTGATGCCCTGCGTTCCGGAGGTTCAGTCATCACCGAGGTGCGTCAGGTACGCCAATCACTTGAGGACCTCTTTCTGGAATCGGTCTCCGATGAAAGCAGGTGGAAAGGGAAGAATTCGTCATGAAGACGCTTGGCGTTCTCATTCTTGACTCGTTTCGGATGCTCCGATCCCAGAAGCTCTTCTGGATCGTGCTGGTGCTCTCCGGGATGGTGGCGCTGGGGTATGCTTCCATCGGCTTCAACCAAAGAGGTGTCTCGCTCTTCTTCGGCTTGTGGACCATCGAACATGAATCCCTTCAGTTGGGGACGGAGGAGTCCAGGGAGCTGTATCTCCTCATCTTCACCAATACCATCGTGCCTTACTGGCTTGGATTGTTCGCGGTGGTGCTGGCCCTCATTTCCTGTGCCTCGATCTTCCCTGAATTCGTGCGCGAAGGATCGGTTGACCTGACGCTCTCCAAGCCGCCGCGACGAATCACACTGTTCCTGGGCAAGTATCTGGGAAGTCTCCTGTTCGTTTTTCTTCAGGTCCTGCCATTCACTGTAATCGTGTTCCTGTCCTTCGGGCTTCGTTTTGAAGAGTGGAACCTGAGCCTTTTCTGGGCGGTGCCCCTGGTCGTGCTCGTCTTCAGCTTTGTTTATGCCATGCATGTTCTGATCTCGATCTGGTCAGGTTCCACGGTGTTCGGGTTGCTTGCCGCCAGCCTTGTCTGGGGCGTGTCGGTGCTCACGGAGTGGACCGAAGACATCGTCTACCAGTTTGCCTACACTGTTCCGCAGGCAGGCATGAGCCCGGACTGGATCGACGGGGGGGTTGAGGAAGTGGAACCCCGGGAAAGCGCGGGGGAGTTCATGGTGGGGTTGCACAGGAGTCTCGATTTTCTCCGGACCCCGTTACCGAAGACTCGTGCAGTGGGTGCTCAAATGAGAAATCTGATCAGCGTTGACCAGGGGGGCAGCGGACTGGCAGGCAAGTCGCTCCTTGGTTCGTTGTTCAGTGATTCCTCCATGGAGGTGCCGCCACACATCGCGGAGGCAGAGCGCCGCGCGGATCAGCGGCATCCGGTGTGGAAGGATGTGGGGAGTTCGCTCTGTTACGAATTACTCGTGGCAGGGTTGGCGGCGTGGATTTTCGCCCGGCGGGATTACTGAGAAGGATGCGGTTGGCCCGGTTGCGTGGGCGTGCGGCGAAACCCCGTCCGCGGTCAGGGAGCGAATGCCGGATCGTGCAGGTGGCAGGCGGAAATCACTGGTCGGGGGATTGGGTTTTTGCCGATCCAAGGTGCTCCCTGATAAAGCCCTGGATATAGCGCGAGCCAAAGAATTCCTTGGTGACTTTCGGTTCGTCGCCGTGAGGCAGGTAGAGGACATTGACCGGGACTGCCCTCCTGTTCAGTTCGGCAATGGTCTGGGCAATTCTAGGGTCGGAATTGGTGTAATCGGCCTTGAGAGGCAGGATATTGTGAGTATCAAACAATTTCCGGACCGCCCTGTTGTATCCCCGGGACTTGTTGACCTGGCAGGTCGCACACCATGTGGCGGTGAAATCCACATAGACAGGCCTGCCCTGCTCAAGGGCCTGCTCCACAGCCTCCGGTGACCAGGGTTTCCAGTCGAGACCCGTCGGAGGCGGTTTGGAGGCCATCAGCCCAAGGCCAGAAAAGAGAACCGCGGAGACATAACCAACTGTCCGGGTGCGTCTGGTCCGGGAAATGACGCACCACCGGCCGTAGACCCACAGGGAGATTCCGATGAAGGTCAACCCCAGGACAATTGGAAGCATCTTGCCGAGACCAACTTCCTTGAGAGAGAGCAGGGACCAGAGGAGAAAGCCAGCTGTGCCGAACAGGAGAAAGGCCATGGCCTGCTTGAATGATTCCATCCAGGGTCCGGGTCGGGGCAGTTTCTCGACCAGGCTGGGAAAGGCGGAGAGGAGGACGTAGGGGAAGGCTAAACCGAGCGCCATCATGGTAAAGGCCAGGAGGAAGAGCGGGGCCGATAGATTGAATGCCAGACCAATGGCAACTCCGAGGAACGGTGCGGAGCAGGGGGTGGCCACCACGGTGGCGAGCACACCGGAAAAGAATGATCCGTTCATTCCCTGCTTGTGTGTCAGGGTGCCACCCACACTGGTTGCGGAGGCTCCGATCTCGAAGACCCCGAACATGTTCATGGCAAGGATGAACATGACGAGCATGAGAGCCCAGACGACCCAGGGGTTCTGTAACTGGTATCCCCAGCTGACATCCTGTCCCACGTTGCCTATGGCCCCTTCCCGCAAGGCGAGGAGGAGGCCCGAGAGGACCCAGAAGGAGAGAAGGACACCTGCAGCATAAATCAAACCATGAACAAGGATGGTTCGCCGGTCCTCGCCCGCCTGCTGCACGAAACCCATGATCTTGATTCCGATGACCGGAAAGACGCAGGGCATGAGGTTCAGGATCATTCCGCCCAGGAACATCCCGCCAAGGATGGTGAGAAGTTTAGAGAAACTGACGGGAGGACTGACGGTGGCGCCGTATTCTACCTCCACGAGGTAGCCCTTTTCACCGAGAGTGAGGATTCCTCCCAGGGTGTTGGTCGTTTTGGAATTGTCTTCCTCGTTCCGGGCAATGGTCCAGCGTACTCCGTCTTCCCCGCGGGTCACCACAGGATCGGACTGTGCATCCATCACCTCTTCGTAATCAAAAAAGTGAATCGTCCCCTCCGGGACCGCATCAGCGGGAGAAAGCAGGAGGGTGATTTCACTGCTCGTCTTGCTGGCCTGGACCGTCAGGTTGCCGGGGAGGGGTCCGGGCAGCATGGCACGGGCCGCGGCAAAGGCAGGGACGTTGGACGGATCAGTCTCCGCTTCTGCTGCAACCGGAAGGGTGATTTCGCTGGGCGAAGCTGGCCCCAAGCCTGGTTCCAGGAGGCAGTTGTTCTCGTCGCAGATCTGCCAGCTGGGCGCGGCACTGACTGTGATCTGCTCTCCCACCCTGAGAGTCGGGGGCGGGGTCACCTTGAAGAGGTGATAGACAAGCGGTTCATAACCATAGGTCTTTATCCCGCTAGTGCTGCCGATGTGGGGGACCGGCCACGCAACCCGTGCCACTTTAAATTCCGGTGGGAGCTTCCAGTTCGGCTGCAGAGGTCTCCCGACAAATCCGGTATTAATGAAGTAGGAGTGCCAGCGGGGAGGATGGGTAAGCTTAATCGCGAGATGGAAGGGCTGGCCGGGCGCCATGCTTCTGACCTCGGAGAGAAACTCCATCCTGCTTGAATTGCCGGACTGTTCCGCTGCTGCGAAAGGATCGAAGTCCTCGGCCTGCCCCTCGATGGGCAGGGCGAATCCAGCGGTGAGGATGAGTGGGGCGAAAAGATGACTGAGTGGTCGCATGGGATGATTAGTGACGGCGGTATTTTACACAACCTGACCCAAAGAAAAAGCAGCGGGAATTTCCCGCTGCTTTGTAGAAGGATTAACTGGTGCGAAATCTCTAGTAGCCCCGCACGTGGCCTTGCTGTTTATCCTTTGCGTTTCCGGCCGCAGCGCCAGCAGCGCCTCCGACGGCTGCCCCGATAAGGGCTCCGGTTCCGGCATCGCCATCCCCGACATTGTTACCGATAATGGCGCCCGCTACGCCCCCAAGGGCGGCTCCGGTGAGGGCTCCGGCCTGGGTGTTGGGGCCGGCGGCACAACTCGCGAAGAGGAGAGAAACGGCGGCTGTGAGACTGGTCAGGAGTTTGATTTTCATGGTGTATTCGTGTTTGGTTCAGTTGCTTTGGGGCATCTTAATCCGTTGCGCTCTCCGAGACAATAGAAACAATCAAGTGGAGGTTCTGCTCTTTAGGACGCAGAAACCGCAGAACTATTCAAAATATCCCGGATCAATTTTGGTCCGTGGTAGATGAATCCGGTATAGAGTTGGAGGAGAGTGGCGCCGGCAGAGAGTTTTTCTGCGGCATCGACGGCCGACATGATGCCCCCGACACCGATGATCGGGATCCTGTCACCAAGGTCGTGGTGAAAGCGGGAGATCACCTCGGTGGAGTTTTTCGTCAGGGGAGCACCAGACAGTCCGCCCGCCTCGGCGTGGGATGGGTGAGCACCCACCTCCGGGCGCTCAACGGTGGTGTTGGTGGCGATGAGGGCATCGAGACCATGATCGAGAAAGACCCTGCTTAAGGCGCGGATCTCCCCGGTCTGAAGATCGGGGGCGACCTTGATGGCAAGGGGGACCTGACGACCGGTCTCACGGAGCAGGATGGCGCGCTCACTCTGCAGACGATCGAGAAGGCGGGCGGCGGGCTCAGGGTCCTGGAGATCCCTCAAGCCCGGCGTGTTGGGCGAGGACAGGTTCACCGCGATGTAATCCGCCACTGGCCAGGCCTCCCGCAGGCAGATCAGGTAGTCATCAATGGCCTGCTCATTGGGGGTGTCCTTGTTCTTGCCGATATTGAAGCCGATCACGCCCTGAAAGCCCTTGGTCTTTCGCACGTTGGCAACGCCCTCTGCGACGCCGGGGTTATTGAACCCCATCCGATTGATAATGGCATCGTGTTCCGGGAGGCGGAAGAGGCGGGGCCTGGGATTGCCATCCTGGGGACGTGGAGTGATGGTTCCGATTTCGATGAAGCCGAATCCCAGGCGGCCGAAGGCGTCAATGGCACTACCTTCCTTGTCCATGCCTGCGGCGAGGCCGAGGCGATTGGGGAAGGTCAGTCCCATGCATTTCACCGGTGCCAGGCCCGGCGGATCGCCAGCCAGGGCTTTCAGGACGCCGCATTTTTCCGCAGACCGGAGGGCGGCGAGGGACCAGTCGTGGGCCCGTTCGGGGTTGAGGCGGAATAGGAGCTTGCGCGCCAGCGGGTAGGTGCCTTCGAGCATGTTTTCCTGACGCCGTTATGCTCGACCAGGAGGGCGGGAGCAAGAAGGGAGTGGAGGGCGTTCAGTCCGCCAGGTGGGAAACGATGGAGTCCACGAGCAGGGGGCCCCTGCCAAGGAGGCGCAGATGGTCTCCATCCCATCCTGCAAGGCCCTCCTCGATCGTGTGTTCAAGGCGCTCCGTCGACACTGCGCCAAGGTGTCGGCGATGAACGCCCTGGTCCGTCCGCAGCATGAGGGCGATCCGTTCGAGATCGAGTTGGGCTTTGGTCAGATCTTCCACTTCATGCTCGGCGTGGCCGGCCTGCTCGACCAGTTGGACGTATTGCCGGGTGTCTGGAATGTTCTTCCAGCGGCGCCCCGCGATGGTGGACACCGCGGATGGGCCAAGGCCGAGGTAGTCCATTCCGGCCCAGTAGGCCCGGTTATGACAGCTCTCGAATCCTGGTTGGGCGTAATTGGATGTCTCATAATGGCGGAATCCGTGCTGGGTGAGCAGTTCGTGGGCGAGTTCGAACATCTCCGCGTTGAGTTCGTCCTTGTCGTGGTAGAGGCCCTGCTGAAACCGTTCGAAGAAGAGGGTGTCTTCCTCGTAAGTGAGATTGTAGGCCGAGATGTGCGGGGGTGAGAGGCTCAGGGCCTTTTCCAGACTGTGCCGCCACTGGCTCAGGGACTGACCGGGGATGGAGAACATGAGATCGATGCTGACGTTCTCGATCCCGGCCTCCCGGAGGAGGGCGACAGACCGCGTGATCTCGGATGGGCCGTGCGTTCTTCCCAGGGCGGTGAGATTCTCCGGATCAAAGGATTGCGCCCCCAGAGAAACCCGTGAGATTCCGAGATCCGCATAGGTGGCTGCAGTTCGTCGCCCGAAAGTCGCCGGATTCGCCTCGAGGTTGATTTCCGCTCCTGGCTGAATTCTGAAGATCTCCCGCAGGCCCTCAAAGAGTCGCCGGAGGTGGACAGGGGAGAGCATGCTGGGAGTGCCGCCGCCGAGGTAGACCGTTTCGAGGGCTGGGACCGGCAATCTGGAGACCCGGTTCCCGGCCTCCGCCAGAAGGGCATCAATAAAGCGCGCCAGGTCCGTGTTCCCCGGGGTGTGCTTGTAAAATGAGCAGTAGGGGCAGATGTGGTGACAGAAAGGAATATGGAGGTAGAGGTGAATGAAGGTTATCGTGATTTGTGATTGGTGATCGGGCCAGGGAGTGGGCAGTCTCCCGCGGGCGATGAACACGGCAGAACTCGGCACCGACATCCTGCGTGAGGTTTCTCGCTCGTTTTATCTCACTCTCAAGCTTTTGCCGAGCGAGTTCCGGGGGCCGCTCAGTCTGGGTTACCTGCTGGCCCGGTTGAGTGACACCATTGCCGATGCCGGTTCGATTGACCAGGCCCGGCGCCAGGCCCTCCTGGAACAGTTCCGATCCCTGCTGAGCGCGCCGGCAAAGCACCGCGACACACAGAAGTTCGCCTGCGCTCTCCCCGGTGAACTGGAGGGATCGGGGCTGGAACGGGGGGAATGGGATCTTGTGCTGCGGGCAGCCGACTGTTTCGACTGGCTGGACATGATGGACCGGAAGGTCGGCAGGCATATCCGCAAGGTGGTGGGGATTATCACCGGAGGACAGAACTGGGATCTCCAGCGCTTTGCTGGCGATGCCGTGGTGCGCCTGGCAGAGGACGACGAACTGGAAACCTACGCCTACCAGGTGGCGGGTTGTGTGGGAGAGTTCTGGACCGAAATAGGCTTCACCTGCAGTGACCGGTTTGCCCGTGAAGAGCGCGCCACCCTGCTGCGCTGGGGTGCCAATTACGGCAAGGGGCTGCAACTGGTGAACATTCTGCGGGATGTCCCGGAGGATCTTGCGAGGGGACGGTGTTATCTGCCTGGTAGTGGCTCAGTGGAGGCTGAAGTGCTGGGTGCGGAATTACCCCGCTGGCAAAGCCGTGCCAGGGAGTTGCTGGCTGACGGTCTCCGCTACACCGCCGCGCTGCATGGCAGCAGGCTCCGGATGTCAACCGGATTGCCTGCTCTGCTGGGAGGACGCACCCTGGACCGGTTGGAAAGCGCCTCGTGGGCGGACCTTGAAAAGCGAGTCAAGATCTCCCGGGGAGAGGTGAAATGGAGCCTTTGGGGGGCCTATGCGAGAAGCGCTCCCTGGTTGCCGGGATCCTGGAAGAGTGAGCACCGGCGTGCTTGCCAAAGGCTGGCCAGCTAACAAGATCACATCGCGATGGGGCAGGGCACCGATATCCGCTGCGTGGGAGCGATACTTCATTACCTCCCGGTGGAGACCCGCATGCCCCTTAAATTCGGGATGGAGACCCTGACCTCGGTCACCTGCGCTCGCGTGCGGGTGACGGTGGAAGGGAGGGACGGACGCACTGCAACCGGGTGGGGGGAAACTCCGCTCAGTGTAACCTGGGTCTGGCCTGGATCACTTGCCTACGAGGAGCGGCATCAGGCAATGAAGGCGTTCTGCGAAGTGCTCGCAGGAGCCTGGAGCGGGTTTGATGGAGAAGGTCACCCCCTTGAGATTGGACACGATTTCGTGGAGGGCCAACTTCCGGGCCTCCTTGAATCCTTTAACCTGGCCCGGGCGGGGGAGGCTATGCCCTGGCTGGCGGCCCTGGTGTGCTGTTCGCTCTTCGACATTGCAGTTCATGACGCTTACGGGAATTTGCACGACCGGAGCATATACGAGCTCTATGGCTCCGAATACCTGAACCGTGATCTCGCCGCCTACCTCAAACCTGCGGAAGATGTTCCGGTCTCCTTCCGGGGGCGCTATCCCGATGAATTCCTGAGTCCCCCATCCGCGACCCTTCCGGCCTGGCACCTCGTGGGTGGACTCGACCCGGTGGGGTCTGACGAATTGACCGGGGAGGAGCCGGAGGACGGATATCCGGTCGAATTATCTGAATGGATTGCCCGGGATGGTTTGAACTGTCTCAAGATCAAGCTGCGGGGCAACGAAGCGGAGTGGGATTACGCTCGAACGGTGAAGGTGGGAGGTCTCGCGCTCGAAACGGGGGTGCGATGTCTCAGTGCCGATTTCAACTGCACGGTTACGGATCCGGCCTACGTGAATGACATTCTCGATCGTCTTGCGGTGGACCACCCCTCCCTCCATGAAATGCTGCTCTACGTCGAACAGCCCTTTCCCTACGAGCTTGAAGAGAACCGGATTGACGTCCACAGCGTTTCGTCACGCAAGCCGCTTTTCCTCGATGAGAGTGCCCACGACTGGAGACTGGTGCGTCTTGGCCGGGAACTGGGCTGGAACGGAGTGGCCCTGAAGACCTGCAAGACCCAGACCGGGGCCCTCCTGAGTTGTTGCTGGGCGCGGGCCCACGGCATGAGCCTCATGGTGCAGGATCTCACCAACCCGATGCTGGCGCAGATCCCCCACGTCCTCCTTGCGGCCCACGTGGGAACCATCATGGGGGTGGAGACCAATGCCATGCAGTTCTATCCCGAAGCTTCCACGATCGAAGCAAAGGTGCATCCCGGCCTCTATCGACGTCGGAACGGCGAACTGGATCTTGCCAGCATCAGCGGTAACGGATTCGGCTACCGGGTTGATGAGATCGGACGGGAACTCCCGGATCCTGTCGTCTCGTGTTAGTCGGACTCCGGTCCGCGGTTGCCGACCCCGGAATTCTCCTGCGTTGTTCCGGGGCTTCCGTCTACAAGGCCAACATTTCCAGCCAGGACATTGTTGCTGGGATCCCGGTCCTCGTTGCCGTTGAGATTGATGGTGCTGCGAATGGCAATCAGTTCACCCTGGGCCGGTTCATTGATGGGCAGGGACACCACGTGGGACGCGCCGCCCTGCAGGCGGGGGAGGGTAGTGGTGAAGATGTCATCATGAATGATGACATCCACCGTGGTTCCCGCCATGGCCTCTGTCCCCTGGTTCTGGACCGTGACCTGCAAGGTTCCCACCACCTCTTCCCCAGTGGGGGGCTTGTACCAGTTGGAGGCCACGGCGAGGTCGAAGCGCCCGGCGGTCCGGGTGTTGACCATGCGGTCGACGTCCAGGTTGCCGCCCCCGTAAAAGGGGTCGTCCCCCGGGGCTCCCGCGGCATTCATGTTGTTTTCGAGGATCGTGAGAGCCTGCTGGGGAAGAAGGACGCCGGATTGGGTTTCCGTCATAGTGGCACCAAGAGCTCCCGTCACCAGTGGTGCGGCGGCCGAGGTTCCGGAAAAACTGGTGTATTCCTCCCCCGGCCAGGCGGACATGATATCGAAACCGGGGGCGCTCACATCAATGGCATCTCCCGTGTTGGAGAAGGCAAGGTGCTGCCCCGCCGCATCGACTGCACCCACCGCGATCACGCCTTCATAGGCGGCGGGGTAGCTGGGGGTCGAGAACCCCTCATTCCCGGCCGCGGCGACGATGAGGACCTGCTTCTCTCCTGCGTAGGCCACCGCGTCCTGGACCAGCGGGCTGTCTCCATAGGAACCCATCGAGATGTTGATGATCTGTGCCCCTTCATCGACCGCCCGGACAATGCCTTCCGCGAGGAGGAAGGTGTTCGAGCCCCCGCTTTCATCCGCGATTCGAATCGAGAGGAGGTTCGCCCCCGGGATGATTCCCTGGCTCACTCCATCGTCCCCTATCATAAGAGCGGCCACCGCGGTTCCGTGTCCATGGAGGGCGATGGGGGGGCCGTCGCCGGTAATGAGATCGATCTGTCGCACGCGTTTCCCCAGGGTGCCATGTTCGCCGACACCCGTATCCAGCATGGCGAGGCGGACGCCTTTGCCCCATTCCGAGTTGTTGCCGGTGACGCCCAGCCACTCCAGGGTGTTGCGGCCGAAGCCGACGGCGTTGGGTTGGGCATCCACCTGGGGTAGTTCGGGAATGGAGACCCGGAAATTGGCAAAGCTGTCGTCCTCATCGAGCAAGCCGTCGAGATCATCGAGGTTGTCAAAACCGATGCGGACGGCCCTGAGTTTGTCCAGGCGGCCAAGGAGGCGTGCCTTGCTCCCGGAGAGTTTGGCAAGAAAGTTCCGGTAATCCTCCTCGTTCTCGAAACGGACGATCCGCTCACCCGGAAGCCCGAAGAGGATTTCGTCGAGGCGGGGGGCCCGTCGACTGCCATGGCGCTTGGGCGCCTTGCTCGCCAGATTGGGGGCATCGAATTGAACAAAGGGACCCGGTCGCCGGCGAGAGTCCCTGTCGGCCTTGTCCCGCTGCACGCTGGTCAGGATGTCGCGGACGAGCCAGAACCCGAGGAAGGTAGCGAGCAGGGTGGCAGCACCCATGATGTATCTGGACTGCGGGCTCCTCACAATGCTGATAAAACCTGTTTCAGGGTGAAAAGTCGTGGCGGCGACTCTGCAGACTATAACCCGTCTGCACTGAAAACGAAACCCAATCCTGAGCCATGGTGTCCCAGAGTGCCTGAGATTGACATCGAAGGCGAATCGATACTTGAGCTTTGGAGCGAGTGCGGCAGAAAGCGCCAGTGCGCGACTTGTTGCGAGATCCTGCCTGGCGGGAGAAGGACATGGGGGTTCCCCTGCCCGATTCTCCACACGCCTGTGTGGTGAGCCTTCCCACCTGGGAGGCGGTCATTGGTTATGAGGAGAGCGATCCGGCGGTGGTGGGCAAGATGCGCTCGGGCTATCCTCGCTTCTTCCTTCATCCCATCACCGCAAGCTACCTCGGGGAATTGGAGGGCGAGCATGCCGGGGAAGGAGAACGGCTCATGGCCTATTCCTCGTCGGCAGCGGCTCAACGGGCGGCCAGGTTTGTCAGGCAGCGGACCGGCCTGACCGGGAGAGTGATTGAATCCGAAGTGTCCCTCCTTGCCGTGCCCGAGGAGGGCTACCAGGCGGCCCGGGATTACTGGAGACACACGGGGGAGTTGATCAGCAGTCGCCAGGCGGAAGATCTCCAGCACGGGGTGACGACGGATTCCTCCCAGGTGGCTGAATTTCGACGCTCCCTCGCACGGGTGATGAAAGTCAGGGAACAGGATGCCTTTTTTTTCGAAAGTGGAATGGCAGCCATCTTCGCGCTCTATCGGGCGGTGACCGCCCGTCGTCCCGGTCTGAAGACCCTCCAGCTCTGTTTTCCCTACGTGGACGCCCTCAAGGTGCAGGAGCACTTCGGGGCGGGGGTCGACTTTGTCAATTCTCCCCGGGGCGATGCCCTTGACGAGGCTCTCGTCGCCATCCGCCAGGGGAGCTATGCGGCGGTCTTCTGCGAAGTCCCCAGTAACCCCCTTCTGCACACGGTGGACCTGCCCGCCGTGGCAGAGGCCTGTCGGGCATCCCGGACCCCGCTACTGGTCGACGACACGGTGTGCAGCCACCTCAATATCGATGCCCTTTCCCATGCCGATGCGGTTTCCACCAGTCTCACCAAGTGGGTTTCCGGGGTTGGCGATGTCCTGGCCGGGGCCGTGCGACTCAATCACTCATCACCTTTTGCGGAGGAGTTGCGCAGGGTGCTTGATGACGAAGTGCCCGATGGGTCCCGACTCTATCCCCGGGACGCGGAGGTTCTGGCCGCCAATGCGGCGGACTTCGAACGGCGGGTAAACGAGTGTAACGGCAACGGCCGCGCAGCAGCGGAGTTCCTTCATGATCATCCTGCAGTCGCGCAGGTCTGGTATCCCAGCTTGGTTGATCGCGGGGAGTATGAGGCTCTCCAGCATCAGGGAGCAGGTTATGGTGGATTGATGAGTTTCACCCTGAAGGTTCCCGAACGAACTCCGGAACTCTATAAGGCCATGCGCTTCAGCAAGGGGCCGAGCCTTGGCACGGACTACTCGTTGCTGTGTCCCTACACCTTGCTCGCACACTATACCGAGATCCCCTGGGCCAATGAATGCGGAGTGGCCACCGAACTGCTTCGTCTCTCGGTGGGTCGGGAACCGGTTGAGGATCTGCTGACACGCCTCGACGAGGCTTTGGCGATGGTCGGAAAATGACAGGCGCTGAGATCCCGGTGGAGAACATCCCTGTCCGGGAAGAGAGGGTGCTTTCCTGACCTCTTTCCGGGTCAATCGCGGTGATCTTCCGGATGATAGATCTCGGCCTCGGTGCTGTAGGGGCCAAGGCGCTCAACCGCCTCATTGTGGATCCGCACCACCAGTTCGGCCATCAGGACGGGCAGAAGCATGGCCACCACCCGGCGTTTCATCGCGGCCGACGGTTCACCTGAATGATTTGGAGTGGGGACATCCTTGGGACGCAGTATTGAAAGGATTCCCAGGAGCGCCCGTGGTGATCCACGGTGCATGACCTTGAGGGTTTCCTCCCGCATCCAGCGCGTGCAGAAGATCCAGTAGTTCGATTTCTCATGACGATCTTCAAAGCTGTCCACGATGTCATCCCAGAGGTGTCGACTATCGTGGTGGAGCACGGGATCGGTTCGGCGGGCGGTGAATTCAACCGAGTCGAGCAGGAATTTAAAATGAGCCGGGATGTTCATGACGTTTCAGTCTGTTGTCCTCTTAACCGTAAAACGATTGAGGCGTTTTTTTTATTCAGTCGGGCGTTCGCGCTGTGGTTGAGAAAGAGGGAAAACAGAGTCCATTTGGGAAGTACGCTACACCATTGTATTTGGCGTGCTACCCACCCATGCGTCTTTTTCCGGGAAAAATGCAAAAAGGTTTTCATCTCCTGTGACATCTGCGGTTTTCATCCTGCATGGCTACCCCTTACGTGAGATGACCTGCTTCCCTAACAGTGGGGTCATACCCCTCCAGAGGTATTGGCAAGGGAGGAATGGGACGGAAAGCAGGCGGATCCCAGAGGGATCTGGAGGAATTCCGCAGGGGTTGTTTCCCGGTCCCCGCGTGAGCGTCCCCCTGAACAGCGGTAATATTCGGCCTCCGTAGCAATCCTGCGAAGTGCCTCCGTCTTCCGGCGGGCATCCCTGCTCCGGCTTTCTGATCGAAGGTCTTGCTCGTTGGCGGCCGGATGGGTGGATAGACTGCTCTCACCAATGATGAGGATTCTCCTTCTGGCGCTCATAACCTGTTGGCCCATCTCCTTATCGGCGGCCCGGCCGAACGTGCTGTTCATTGCGATCGATGACTTGAATGACTGGGTGGGCTGCATGGGTGGTCATCCCCAGGCCCGGACACCAAACCTTGATCGATTGGCCTCCTCGGGAGTGCTCTTTACGAATGCGCACTGTCCGGCGCCGGCGTGTAATCCGTCACGTTCCGCGATTTTCACGGGCATTTCCCCCCATCGATCGGGTCTTTACCGGAACGGGCAGAAGATGCGTCAGGTCCTCCCTGCGGCCGAGTTGTTGCCCAGAACCTTTTCTCTGGCAGGCTATTGGTCGGCGGGATCCGGCAAGATGCTGCATTACTTCATCGATGCGCAGTCGTGGGATGAATACTTCCCTGCAAAGAAGACTGAGAATCCCTTTCCGCGCACCCTGTATCCCGAGCAACGGCCGGTGAGCCTCCCGCGGGGAGGGCCCTGGCAGTATATTGAGACTGACTGGGGCCCTCTGGATGTCAGTGATGAGGAGTATGGCGGGGACTATCTTGTGTCGGAATGGATCGGCAAACAGTTGCGCAGGAAACATGACAAGCCCTTCTTCCTGGCCTGTGGAATCTACCGTCCGCACGAACCCTGGTTCGTTCCGAAGAGATACTTCGACGCTTTCCCGATCGAGGAAATCCGCTTGCCGCCGGGATACCGGGAAGATGACCTTGCGGATCTGCCCGCTGAAGGCAAACGGATGGGTCCTAACCGTTACTTTGCCCATATCCGTGATCAAAAACAGTGGAAGAACGCGGTGCAGGGTTACCTGGCCTCCATCTATTTTGCCGACACCATGCTGGGTCGCGTCCTGGAGGCACTCGAGAAAGGGCCGAATGCCGGGGACACCATCGTGGTGTTGTGGTCAGATCATGGCTGGCACCTGGGCGAAAAACAACATTGGCAGAAGTTCACCGCCTGGCGGGCCTGCTCCCGGGTGCCATTGATCGTCCGCGTGCCCCGGGGAACACCCGGTTTATCGAAAGGCACATCCCCCGGGACCTGTCCCCAGCCGGTGAGTTTGCTGAGCCTGGCACCGACCCTGCTCGAACTGGCCGGGCTTCCACCGGTGGGTGGTCACGACGGGCCCAGCCTGATCCCCCTGCTGCTTGATCCGAAGGCAGATTGGTCCCACACGGCGGTAACGCATCTCGAGACACCCGGTAGTTATGGGCTGAGTGCTGCAAAGTGGCGCTACATTCATTATGCGGGGGGCGGCGAGGAGCTCTATGATATTGAGAAGGACCCCTACGAATGGCGGAACCTGGCGAATGAGGCAGCGCACTTGCCCACCTTGAAACGGTTGCGTGCACTCGCTCCGAAAAAGTTCGCCAACTTGATTCAACCGAAGGTGGAATCCCTGCCGGCACTGAAATGGGCACCGTTGCCTGACGGGGAAAAGGCACCTCGATCAAAACCTGATGGGAATTCCCTTGAGGTGGTCTTCATCAACAACAGCACCCGTGAAGTCGATCTCCTGTGGATGGATCGAGCCGGTGGCACCAAGGCTTACGGAGCGATTGCTCCTGGTGGACAATTCCGGCAACAAACGCGTCCCGGTGCGGTGTGGATGATTGCCACGACCGAAGGGAAGAAGAGGAGGAATCTCGGCTACTTTGAAGTCGGGGATCGTGCGGCCCGGGCAGTGGTGCCGGGGAAATAGCAAGGATCTCCGGGCGTGGGCTTCCGGGAAGAAATACCCGGGCTTTTACAGCCTTGGCCACTGTGTATTATCCGGACACGATTTCACCGGGGCCTGTAGCTCAGCGGTTAGAGCAGGGGACTCATAATCCCTTGGTCGCAGGTTCGAATCCTGCCGGGCCCAC
>DLRK01000123.1:0-23805 GCA_002501065.1 Akkermansiaceae bacterium UBA7890
CCCCTCACCGCGATCCCCAAGTCGCTTCGCCTGCTGCGCAGACACTTCGGGGCAACGGCCTCGAAGGATTGAAGGGTGCCCGGCGGTTGGTAGCGTTTGGCCAGCCGCAGATAGCAGGGCGCACCTGCCCGAGCTCTGCCTTCGCCTGCCTCGTTCCCGGGGGGACTGACGCTATCGACCTGGTCACCACAACTGAACGCGGCGTCTTGAAGCTTCCCATCAAACCATCCGCTGTCACCCTCCTGCCCATGAAAGCGCTTCTCATGCTCGGCGTCCTCCTGTTCCCTTCGTTCACCGTTTCGGCAGGACCGGAGTGGAAACCACTCTTCAACGGCAAGGACCTGAACGGCTGGCATCCCGTCCCTGGCGGCAAATGGGAAGTGGTCGACGGGACCATCCTGGGCACTTCGCCCCGCAGCGAACCGCGACACGGTCTCCTCATGACCGACAAACGCTTCAGGAACTTCAAGGTGCGCGCCAGATTCAAGGTCACCAGCGGGGACAGCGGATTCTACTTCCGCGTGGAAAAAACCAAGACCCATGTCAGCGTCAGGGGCTTCCAGGCCGAAGTGGACAATTCCAGGGAAGTGGGCGGACTTTACGAGACGTCCATGCGCGCCTGGGTCAGCAAGCCCGACCCCAAGCTCATCGCCAGGACGGTGAAGCCTGGTGAGTGGACCGACCTCCTCGTCACCGCAGTCGGAGACGACATCACGGTCTCCCTCAACGGCGTGAAGGTGACCGAACTGCTGGGTGACGGGAAATGCCTCAAGGAGGGGCACATTGCCCTCCAGCTCCACGGGGGCCAGGACATGAAGGTGCAGTTCAAGGATCTCGCGATCATGGAGCTGCCCTAGCCCACTCGTTCCGGAACGAAACCCCCGCCTCTGAGGGCCGCTTCCCCGGCCTCAACGGACGAACCCGGCGTCCAATCCCCTCCGGCCTACACCCTACCACACCCCCGCCAGCACCAGGGTCAGCAGGGTGATTGCCAGCAGCACCGCGGTCACCACCCAGTACCACCTGATCCGTATCGCCTTGGAGGTCCTGTGCCCGAATTCACGCGCAACGAAGTCCTCATAGTCAAAGTCCTCGTCCGGCAAATCAAGGCCGTCGTGGGTGTCGTCCTGCTCCCATGACCGCCGCCTGGGCGGGGTCCGGGCGCTCTTGTTCCGTTTCCGCGTCCTGGTGTCCCGGCCACAACCGGGACACCCCGTCCCCACCTTCACTTCGGCCCCGCAGGTGGGGCACATGTAGCGGTCGGGAGCCATCCGTGGAGTCTCAGCGGCCAAACAGGTTCCATTAGGATCCCGGGTTCCCGCACCTTCGCTTAATAACGATAGTGTTCCGCCTTGTAGGGGCCTTCCACCGGCACATCGATGTAGGCTGCCTGCTCGGGGGTGAGCTTCGTCAGCTTGCAGCCGACCTTATCGAGGTGCAGCCGCGCCACTTCCTCGTCGAGCTCCTTGGAAAGCACCTCCACCCCGATCCCGCGGGTGTCCTTTGTCTCCCAGAGCGCGATCTGCGCCAGGGTCTGGTTCGTGAAGCTGTTGCTCATCACGAAACTCGGGTGCCCGGTGGCGCATCCGAGGTTCACGAGGCGGCCCTCAGCCAGCATGTAGATGCTGTTGCCGGCCGGGAAGGTGTAACGGTCCACCTGCGGCTTGATGTTGAGCTTCTGGATCCCCTCGATCTGCTCGAGCTTGTCGATCTGGATCTCGTTGTCAAAGTGGCCGATGTTACAGACAATGGCCTGGTCCTTCATCTTCTCCATGTGCTCGGCGCGGATGATGTCGAAGTTGCCGGTGGTGGTGACATAGATGTCCCCCCAGCCAAGGGTGTCCTCCACGGTCAGGACCCGGAATCCCTCCATCGCGGCCTGCAGCGCACAGATCGGATCAATCTCGGTCACCACGACCTGCGCCCCCTGCGCCCGGAGCGCCTGCGCACAACCCTTGCCCACGTCGCCGTAACCGCACACCACGCCGACCTTGCCGGAGATCATGACATCAGTGGCACGCTTGATGCCGTCGATGAGCGACTCGCGGCAGCCGTAGAGGTTGTCGAACTTCGACTTCGTCACCGAGTCGTTCACGTTGATGGCCGGGAAGAGCAGCTTGCCGTCCCGCTGCATCTGGTAGAGACGGTGCACCCCGGTGGTGGTTTCCTCGGAAACCCCCTTGAGCTCCGGCACCCACTCGTGGAACACGCCCGGACGCTCCGCGTGGATCTTCTTGAGGAGGTCCTTGATGACCTGCTCCTCGTGGTTGCCGCTGGGGGTGTTCACCCAGTCGCTGCCCTCCTCGAGTTCATAACCCTTGTGGATCAGGAGGGTTGCATCACCACCGTCGTCGACGATGAGCTGCGGCCCCTTGCCCTCCGGAAACTGCAGCGCCTGCCAGGTACACCACCAGTATTCCTCCAGGGTCTCGCCCTTCCAGGCAAAAACGGGAGTAGCGGAGGCCGCGATCACCGCCGCCGCATGGTCCTGTGTTGAGAAAATATTGCAGGAACACCAGCGCACATCCGCGCCCACTTCCTTCAACGTCTCGATCAGCACCGCGGTCTGAATGGTCATGTGGAGTGAGCCCATCACCCGAACGCCGTCCAGCGGTTTCCCTGGCCCGTACTTCTCCCGGCTCGCCATCAGGCCCGGCATCTCGTGCTCGGCGATATCGAGCTCCTTGCGGCCGAAATCGGCCAGGCCGATGTCGGCTACCTTGTAATCTTCGTTTGCACTCATGATTCGTCAGTGGTGGGGTTGTTCACCGCTCCAGGTCATCCCTTCAGCGCCCGCTTGAGGGCTGCCACCCTGTTCGTCCTCTCCCACGTCAGGGCCGGATCATCCTTGCCGAAGTGGCCGTAGTTCGTCGCCTTGCCATAGATCGGGCGGAGGAGGTTCAGGTCCTTCACGATGTCGGCCGGTTTGAAGCTGAAGACCTCCAGAACCGCCTTCAGGATCGTGTCGTCCGGAACGGTGCCGGTGCCAAATGTATCGATGTGGACGCTCACCGGCCGCGGGTGGCCGATCGCGTAGGCGAACTGCACCTCGCACTTGCCCGCCAGTCCCGCCGCCACGACGTTCTTGGCCACCCAGCGGCCCATGTAGGCCGCCGAGCGATCCACCTTCGACGGATCCTTGCCCGAAAACGCCCCGCCGCCGTGACGGCCGACCCCTCCGTAGGTGTCCACGATGATCTTGCGTCCCGTCAGGCCGCTGTCGCCCTGCGGACCGCCGATCACGAACTTGCCGGTCGGGTTGATGAGATACTCGGTGTCCTTCGTCAGCATCCGCTTGGGCAGCACCTTCCTGATCACCTTCTCGATGATGAACTTCTCGATCTCTCTGTGCTTCACGCTCTCCGCGTGCTGGGTGGAAATCACGACGTTCACGATGCGTTTCGCCTTGTCGTCAACATACTCCACCGACACCTGGCTCTTTGCGTCGGGACGCAGCCACCTGGCCTGCTTCCCCGCCTTCCGGATCTTCGTCAGGGCCGCGCCCAGGCGATGGGCATACATGATCGGCGCCGGCATCAACTCGGGCGTCTCGTCACTCGCATAGCCGAACATGATCCCCTGATCACCGGCGCCCTGCTCCGCCGTCTTCTTGCCCACTGCCTTCTTGGCGTCGACACCCTGTGCAATGTCCGCCGACTGCGAGGTCAGCAGGTTCTGGATGAAGACCTTGTCCGAGTGGAACACATCGTCGTCGTTCACGTAGCCGATTCCGCGGATCGCATCGCGCACGATCTTCTCGACGTTGATGACTTCCCCGAGCGGTTTGCCGGCCGCCTTCGGAATCGTGACCTCGCCACCAAGCACCACCATGTTGCTCTTCACAAAGGTCTCGCAGGCCACCCGACTCGTCTTGTCCACCCTCAGGCAGGCATCGAGAATTGCGTCCGAGATCGTGTCCGATACCTTGTCCGGGTGTCCTTCACCGACCGATTCCGAGGAAAAAATGAATGTCTTGGCCATCGTTTTATGCTGTTTTATATCAACGAATCGTGATTTGTTGATGCGACTTACGTCGCCTCGCCTATGCCGTCAATCCTCAATTCGCTGAAATTACTGGCTGATCCCACCCGGCTCCGCCTCGTCCTTCTATTGGCCGAGGAATCCCTCAGCGTGGCGGAACTGCAGGAAATCCTTGGAATGGGCCAGTCCCGGATCTCAACCCAGCTCGCCCAGCTCAAGAAAGGGGGCCTCGCCGACAACCTCCGGTCCGGCAAGAACAACATCTATTCCTGTCGCGCTCCCGCCGAACTCCTCGCGATCGCCCGACAGGCCGCCGACGAAATCCCCGACCGTCCGAAGGACGAAGCGGCCCTCGCCCACATCCTGCACAAGCGCAAGGATCGCACCCGGGCCTACTTCGACGAGCTGGCCGGGAAGTTCGGCCGTCATTACGTGCCGGGCCGTTCATGGAAAGCACTCGCCGAAGGCCTGCTCAAGGTCCTCAACTTCAAGGTCGTCGCGGATCTCGGAGCGGGCGAAGGCACTCTCTCCCAGCTCCTCGCCCAGCGGGCCCAGCATGTCATTGCCATCGACCATTCAAAGAAAATGGTGGCCTTCGGCAAAAAGCTCGCCAGTGAGAACGGTCTGCCCAACCTCGAATACCGGCTGGGCGACATTGAAGCACCCCCCATCGATGACAACTTCGTCGACCTCGCCGTCCTGAGCCAGGCTCTCCACCACGCTACCAACCCCGCACGCGCCCTGCAGGAGGTGCACCGCATCCTCAAGCCGCGGGGCCGGCTGGTGATCCTTGATCTCCTTCAGCACTCCTTCGACAAGGCCCGCGAGTTATACGCCGACACCCACCTGGGATTTGCCGAAGTGGAAATCGCTGATCTGCTGGAGAACGCCGGCTTCAGGGACGTGGAAACCGTTATCGTGGACCGCGAGAAAGCCCCGCCGCACTTCCAGACGCTCCTGGCAGTGGCTACCAAGTGACCGGTGTCACTAGTGTAGCTCGTCACCCGGATTCCGTTGTGGCCGTTAACAACATCGGAGTCGACTTCCACCACATTGAAGGGCAACACTCTCCTGATCTGCTTAGAACTCTCCCGTCGTCGTGGCAAGCCTGACTTACCGTTCCGAGATTGACGGCCTGCGGGCCGTGGCGGTCCTTGCCGTGGTGTTCTATCATCTGGGCCCCACCTTCCTGCCCGGAGGCTTCGTGGGAGTTGATGTCTTCTTTGTGATCTCCGGCTTCCTGATCACCTCCATCATCCTGCGCGAAAGCGCGGACCGCACCTTCACCTTGAAGAACTTCTGGATGCGCCGCATCCGGCGACTCTTTCCCGCCCTCGCTGTTGTCCTTCTCGCCACTCTGGCAGCAGGCAGTTTGATCCTCTACCAGAAGGAATGGTCTTCCCTCGGCGCACAGCTCTTCGCGGTCCTCATCCTCCTTGCCAACTTCCACCTGCACATCGAAACGGGCAACTACTGGGGACCGGCCGCCGAGGACGTCCCCCTCCTGCACACCTGGTCGCTTGCCGTTGAAGAACAATTCTATCTCCTCTTCCCGTTGCTCCTCCTGCTGCTCCTGCGACTTGGAAAGCGGAGCATCATTCCACTTCTCTCCCTGGGCGCGCTGGCCAGCCTCGCCCACGGAATCCTGGTCACAAGCACAACTCCTTCCTACGCGTTCTACCTCCTGCCGACCCGCGCGTGGGAATTGCTGGCCGGCTGTCTCCTCGCCACTTGGAATTGGAGAAGAGCTCCCCGGAATAATCCACCGGCCTGGACCCGGCCGCTGCCCCTGCTCGGCATACTCACCATCCTTGCCTCCTGCGCTTTCATCGATCGCGAAGGCGGCTTCCCGGGGCATCAGGCCCTCTTCCCGGTGATTGGCACTGTGCTCGTCATCGCATTCACGAATCACGAGCGCAGCATGGTCGGAGCCTGCCTCTCCGCCCGTCCCCTTGTCTTCGTCGGCAAGATCTCCTACTCGCTCTATCTCTGGCACTGGCCCATCATCGTGCTTTGGCGCCTCCACAGCATGGAGCCTGTCTCCAGTCCGCGACACGCGATCCCCATTTTCCTGATCAGCTTCACGGCGGCCACCTTGTCCTACTTCTTCGTCGAAAGACCATTTCGCCGCCGCACCTTTCCCCTCCTCTCCCCCAAGTTTACCACCATCGCCGCGGTGTTTCTCGCCCTCCTCACCCTCTCCCACCTCGTGCGGAGCAACCACTTCCGCGCCGGCTCCAGACCCGCCTTCCAGTCTCCCGCCTTCAGCTCCCAACCCTACAACGCGGAATGGGACGAGGCTTGGAAATCAGGCGGGGTCCTGGTTGGCGATGCTCCGCCCGAGATCATCGTGATCGGGAGCAGCCACGCCCTCATGTACGCCTCCACCATCGCTGAGATTTCACACGCAGGAAATCGCTCGGTCGCCTTCCTCTGCATAGGCAACGCCTTCGGCCGCTTCCACACCGAAGGCGACGACGCGATCTATCGCGATGGCATCTCCCACTTCCGGGCCGACTTCGACCGAGCCCGCCTGGAATACCTCACCCGGTGGAAACCCAAGCAGGTTCTCTGGTTCGGTCGCTGGGAAATCCAGCACGAGATTCTCGGGTCCGCCGGGTTCGATCGCGTCTTCCGTAATAATCTGGCCCTCCTCCTCAAACACGCCGATCAAGTTTCCCTCTTCACCCAAACGCCCTTCTCGATGGAGCGCCGCGGATCCATTGTCAGGTTCGCCTCCACGCTGAAGCGAAAAGATCGCCCTCTCATCGGACGCGAGGATCCGGACCGGACGACCCTCCGCAACGCCGCCAACGAATCTCTCCAGGTCATCGCCAATGATCTCCCAAGAGTCTCCCTGACGGCCCTCCACGATCTCTTCGAGTTGGAGGACGGAAGCGTGCGCATCCTCTCAGAAGACCACAAACTCCTCTACCACGACTACGACCACCTCAGCGACCGCGGCGCGGCCTCGCTCCGTGCTCGGATCGCGGCAACTCTGGGAGAGCCTTAGCGCGAAGTTCTGCCCGGATTCCAGACCCTCCTGGCGGTGGCCCGAAAGTAATCCAGGGGCGAACCGCATGGTTTAAGGAGTGACGGCGGCGGCCCCGACTGGCAGCTTGGACCCGAATCGGCATCCCATGCATTTTCCCTTTTCCATGCATTTTCCCTTTTCCCCGTCCCGGTCCCTTGTGCTGGCCTGCCTCTGCGCCGCTACTCTTCCTTCACAGGGTGGTGACTGGCCACATTGGCGGGGTCCGGACCGCAACGGCATCTCCCCCGAGAACCTGCCTGCCGGTGCTCTGAACAACATTGGCGGGAAAATTGCCTGGAAAGCGGAAGTGGGAACAGGATTCGCCTCGGTTTCCGTGGTGGGCGACCGCCTCTTTACCACGGGACACCGCAAGGGCACCGATACCATTTACTGCCTCAGCACAAAGGACGGCTCGATCCTCTGGAAGCACTCCTTCAACGCGGATCTCGGCGACAAGTTCTACGAAGGCGGCCCCGGGGCCACCCCGACAGTGGCGGGTGAGAGAGTCTACCTTCTTTCCAAGTGGGGCGACCTCTTCTGCCTCAGGAGCACCGACGGAGCAGTGGCCTGGAAAAAACAGCTTCAGGAGGAGGCCGGGGTCCGGGTCCCGACCTGGGGATTCAACGGATCCGCCACTGTGGTGGGCGATGCGGTTTTTCTCAATGTCGGCACCGCGGGCATGGCCCTGAGAACGGATGATGGTGGAATCCTCTGGAGCTCGGAAAAGGGTGACCCGGGCTATTCCACCCCCCTCCCGGTCAAGTTGGGCGGGACGGCCGCGATCCTGCTGGCGAGCGGAAAGTACTATCTGGCGGTCGATCCCGCTACCGGCAAACGGCTCTGGTCCCACCGCTGGATCACCCGCTATGGCGTCAATGCCGCCGATCCCCTCGTGAACGGAACCCGGGTGTTCATTTCCTCGGGCTACAACAAGGGCTGCGCCCTGCTCGAAACCGGCGACAACCAGGTGGAGTCCATCTGGAAAAACAAGGAACTGCGCAATCAGTTCAGCGGGTCGGTGCTGATTGACGGGCACCTCTACGGAATCGACGGGGACTCCAACGGGGATGCCTCCCTCAAGTGTCTGGACTGGAAGACCGGGGGGGTGAAATGGAGCTTCGACAAGTGCGGCTTCGGATCCCTCCTCGCCGTCCGTGATCAACTGCTGGTTCTCGATCACGGCGGCACGCTCTGGGTCGCTCCTGCCTCGCCCACAGGATTCAAGCCCTCGTCCAGCGGGAAGATCCTGGATGGAAAGTGCTGGACCGTGCCGGTCCTGGCCCACGGAAAACTCTACGCCCGCAACGCAAGTGGAACTCTGGTTTGCGTGGAGTGGTGAATTGTATTGAATGGGGCGTTCCGACGCACTCGATCCTCATCCACTCATGAAACGCAGAGCATTCGTTACCACCACAGCCGCCACCAGCCTGCTCCATCAGGTTCCTCTCCTGGCCGCCGCCGGGAAATCCGGAAAGAAGTACCGCACCGCCCTCCTCGGTTCCGGCTGGTGGGGCATGAACATCCTCCGGGAAGCAATGGCCTCGGAGACGATCCGGGTCGTCGCTCTCAATGACGTCTCGGATGACGCCCTCGAGGTGGCCGCCGAGGAAGTCCACGACCTCTCCGGGGACAAACCGAAACTCTACAAGGATTACCGCGAACTCCTGGAGAAGGAAAAGCCGGAGATCGTCATCATCTCCACCCCGGATCACTGGCATGCGCTCCAGACCATCGCGGCTGCCCGGGCCGGGGCCCACGTTTTCGTCGAGAAACCCACCGGCCATACCATCCAGGAGAGCCGTGCCATGGTGAACGCCACCAGGGATTCCGGAAAAACCATCCAGGTCGGTTTACATCGCCGCATCGGTCCCCACCACGTGTCCGGGATGGAATTCCTCAGGAGCGGGAAGGTCGGCAAGGTGGGCATGGTCCGCATGTTCGTGGCCGGTGCCGGTGGCGCCGAGAAACCGCGTCCCAACTCGGAGCCCCCGGAGGGAATGGACTGGGACATGTACTGCGGACCCGCGCCGCTGCGTCCCTTCAACAGCCGCATCCATCCGGGAGGCTTTCGCCACTTCCTCGATTTCGCCAATGGCACCCTTGGTGACTGGGGAGTCCACTGGCTTGACCAGGTTCTCTGGTGGACGGAGGAAAAGTATCCCCGACGCGTGTATTCCACCGGGGGCCGTCCGGTCAGGGGGGAACCGGTCCTGACCGACACGGAGCAGACCACCGACGCTCCCGACACCCAGGTCGCGGTCTATGAGTTCGAATCCTTCACCGCCACCTGGGAACATCGCCGCTACGCGGAAAATCCACCCGAGAAACACAAGATCGGTTGCTACTTCTATGGCGAGAACGGCGTCTTCCACATGGGTTGGCGGGACGGCTGGACATTTTACCCCGCCAACTCCAGGGAAAAGATCATTCACCAGGACTCCCGGCTCCAGGAACCCGACGGCCACAACCTGGAGCTCCTCTGGAGAGACTTCATCGACGGCATCGAAGGGAAGAAAGAGACGGTTTGCGGCATTGAATCCTCGCACCGTTCCTCCGTCCTCCCGATGCTGGGCATGATGTCCCTGAAACTGGGACGAAGCATCCATTGGGACGGGACAAAGGAGCAGGTTGTCGGCGATCCAGCAGCCAACAAGCTCCTCAAGCGCGACTACCGTGGCCCCTGGGTCTATCCGAAAAGCTGAGGCAACGTGGGCGCGGCCATGAACCTGTCCCTGGAAGAAATCTTTGCGGAGATCGGAGGCCAGCCCAACAGCTGCTCCCTCGAAGAATACTATGCCTGGGCCCGCCATGTGCAGAGTGTTCCGGAGTGCCAGCTCCTCGTCTTCGGAGTGGGCCGCGATTCGGTTGCCTGGCAACAGGTGAACCAGGGGAATACCACTCTTTTTCTTGAGAACAACGGGGAGTGGATCGAGAAGGTGACCCACCAGATCGGGAGCGCGCATATCCGCTCCGTGCACTACGGGCAGAACTTCGAAGAGTGGGAGGAGACCAGGTTCTCAGAACACGCCGTGATTCTTCCCGCCATGGCAGACCCGCCCTTTGATGGGAGCTGGGACTGCGCCTTCGTGGACGCCCCCTGGGGCCCCACCTTCGGTCGCCACCAGAGCGCACACGCGGCCACCTGCGCTGTCAAACCGGGCGGACTGATCGCCCTCCATGACTGCGAACGGGAGCACGAACAGATCGTCTGCAGGATCCTCCTCCAGGGCCGCGGATTTGAATTGGTGGAGGAGGTTGAGCGCCTGCGAATCTACCGGGCGCCAGCCTGAAATTATTCCGACCTCCACCATCCTCCCTGGAGCAACCAAGAGGCACCAGAAGACGTGCCCCCTGCCCCCGGGCCGGATGCTTTCAGGGGGGAGACCCCATCACTGGCGCACTCCCCCCCGAAAATTGTGAAGCGCCCGTTTCTATTGCGCCTCCAGCAGGGCCACCACGTCACTGAGCCCATTGTTGAGGGCCATTTCCAGTGGGGTTCTGTTGTTGTTCCCCCCCCGGAGATCAGGATTCGTTCCGTGCTTGAGAAGCAACTGGATGCATTTCAGGTAGGGCTTGTTGAACTCGTCCTTGCCATTGACCATGTTCCACATGGCGTAATGCAACGCGGTCTGTCCGTTTTTTGAGCGCAGGTTCGGGTCGACCTTCGCCTCCGTGAGCAGGAACTCCAGCATCTCCGGTTGTCCCCAGAAGGCGGATTCATGGGTCACAAAAGCGCCATTCCCGTTGGCCAAGCTGACCTCGGCTCCGTTGGCAAGCAGCAGCTTTGCCGACGCAATATGGGAGGAGCCTGCCGTCACGTTCAGCGGGGTTTTCATGAAGCGGGCCCTCCTGTTCACATCAGCCTTGTGGGCAATAAGGAGCTTCATGATCTCCAGATGGCCTCCGATCCCTGCATACCCGAGCGCCCCATAGGAGTTCCGGGATGCCGTATCAGGACTCACCCCAGCCTTGAGCAATTCCTCCACCTTCTTCTTGTTTCCCTCGCGGGCTGCAATCAGGAGCGCCTCTTCGGGATGATCAACCTTCCGGTATACCCCGGAATACGAATTATTGTTACCACCGCCCTGAGTGAGAGAGGTTACAACGACCCTGAGTGAGTCCTGCAACGGGATAAACTCCCCCTCCAGAGGCTTGGACAGGCTGATGTGTCTCTGCAGGTTGGCTCCCACCACCGGCAACCATCCGTCTTCATCCGGGAGGATCCCCGCAAAGTTGCTAGCCTGATTGGCGGGCGCATTATTACTGACCAGAGTATTGTCGATATACAACCGGGCACCTTTGCCTTTTTCGGTAATGGCCACGATGTGGTGCATTTTTCCGTCAAGAATACTGGCATTGTTCCGTGCCCAGCGCCCTCCGACGAATCCCATGTTATTACTCAAGCCGAATCGATGAATACGCCAGTCACTCCACCCAGCGTCTCCGAGGGCCACCAGCGTCTGCCAGCGCTTGTCGAACTTGTCGACACTGAACCACAGCGAGACCGTAATGTTGCCGCTGGCCGGAGTGTAATCCGTCGCCTTGCCTCCGAGGGTGACATACTGGTTTTCCCCATTCAGGTCCAACGCCTGCCCGAACTGGCCTTTCACGAACCCAGGCCCATTCTCGCCCTTGCCATGACGTCCGTTGCCACTTGCATCCTTCAGGTTGCCATCAAACGGCCAGTGTCCGATCAGGCCCTCTGACAGTTCCTTGGAAACCTTGGCGGAACCCTGTCCTCGATTCCACAGGGACGCGATGTCATCGTCCCCAAGGGCTCTTCCCCAGATCTGGAGGTTATCAACTTTCCCGTCCCAGGCACGATCCTTGAAGAAGGGGTCGGTCCGGAAGCTTTCATGCCTCTCCTTCCGGTTCGTCTCCACGAAACTTCCGGATCCTCCCAGCAAAAGCTGTGGATCGAGCGTAAAGTCGGTGCTGGGCAAGTTCGTGTTGATGCCCTGGATCGCAATCACATTCTTACCGGTCCGGAATGCGCTGGCATATTCACTGAGGGAGAAATACTCCGCTCCGTTGGCCTCGTGGTTGGTAACAGTGGTTTCTCCCGTTTTTTCATCGACCGTCACGTTGCTTGAGCTGAACAGACGCCGACCGTTGGCATGGAGAATGAAGCCATCATCATAATTGATCAAAAGGCCCAGGCCCTTGAGCTCCACTTTCTCAGGCAATTCAAACTCCCGCCGGATGAACACGGAAAGGTATTTGCCCTCCATGTCATCAAGAACGGTTTCATCATCGTCATCGCCGTAGCCGAATCCGGCTTTTCCGGTCTTCCAGCCCGCCTTCCCCGCATCGAAGGAAAGCCCGGTCCATGAACTGTCCTTCGGGATCTTTCCTCCCGCAAGATAGTGCCATTCAGATCCCTGTTCGATGATGGTCTTGCTTTCGCCGCCGGCGGATGAATCCAGTTTCAGGTCAGATGTCCGCTCCACTCTGAGATTTCCCTTCCAGTCGTAGAAGGAGCTCTGCACTTTGCCGGAAGAGATCCTCTTGATCTCATACTGGTCGCCCCGGTACATGATCCAATCACCGCTGATCTGCTCCAGCAGGTCAGGAGGATCTTCCGCTTTTCCGGGCAGGGTCCAAACCACCAACCAGACGGGCACAAGTAGTCTGATAAATTTCTTCTCTATCGTTGTCAGCATTTTCATTATCTCTATCTTTATGGATTTTTTGGCTCGGACCTTTCGGAGCCCTCACCCTTACCATGCGTCATCCGCCGGTATTCTGTGTCAGTCATGCCCAACTCGATTCCGATGAAGGCTTTCATCAGAATCGAGGGCGTTCATAACCCTGAAAGAAAACTCCAGGGAGCTTCGCAGCACCAGCATAAGATCTCTCCTCCTTCAGAAAAAATCACGTGTGTTTGCGACAATATTACAGTTCAACGAAAGACCAGGGTCACCCACATTCCCCAAGTCCTGTCAGGACATCGCCGGGCACTGTGATCCATTAAACAAAGCCTCGAGGCCTCCTCATCCCACCCCGGGGGGGGGCCCTTCCTGGCTCACTTCCCGACGGAGCGTCGGGACGAATCTATCAATTTGCCGTCCGCCGTCATGGCCTCATAGGAAACATGATTGTCTCTGAGGGTGACCTTGATCAGGTGATTGGTGGATTCGGCATGGGCAAGAAAAGGTCGGCTCTTCGTTACATTTTTTGCCACCCCTCTGGTTCTCGTCCCCCACGCCCCGTCACCCATGTATACCACGCCTCCGGCATCATCCCGCATGCCCGCCGTAAGGGGATGGGTTCTCTTGTAAACATGATGGTCATTCTCAAAAACGGCATTAACGCGATGCTGCTCGAACAGAGGACACCATGATCGTTGAATATCGACGGCATCCGGCTTCGCACCTGTTCCCCACGCGGGCCGATGGTAGCACACGAATTTGCGGGAAAACCCTGCCCGATCCTCCAACGTTTCGCGCAACCACTGGGCCTGCGTTGCGACCTTCTCCGTATGGCCGGAGTCCAGGGCGATGACCGTCAGATAACTCCCGAAATCGACGGTAAACTTACTCCCATCTGCCATCCCATGAAAAAGGCTGTAGAAGTAGGGAGCATCGCTCCTGGGAGGAGCATTCGTCGGGCGAAAGGCGGCCCCTTTCACCTCGTGATTGCCAATCACCGGAATCATCGGAATGAGGCGGCCATCCGGTGCGATCGCACATTGGTTCCATGATTCTATCCATTCCAGCCAGCGATCCCCATCAACACCATTCGCATAGGCGAGGTCACCCCCGAGAAGCGCAAAAAGGGGAGATTCTGTCCCCGCCCTTCGATTCATGGCATCCAGCATCTCTCTCGTATGAAACATGTCACCACCCGTGACGAAGCTCATCCCATCCTCGAATTTCCGGGGAGCTGTTTCAAAGAACCAGGTGCCCAGAAGGCGGCCTTTCCACAGAAGTTTGAAGACGTAGCGTGAGCGCGGAGCAAGGTTGTTCAGATCCGCAGAAAAAGCACGGTAGCGGGTCTCTCCAAAGGGCCTGCTGGTGATATCGGCACTCACCCATTCCTCTGCCTCGCGAAGCCGGTAGGCAAAAACGAAACCCTGTTCCGGTTCGACGAGCTCTGCAAGGGGCGGCACTTCGTTCCAGCGGGCATCTTTTGAAGATCCCGGAAGATAATTCCAGCTGCTGTTTCCGTCACAGAGGGTAATCCGCCTGTTTCCGTCCCTGATGAAAACAGCTGGTCCATGCTCCGGGTCGCCGACAGATCGATCTGCCTTTTGGATTGAGAGCCCGAGCAACACCCTGCCGCCCGCAGATTCCCGCCCAATTCGAAACTCCACCGATTGGCCGTCATCGGAAACCTGCCCGATCTCCTCGCCATTCACGTAAGCGATGAAAGAATACCCGCCGGGCCATTCCACCACGATCTTCGATTCCCCGGTGAGGCCCACTGGCAGTTGAATGGGTCTTCGCAGGGACAGTGTCGGGTTCTCACCGAAATGATACGGCCCGGCAGCAACTCTCCATACCTCCGGCGATTCCTCATTGTTCTGCACCCAGTGAATTGCCATTGAGGTGCACGGATCCCGGTGCCACTGGCAGATAGGTCCGAAAACGGCCGAGGAGACCTCGCCGAACGGAAGGCCTGCCAACAGGATAAGAATCTTCTTCATCGCTTAAGAGAAAGGATCTGAGGAACGTCTCTGACCAATTGTGGATGCTTGCTTGATTTACTGTTTTCCGGATCCCGGAACAATTCCTGATTCCTGAATGATCCGCCTCTTCATGCACAGACGGACCGATATCAAGAGCAAAGGCTCCGCATCTTCCCGGTAGAGGTGAATATTCGCCCTCCAGAATACGGGTATTCCCTGCTTTGTGTTCGGTGGGGCAGCCCGTTCCTTACCTGAGCAGTTCCACCTGCGGGGAACAGACCCGGTCCCCGGCGGAAGCTCCGGTATCGTTCCTCCTCCACCCGGGAGCCAGATCAAGAAGAGCTTTGTCCCCACCAGGTCACCGTCCGGCCGGGCCGGGCCTGAAAACCTCCGCCCCTCGCCTGCCCCTCCGGTGAAAAGTTGATCCCTTGCATTGCCCCCGACCTGCGCCATCCTGTGACCGTATGCGCGATCCTCTTCCTGTTCCGGGAATCACGCACGTGATGGCCGTCGCCCTCACGTGCGTGCTTCTCCCTGGCTGCACCTCGCAAACCCGTAGCCCGGGCAAGACCAGCTTCACCCGTGCCTTTCCCTCCGGGCCTTCCCCGGAATATCCCCTCATCAGGCCGGATCCTGACGACCCGACAGATCCCGGTGCACGCGTTGACGTTCCCCTGCCCGGCCCCGGCCCCGCTCCCACCTTCCTTGATCTGCAACCGTCCC
The DNA here is from genome assembly GCA_002501065.1 of Akkermansiaceae bacterium UBA7890. Taxonomy (GTDB): domain Bacteria; phylum Verrucomicrobiota; class Verrucomicrobiia; order Verrucomicrobiales; family Akkermansiaceae; genus Roseibacillus_B. The sequence goes on from DLRK01000123.1 coordinate 15,369, forward strand.
GGCAACCGCTTTCTGCCGGTATTGAGCAGGTGACTTCCCGCGGTATCGCACTCACCTTCTTTCTCTTCGACGACCGCAATTATGAGATTTCGGTGGTGGACAAGCAGGGTGGTCCCAGGACCGAGTGGCCCTCTGCCATGGAGGCCGCCAAGGCACACGGCGCACTGGCCGCCATCAACGCCGGCTTCTTCACCCCGGAAGGCAATCCGCTCGGGCTGGTAATCGAGAACGGCAAACGCATCGGAACCTGGAATGCAGGTTCCTCCCTCGCTTCCGGAGTTCTCTCGGTGGAAAAATCCCCACGTCTCCTCCGCCGGCGGCACTGGCGCTCCTTCTCCCCCACCCACCATCTCGTGCAGGCCGGCCCCTTCCTCATCGAGAATGACATCGCGGTGACCGGTCTGAGCAATCGCGACCGAAGTCCCCGTTCCTTCCTCGTCTGGGACGGTCGGCATTACTGGGCTCTCGGCTACGCCGGCAAAGCCACCCTCTCCGAACTGGCTTCAGCCCTGGCAGCCCAACCACTCGCCAGGCTCAACATCACCACCGCGCTCAACCTCGACGGGGGACGATCCAGTGATCTGTGGGTCTCCCCGCAGGTGCATGGCGGCCCGGTCTCCACCCGCCGAAACTGGAACAACCCGGTTCGGAACTACCTTCTCATTCATCACCGCTCCCAATCATAACCCCGGTCCCGAGATTCCCCGGAACCGCGTTCCAGCCCTCTCCCTTCCCTGCGGATGGGGACAGGGGCACATCTGATCTTGTCCTCCTGACAATCAATCCTCCACAATGATCAATGCATCCTTTGAAGAAAGGTGCTTTATCCATGAACAGCTTGCTCACAATCGTGTCTGTATTCCTTGCGCGCTCCATCCTGTTCGTCGGCCCTTTCCTCCGCGCTCAAAAGCCAGCAAGTTCGCATGCGTCTCCTTCTCTCCACCTCCCTGCTCCTGGTATCTCTGGCCTTTTTCCCTTCCTGCTCCTCCCTGAAGGGCAAGATGACCAAGGGCGATATTGCCACCTTCAAACTCCGTGATCTGACCCGTTTCGGTCAACCCCATCTCGTCAAGGTGAACACCGGCGAGATCAAGCAGTTCGATCGCAGCGAGCTGAAGAAAGGCCGCATGGCCTCCCTCGATTCCCGGCACCGCTCCGAGCCGGTCAATTTCATTCCTCCAAGTCTCCCCGGCGGGAGCATCATTTTCGATGGCAGCATCCTCCCACCCAAGAACACCGACGCTCCCCGTGGAGGCACCGGACCCTTCCTTGGCGGAGCGGCCTATCCAACCGGCATTCCACAGAATTTCTCGATCGAATAGCAGCTTGGAGTGGTCAGGCGGGCCGATCTCGGCTACAGGCCGCTGTTCATGCTCAAGGCCGGTATCGTGGGACTGCCCAACGTAGGCAAATCAACGCTCTTCAATGCGGTCACCCGCACGCGCAAGGCGCAGGCGGAGAACTACCCGTTCTGCACCATCGATCCCAACATCGGGGTGGTCAGCGTACCGGACGACCGGCTTGCCCCGCTGGCGGCACTGACCGGTTCACGGGAGACCATTCCCACTGTCATCGAGTTCGTCGATATTGCAGGGCTCGTAAAGGGTGCGAGCGAGGGCGCGGGCCTGGGCAACCAGTTTCTCGCCAACATTCGTGAAGTCGATGCCGTCGTCCAGGTGGTGCGCTGCTTCGAGAACGACGATATCATCCACGAACTGGGATCGGTCGATCCCATCCGTGACATCGAGATCATCAACACCGAACTCATCCTGGCCGACCTCGCCGCCACACAGAAGCGGCACGCCTCCCGGGAGAAGAGGGCCAAGGGTGGCGACAAGGAAGCCGCCCGTGAACTCGCCGTGATCGAAAAGCTCCTCCCCCACCTCGAGGATGGCAGACCTGCGCTCTCTCTGGAGCTCTCTGCGGAGGAAACCATTCTCCTGCGCGACTTCTTCCTGCTTTCTGCCAAGCGCACCATCTTCGCCTGCAACGTGGCGGAAGACCAGCTCGCCGGAGCCCTTGAAAATCCCGGGCAGCATCCCATGGTTGCCCGCGTGCAGGAATTCGCCGCAGCCTCGCACGGCACGGAAGCGGTCATCATCTCCGCCCTCATCGAAGAGGAACTGGTCTCCCTTGAAGCAGAGGAAGCCACCGAGTTTCTCGCCGACATGGGCGTGTCCGATTCCGGTGCCACCGCTCTCGTCCAAGGAGTTTACCGTCTCCTGAACCTGCGCACCTTCCTCACCTCCAACGGGAAAGAAACCCACGCCTGGACCATTGTCGGAGGGACCAAGGCCCCGGCCGCCGCCGGCGTCATTCATACCGACTTCGAACGTGGCTTCATCGCCGCCGAAGTCTGCTCCCATCAGGATCTGGTCGAAGCCGGCTCCAGATCCGCCGCCCGGGACACCGGCAGGATCCGCATGGAAGGCAAGGACTACGAAGTCCTGGACGGAGATGTGATCGAATTCCGCTTCAACGTCCAGGGCTGAACAAGAACCTCGTTCTCACGCACGAGCCCTTCCGGTCGGGAACTCGAAGATCCAGTTTCCCCGCCCCGCCCAGGCTCCCTGCTGACCAAGGTCATGACACTGAAGAAGCGTCTAATAGTAAGGCCTGTTCTTCTTCTCAGACTCCTTGCGTGCCTTCTCATCCCGGGCCCTGTGCTCGGCCAGCCTGGTCTGCCGCAATGATACGGAAACCGCTTCGCTCGTTTTTTCTCTCTCCCGCGGTTTGGCGATTCATTTGGCCGGTGTGCGAATTCCGCTTTATTCCGCCCGGAATCTGCCTAGCTTCCCGCCATGAATAAACTCCTGCTGTTCGGTGGCAGTGTCGCGCTTCTCCACTCCCTTGCGCTGGCACAGAACCCGGACCAGACCGGCAACAGGAATGCCGACATCTACAAATCGGTCGTCCGCATCGAATCTGCTACCCAGGTGGCGGATTATCGCACGCCCTGGAACTCCGGGCGCTTCGGGGGTGGCACCGGTTCGGGATTCATGATCGGCCCGAACCAGTTCCTGACCAACGCACACGTGGTCTCCAATGCGAACCGGGTCCTCATCACCCGGCGTGGCTCCGCCCGGAAACACCCGGCCCGGGTCGTTCATATCGCTCATGACTGCGATCTCGCCCTCCTCGAGGTCGAGGACGACGCCCCTTTCGAAGGCCTCCATTACCTCAAGTTCGGTGACGTGCCTGCCCTGGAAAGCCAGGTCCGCGTGATTGGCTATCCGGTCGGCGGAGATCGCATCTCGGTAACCCGCGGAGTGGTTTCGCGCATTGATTTCCGCCCCTACTCGCACTCCCGCGTCGACTCGCACCTGGTCGTGCAGATCGACGCCGCCATCAACCCCGGCAATTCCGGTGGTCCGGTCCTCCAGGACGGCAAGGTGGTGGGTGTCGCCTTCCAGGGACTGCGCCAGGCCGACAACACCGGCTACATGATTCCCACTCCGGTCATTCAGCGCTTCCTCAGGGATATCGGCGACGGTCGCTATGACAAATACGTCGATCTCGGCATCACCGAGTTCGCACTCTTCAACCCGGCCATGCGCAAGGCTCTTCAGGTTCCCGAAGACGGACTGGGCGTCATGGTGGCCTCCGTCCTGCCCACCGGTCCCTGCGATGGCGTGATGGAACCCGGTGACGTTCTCCTCTCCATCGACAACAACCCGGTTGACAATGCCGGCAACATCGAGGTCGAGGGGGAAAAGGTCGTCCTGCACGAGGTGGTCGAACGCAAGTTCGCAGGCGATGAAGTCAAACTCGAGTTCCTGCGCAGGGGCGAGAAGAAGGATGTCACCGTCACCCTCAAGGCCTTCCCTCATTCCCGCATTTACGCGGTGCGCTACGGCGAACGACCCCGCTTCGTCTTCTTCGCCGGCCTGGTCTTCCAGCCCCTCGACTTCAACCTCTACTCCGCCTACGGCTTCGACAGCCCGCGCGTACGCAAGATCTTCCAGAACTACGTGCGGGATGCCCTCTTCAAGGAGCGCGAGGATGTGGTGGTTCTCACCCGGGTGGAGAGTGATCGTCTGACCTCCTTCATCACCGGCTTCAACGGCACGGTGGTGGATGAAATCAACGGCACCAGGGTAAAGGACCTCCGGCATGCTCACGAACTCCTGTATGCCGGGGACCAGCCCGAGTTCATCACCATCAAGTGCAACGGGGTCGCCCGCCCCATCGTGATTCCTTCGGCCGAAGTGGAATCCGCCAACAAGCGCATCATGCAGCAGAACGGCATCTTCCGCTCCCATTATCTCGGTGACCTCCAACCCGCATCCTGATCATGTTTCCGACCCGTCCGCTTTTCTGCTCTCTCGCCCTTCTGCTTGTCGTGGCGGTCCTCCCTGCCCCGGCCCTTGCGGCCGCAAGGGCAAAGGGACTCCTTCGCATCAACACCACCATCCAGACCTACAACGTCGCCCAGCCGTGGGAACTCAACCAACCCCAGCGTCGCCGTGGCCTGGGAGCCATTCTTGAGGACGGCAACATACTCACCACCGGCGAGATGGCTGCCAATTCGACCTACATCGAGTTCGAGTCCGCTGACGGTGCCCACACGGTTCCCGCCGAGGTGATCGCCATCGACTATGAAGCCAACCTCGCCCTCCTCAAGCCGGAGGAAGGGTCCAACCGGGAATGGATCGACAAGCTGGGCACTCTCGGCATCAATGGTCCGGCCGGGATAGACGACAAGGTCAACATCTGGCAGCTTGAGGACAACGGCGACGCCATCCGCACCGAAGGCACGGTGCGCTCCGTCGACCTCCTCTCCACCTTCGCAAGCGGCCACTACTTCCTGTGCTACGAAGTGAAGGCCTCCATGCAGAGTGCCTCCAGCAGCTACACTCTGCCAGTCACCCGGGACGGCAGGCTCCTCGGCATCCTCGCCAGCTACAATTCCAAGGACCAGATCAGTGACGTGGTGGCTCCCGACATCCTGAAGCGCTTTCTCGAGGACGTCAGGGACGGCCGGCACGAGGGCTTCCCCTCCCTCGGCATCGCCACCGTGCTCACGGAGGATCCCCAGTTCCGGAAGTGGCTCGGTCTGAGGGACGAACAGGGAGGTCTCTATGTGAGCCGCGTTCTACCTGGAAGCGGTGCGGACGAAAGCGGCCTCCAAAAAGGTGACGTTCTCCTCACCGTGAACGGGCATGCAATCGACCGCCGCGGATACTACGAGGATCCAACCTACGGGCGCCTCGTCTGGAGCCACCTTGTGCGCGGATCCAGGCAGGTTGGTGACAAACTGGCCCTCCTCATCATGCGCGATGGGGAGGAGCAACAGCTGGAGGCGGTCCTCCGGCGTCCGCCCGACCATCTCATTCCCAGCCACATGTACGACAAGGCTCCGCCCTACCTCATCAAGGGCGGTCTGGTTTTCCAGGAACTCACCCGCCCCTACCTCGAAGCCTTCGGCAAGGAGTGGCGGAGTCGTGCCCCTCTCGACCTGCTCGATGCACTCAATAATCCCGAGGACTACGAGGAGGGACGGAAGCGCCTCGTCTTTCTCAGCCGCGTCATCCGGACCCCGGCCACCATAGGCTACGATCAGGTCAACAACCTGATCGTCACGGAAGCCAACGGCCAGAAGGTAACGGACATGAAATCCCTCGCTGCGGCCCTCGGCAATCCAAAGGACGGACTTCATTCCATCCGCATCGACGACATCCCCTACGTGATCTACCTCGACCCCGAGGCGAGTGACCTCGTCGACAAGGCCCTCCTCAAGCGTGGCCTTCCCGCCCTCCAGCGTCTGCCCTGAGCATCCGTCGCGGCCAACACCTGCAGCTCTTCCTCCCTTAGCGGCTCAGCTCCTCCTGGGTCACGATCTTCACCCCGGCGCTGTGAAGCACGGACTGGGCGAATTCGACATCCTCCACATGCAAAGCCACCATCGTCCGCCCCTCCGGGTGAGGCAGCAGGGTGTAGACGAAGTCAACGTTGGTTTCCGCCATCCGCAGTTCATGCAGACACTTCTGGAACTCTTCCGCGGCATGCCGCAGGGCCACCACCACCAGGTCCGCCGTGGTGTGGGGGATGCCTTTCTCCAGGAAGATCTGCTGGGTTGATTCGGGATCGCTGGTCACGATGCGTGCCACCGTGGCATCGCGGGAATCCTGCACGCTGAATCCCAGCAGTTCCACCCGCGACTGGTGCAGGAGCTGAATGAGCGCTTCCAGAGATCCCGCACGATTCTGCAGGAAAACGGAGAATTGCAGAACAGGCGCGCCCATCGGCGCAATGGCATCGGAGGCTTCTCCCATCAACGTCTGTTAGAACACAGATAACACTGCTTCTCAACCGCTATTGCGCCTGATCGCTCAAGTTTCGGAGTCCGCACAACACGCATTCGCCATTCTTCACCTCCCACGCCACATCAAGATCGAAGATCCGCAGGAAGTAGGTGCGCTCCTGTTTTTCGTGGAAAGCCGGTCGGGCATCGAAGCTGAGCGTTTCCAGGATCACCTCCCGCTGTTCCTCGGAAATCTCCGAGAACGTCCCCTTGGCCTCTTCCGACACCCGGACCGGCAACCGCTCCGGGGCCTCCGGGGCCACCCTGGACCAGGCGTCGGGAATCAGGTCCGCGTAGGGAAGATAGGGCTTCACATCGAGCACCGCCGTGCCGTCCACCAGGTCTACCCCCGAAAGGACAAGGGCTGGTCCATCCCCCCCCGCCCGGTCGAACCCGTGAAATCTGCAGGCTGAAATCCCGATCCGGTTGGGTCGGAAGGGGGACCGGGTCGCGAAGACACCCAGCTTCTCGTTCCCTCCCAGGCGGGGAGGACGCACGGCCAGGCGCGCCTCTTCTTTCCGCATTTCGTTGAAAAGAACCACGATCCAGAGGTGGGAGAATTCCTTGAGCCCGCACAAGGCCTCCTCCCGGCGAAACTCTGCCTCCAGCACCAGACGCCCTCGCGCGGAAGGAACCAGTCCAGCCTGCCGTGGGACTCCGAACTTGTCCCGGTAGGGTGTCTCAAGCCTGCCAATGGGTCGGAGTTGGATCAATTCCATGGCCCACGCTAGTCCCACTCCCGGGTCCGGGGCGAGAGGAACTCCTCACCGGCGTCAGGAGGAGAAGCTGAAAATACGGGAGACGGTCTGGCAGATTGCTACTTCAGCACCTTCAGACGGATATCCTTGTAGTGCACGATCATTCCGGGGTCGTGCAACTGGAGCTGGATCATGCCACTGTGCAGACGTTTCTCCTCGGGAAGATGCTCAACGAATTCGGCTGAAGGCTTGCCGTTCAGGAAAAACTGAAACCTGTTCCCGTTCACGATGATGTGCAACTCGTTCCAGCCGCCCTTGTTGATATCCTCTACAGTGACGGCATCCTTGAGGGGCGTGATGGTGGGCTTGTCGTCCTTGTCGATGACCAGACTGTCCCCCCGGAAGCAACGATGCTCCCGGCGGCCCGGAGTGTGAAAATCCCATGCCCCCAGGACTTGCCCCCCAATGCCCACGTGTCCGATATCCGCGTGATAACCCTGGAACTTGCGCCGTCCTGTCTTGTCCACCCTGGACCGGATGTTGACCCCGCTGTTCCCCTTGCCCGGAAAGCGGTAGAGAAACTTGAGTTCAAAGTCAGCAAGGTTCCTGTTTCTGCTGTAGACGAGATATCCGCGACCCTTGTCGCCCTCCCCGACAATGATACCGTCCGCCACACTCCAGGCCTTCTTCTTCACCCTGGGCATCTCCTCCCAGCCATCGAGCGTCTTGCCATCGAAAATCGCCTTGAAGCCGTCATCATTCTTCCCTGAAGCCTGGTCGCCGAAAAGCGTTCCCGGTGCGCCAAGGACGACCATGCCAACGAGAGCGAGAAGAGGGCTGCGTATCATAGGTTATTGATGACACACCGCTCGCCGCATGTGTCAAGAGTATGCAGACAGGATCACGCAGGGACCGCTGCCGTCCCACGCCATCACCAGGGGAAGGACAGGTCAAAAGACAGCACACCGGAGATCCTCCGGAACCAGAGAATCCATGGTCTCCGGTTACCCTTTCGAAAATTCACCCGGCCGGAACAGCAAAATCCCCCAACCCACCAGAAACGCGACGCCCCCGAACGGAGTGATCATCCCCAGTTTGGTGAAATTGGTGAGCGAGAGGACGTAGAGCGATCCGGAAAAGAGCACCATCCCCCCGGCAAAGGAGAAGCAAGCCACCCTGGACGGAGTCGGGAAGAGTCCCAGCACCAGCAGAGCCAGGGCATGCACGAGATTATAGAGCACTGCGGTTTCCCACGTGCCCAGACGTTCATTCTTCTCCAGGAGTTCATTCAAACCATGGGCCCCCAGTGCTCCGAGAGCGACTGCAAGGAAGCCGAAGCAGGCCCCGAGGCGGATGACGGTAGATCGATTCAAAATCCAATTAAGCGGCGATGGACCCGGGATTGAGGGACTCCCTCTCTCAGACCGGATCTCAG
>DLRK01000123.1:24128-24273 GCA_002501065.1 Akkermansiaceae bacterium UBA7890
TCTCAGACCGGATCTCAGGAGCCCGGTTGTTCCCTCCCCGTATCCGTAGCGGAGACCCTACCAGACTAACGCCTGGGTCGCGACCTTATTCGCGGTCATTCCCCGGCCCTGCAGGGGCAATAGTCGATGAGGAGACAAGTCGATG
>DLRK01000123.1:24608-24986 GCA_002501065.1 Akkermansiaceae bacterium UBA7890
AAAAAAAACGCCCGGCTCCTTCTTTCGAAGAAGCCGGGCAAATACCTGGCAACGACCTACTCTCGCGGGGCCTTTCGCCCAACTACCATCGGCGCGGCAACGTTTCACTTCCGGGTTCGGAATGGGACCGGGTGGTTCCATTACGCTCTGGTCACCAGAGGCCGGGTGTTGCGTGGGTATTCACCCAACACACGACCTCCAGTTACCAACGCGTCAGCCGCTCCCTGACATCCATGTGAAGAATTCGATCATTAGTTCTGTGTCTCGATCGTCTTTGACCTAGTCCGTCTTGGTCCTTGAAATTCCCGATCTCGAGAGAGAGGAATCAAGCCAATTGGATGATTAGTACTGGTGAGCTGAATGCATTACTGCACTTAC
>DLRK01000025.1:0-5423 GCA_002501065.1 Akkermansiaceae bacterium UBA7890
CGTTTTAAGGCATGAAGATGTAACCAACACGATGAGCCGGCACATCCAGTCACCCGTAACAGAGGCTGAACTTCGGCGCCAGCGAAGGATCGCGACCACGATGAGCGCGATCATCGCCGTGCTCTCAGTCACCCTGATCGGCGTCATTCTCGCCTTCATTATCCTTCCCAGTCTCTCGCAGAAAAGCACCGCTCTGGTCACTTACCAGGCCGCCATGCCCGAGGATGTGCGGATCGATCAGAAGCGGATGGATACCCAGGTGCAACGGAATCCATCGGCTCCCAGTAGCGCGATGGCGAAGGTAGTTGCCAGCACCGCTCCTTCACCAATCTCTGTTCCCGTGCCGGAGGTGACCGAGAATCCGTCGCTCGACTACGGCTCCGATGGCGACTTCGGCTCAGGCTGGGGATCCGGAGACGGCACCGGAGCCGGAGGAACCAGCTTCTTCGGTCAGTCCGTGCGCGCGGAGCGCATCTGCTACGTAATCGACTTCTCAAGCTCGATGGGCTCGCAGGGCAGGGCCGACCTCATGCGCAAGGAACTCAGCAAATCGATCGGCCAGCTCTCTCGCGGCACGAGCTACGGACTCGTATTTTTCTCCTGCATAGCGTGGGAGGCCGGCGATCACGTCAAGCTGAACCGCAAGGGCGGAAGTGCGGAAGTCAAAGGCCCCGGCGGAAAGAACTACAAATGGAAGAAGGCCGGAGACGGGGGCTGGGGACCTGCCGGAATCGGGCAACGCGCCCACTGGCTGACCGCATCGCCCAAGCAGCTGGCGGATTCCCAGCAAATCGTGAAGAAGGCTCCGCTCTCCTCGGGAACGTTCTGGGACAAGGGGATCGAAATGGCCCTCGGGATGAGCCCCCCTCCGCAGGTCATCTGCTTCATGACCGATGGCGTGGCCAATAATTCCGACGCCTGGGCCCGCGAACTTGGCGCAAAGGCGAAGTCACAGGGCGTGCAGATCAACTGCATAGCGCTGATGGAGCCGCGTGCCCACAAGGATCTCGACGAACTTGCCAAGCGCACCGGGGGACGATTCTCCGTCGTCGACAAGAACGGCAAGCACAAGCACGTTCGCTAGAGTGATCTTCCCCCGCGCTCAACGCTAAAGTCGCTGACGATTATTACGATTTCGTGAGGGAGAGCATTGCGGCGAGGTGTAAGCGTTCCAAGACTTCGTTCCTTCCTCTGACAGCTTCTCGAGATTGGGTATTTGCAATACGGGCATTCTCGAATTTGTCATCGCCACATCAAAGGCCACCGGGGTGCCATTCCATGCCCAGTCATCGATAAAAATGAAGACAATGTTGGACTTGTCGGCGGCTGAGATCGCAGTTACGGCGAAAAGCGAGATTGCGACCGTTGTCAGAAGTTGCTGTGCCATATCTATTTTGTGCCCCTGGCGATTGACGTGTTGCGTTGGTGAGAACAAGTAGTAGTGATCACCAGAATTCCCGACCCCCCCATTTCTGGCGAAGTCCAAGGGTTCGGAACCATCGAGTGACACTATGATCCGATGTCCGTGATCGATCGTGTGAAATGCCCAGTGGTAAAGAGCGTGCACCGCACCCTGTTTCCTGCGCCGTTTTAGACTGCCCCTGCCTCCAAGAATTTTCATGCGGGGTGAAACATACATGCACGAGCGCGTGCAAAAAATGCGATCCCCACCGGGGGGTGTGCGGGGACTGCGGGAGGGAGGAATCGGCCTTACTCGAATGGTGCGCTGCTGTGGCGTAATTCAGAAAAATCAGACGGCCGCAAGTGCCTACAGAAACCAGTTACCCCACAACATCTGCAACTGGCTCGACATCTCACTGGACGAGCGAGCTAACTTCTGCCTGATAACTACAGAATGCTACTTCAGCGTCATCAGGTAAGCCATCACGTCCGCCAACTCCTGCTGCGTCAACAACACGCCCATCGGCGGCATCGGCGACACCTGCCCCTGGAACCCTTCGGCAATCGCTGCTCCCGGATCGACCAGGCTCTCAAGTATGTAGTCCTCTTGTTTGCGCGTCGCGATGGTGTCCAGGGCTGGCCCGACCGGTCCGCCCTCCCCGTTTACCGCATGGCAGCGCGCACAGTTGGCGATCGGGTGCGTCTTGAAGATCTTCCTGCCGCGCTCCACATCACCTTTCGTGACCTCGGACTCGTCCCCGGCAATCGTCTCATACTCAACCTTGCGCAAGCTGACATCATCCCACCATCCCTTTCCGGTGGATACTCCCCATCCCCCCAATAGGCAGTTGATACTGGCTACCTTTTGCGAGCCCGAGTTGAATCGCACCTTGATCTGCGTCCAATCCTGCGTGCCTTTTATTCCCTTACTCCCCGGCGCATTGGGATGGGCGCTGACGTAAAGCAACGCGCCACGTCCACCACCTCCCACATTTTCGGTTTTCACCCAGGCGCTCAGTTCATATTCTGAGTTCATATCGACCGGGACATCCATGGTGACGCCCCACTCGGCAGCCGTATCGGCCGAAATCTCGATCGAGTGTTTCCCCGTCCGGGCAACATTCGCTAACTTGTGCCGGGCCGCTCCGCGAAACGAACGCCCACTCCATCCGGCCGCAAATTCGCCCCTCAGATTTTCGAACGAACCGTTAACCAGGAGCTCCTTGCCGAGTTTGGAGGGCCCACGCTGCACCGGGCCGGCACCTGCATTGCGCAAGCTCTGCGAGAGCCACGGCTCACTCGCATTGGAAAAGTCCTTGATCAGCTCCTTGGCCGCCTGCTCGATCGTCTTTTGATCGTCGAACTGAACCATTTTATTGAACGCAGCGAGCCGCACTATCAGTTCCTCGTCCTGCACCACCGCGGTGTCGAAGAAAAGTTGGAGCGCGTTCGCATCATCGCCCAGAGCATTGATCGCATTGCGCCGCATCGCCGGGTCTTTGCTCATAAGAGCCGCCTGGTGCACTTCTGGATCGAGGGCACCGAGTCCGCTCAAACTCCAGAGCGCCTGAATCGCACCGATTCCGCCCGCCCCTACTTTCTTCTTCAGTCCGGGAATCGCCCCCTTCTTTCCTCCATCTACCAAGAGCCGTTGCGCCGTGTGCCGCCAAAACAAGTTGTCGCTCTCCAGCGCCGCAACAAGTTGCGTGTCGCTCGCTCCAGCCAGCGACTTGATCTTCGACTTCGGCGCATCTTCCCAGATGACACGATAAATCCGGCCGTGTCCGCGGTCGCGGTTCGGATTGACGTGGGCGTTCCCCCTGCCCCGCTTTGCATCGTAGCCACCGCGCCCTTTGCTGGGCGTCGGATTGTGTTGAATGATGAAGTTGTACCAGTCCGCTACCCACAGGTGGCCATCCGGCCCAACCTCCGCCGCCACCGGCGAGAACCACTCGTCCGCCGATGCCAGGAAGGCAAACGCGTTCTTCGCCTTATAGCCCGCACCCGTGGGAGAAATTTCATACATCCCCAAAAGGTGGCCGGTAGGCCCGCCGATAAACGCCATCTTCTCGCGGTAGGACTCCGGGAAGGCCGCCGAGGTTGCCAGCGCATGACCAGCTCCCGCCGTGTAGTTGTTGAATGCATCGACCTGACGGATATTCGGGGTGATCGGATGGAACGAGCGATCAATCGCGATCATCTTCGCAGTCATGCCCTTCTTGCCGTCGGGGTAGGCGGTGGCGGGAATGCCACAGAAGAAACTGGGATTGTTGTTGGCGGTGGAGCCAAACACATCACCGGACGAATTGAACCCCAGCCCCCACGTATTGTTATTAAACTGATGCATGAACTCGAGAGCAGATCCGTCCGGCTTCATGCGGAAGACGCCGGACCCGAACCTTTTTTGCTCACCGCCGACCGTGCCACTGTAAGACGAGTAGCCGACCGCGCCCCAGATCCAGTTGTCGAACCCGTAGCGTAGATTCGATGGTCCGGCGTGCGTATCTCCCGTGCCCCAACCAGTATTCAGCACCTCGCGCACGTCGGCCTTGTCGTCGCCGTCTGTATCTTTAAGGAAGAGAAAATCCGGAACGTGGGCCACTATAATTCCGCCGCGGGAGAAGGTCAGCGAGGTCGGGATGTTGAGTCCATCCGCAAAGACCGTCACCTTGTCGCACTTTCCATCCCCATCGGTGTCTTCAAGAATCTTGATCTTGTCGTTTCCGACCCGGTCCGGAGTCATCTCGTTCGGGTAGTCGACCGTCTCAGCCGCCCAGAGACGACCGCGCTCATCCCAGGCTAGACCAATCGGATTGATGATGTCCGGCTCGCTCGCAAAGAGCTCCAACCGGAAGCCGACCGGCGCCTGCGTGTATTTCATGCTGTCCTTGGCAGGGAGCGGAAACTGATACGGAAGTGGCTCGGGGCGGTTCTCGTAATTTGCAATGTCCCCGCGCTTCTCGTACTTGAGCGGTGCGCGTTCGGCGAGAAACTTGTCGTACGATTGCTTCCGCGTATCACCCGCCGCCCAGAGGATCCCGGCCTTGAGCAACTGATGAAAGGCCGACTGGCTCCACACACGTTCGTCGTGCCCTGAAGCAGTATAGAAAACACGCCCCTTCCCTTGCGTGCGTACCCACGTCCACGGCTCGGGCTCCTTGATATTGTCCCCGACTCCCGCCACTTCCCGCACCATCAACACCGTGCGGTCCTTCTCATTATGGTTCCGGTGTTTGTAGGTCTCATCCCACGCCTGGAACTCCTTCACCCCAGACATCGCCGGGTGTTCAGCTTTGATCGCCTTGGCTGTAAACGTTCCGCCTCCGTGGCTATCAAACCGACCACCGACCAACTGCTCGAATTCTGGTTCGTTGCCGAAGCACCAACTCGCGCAATGCACCGGCACAAAACCCCCGCCCCCCTCGACGTATCCCTTCAGATTATTCCACTGCCCTGGCGTGATCGTTCCGTGATTCGCGTAAAGCAGGACCGCGTCGAACTTGTTAAGGAAATCCACATCGTCAAAGGCCTCTCCGACAGTCGGGACGTAGTCAAAGTAGATCCCGTCCTGCCCCAACCCCTTCGCAAGCATCGGGTAGAATTTCTTACTGTTGTGGTGCTTGCTCTCATGTCCGAGAAAGAGAACCCGAATCGGGCCCGTCTTTGTCTCAGACGCTTGACCGGTTTCTCCCTTGGATTTGGTCGATGCCAGAGCAACTACTGCTGCACAAAGGACACTCGCGGCGAAGAGGGGAAGGAGGGCTTGAGTTCTCATCTGAAGATTTCTTTTGTCAAACCGGGTATAGGGGCTTCCCCCCCTTCTAGCAACGACCGGATCATGTGATCTTTCGCTCAATCCATGATCCACGGATTGTATTGTCTCGGGCTTGATGCATTGGCTGGAGGACTCCTGCGGCAAGATCTCTTGGACGATTGCAGGCAAACACGCGCTCTCACCCAGCACCCTTCACCGTGACTCCTGAATCCTTATCGGTGGTCGATGGCAGCATCTGCCTTGAGTT
>DLRK01000025.1:5740-20141 GCA_002501065.1 Akkermansiaceae bacterium UBA7890
AGCATCTGCCTTGAGTTTGCGCGCCCTGACGATGCCGCCTTCTTCCAGTTCGGCGTGCAGTAGTCCCCCACCCTGTTTCCTGCACCCCCCACCATTTCCGCATTCGGGACAGGTTGACGGAGGTCTTCTGTCTCGACGCTTGTCGGTCGCGAGTGGCCCGCTAGCCTGGAAGGACAATGAAATTCGGATTCTTCGCGGGCTTGGCAGCATGCTCTCTCGGAGCAGGGCACTCGGGGGCAGAGGAAAAGCAATGGTTTGTGAATCGGAATCTCGTCTATGAACGAGGGAGCGCCCTGAGTGAGGAATATTTGGGGAAGCATGCTCCGGAGTTTTCCAAGAGACTTGAATCCGTCATTCCCTGGATCGTGCGGATCGAAGTAAGGCACTCGTATATGAAGAACGGCTACAGCTCGAATCACGGCACGGGAATCATTTTAAAAGGCGGGCGGGTCCTCACTGCAAAACATGTTCTGACTGAGAAAGCCAAGGAGGGGAAGAAGCAGATTCTCCTCACCACGACGGACGGACGGGGTTTTCCTGCAGAGATCATCAAGGAGGGGGAGAAGGATTGGGCCATGCTGCAGATCACCGGGAAAGAGAGTCAGGAGATGGCAATGAAATCACCCGTGGTGATGGGGAAGGCGACGTCAAAGCAGATTACGGCCTTCTTTGGCTATCCCGCCCGATTGGGTCTCGACGAAAAAGGGAGAGTGAAGTCGTTTCATCAGGGCAACGAGACGAAGGGGGTTCCGGCGAGCAAACTCTCGCCGCTCTTGGTGGTGGCCACCGTTTCCGATCCGGAGGCGATGAAGCTCAAGCCGCTGGCAGGTTTCCCTCCGGTCGGGGGGATGAGTGGTGGGCCGGTGTTAAATATCGAAGGAAAAGTGATCGGAGTACAAAATTCCGTTTCCAAGACGACCGAGGACGCCACCGGAAAGGTCCTCTCCTACACGATTAATGCCACGCCCACCAGTTAGGTGACGGGAGACCGATAGAGCACTCAGGATTTCGGCAGCCAATCGAGTTTGACGAGGAAGGCATCTGCTTCCTGGAGCCTCTCATCATGATGTTTTCCGCGGTTGAAAAACCCGTCCCCCGCACCCTGATACGGGAGTATGGACGTGTGTATTCCATCGGTTCAGTCAATGCATTTCAGAATCCCTGTAGCCGCCGCGAGTAATTGAATTCCCTCCTTCAGTTCCGTCACATTTCTCCTACCATTGAACGGTGATTCCCACCCTCACCCGCACGGCCGTTGGCATTGTTCTCGCCTTGCTGCTCCCCGGAAATGCAGTAGCGGGTGAGTCACTGGGGCCTTCGAGTCGGCGAACACCGCTCGTAATCTCGGAGATCATGTATCATCCGTCGGAGAGAGTTGATGGATTAAATGGTGAGTTCGTCGAACTCCATAACTCGCAGCCCTGGGCAGAAGATCTTTCCGGCTATCGCCTGTCCGGGGCAGTAGATTTCGAGTTTCCAGCCAATACCGTGATCCCGGGAGGTGGTTTTCTCGTTGTCGCCAGCTCACCATCTGATTCTGAATCCCTCTTCGGCATTCAGGATGTTCTCGGACCCTATGCCGGCCAGCTCTCCAATGATGGTGAAACCGTGCGCCTGCGCAATCCAAGCGGGGCGGTTCTGCTCGAAATTCCGTATCAGGACGGAGACGGTTGGCCGCTCGCGGCCGATGGCCTCGGACACTCTCTGGTGCTGGCGAGCCCCTCTTTTGGTGAATCGAATCGAGCGGCCTGGGCGGCAAGTGAGACGATAAACGGCTCGCCCGGAACGCACCATGAACCTGACACGGAGCCATGGAGCGCGGTGGTCATCAACGAGGTGAACGGTCATCCAACTGAGCCCGGGATCGGCTTTGTTGAAATTCTCAACCGCGGAAAAACTCCGATCGAGCTAGATGAAATGCGGCTCTCGGTGAACCGCTCTCCCGGTGTTGTGATCCCCCCCGACACGACCCTCGCTTCAGGGGAGTGCCTCGTGATCACGGCCCAAGATCCCGACCTGCTTCTTGATGGACGCCCGTTCCTCCTGGCGCTCATGAATCCCGAGAACACCAGGGTTCTGGATGCGATACGGTATTCGCCACATTCGCCGGGAACGAGCTCAGGACGTGTTCCCGATGGCTCCCTCAGCTGGAAGCCCCTGGCAACAGCCTCCCCTGGATCAGCGAACGGGCCCGCGCTTGAACCTGCAATCGTCATAAACGAAATCATGTTTCATGCGATCTCCGAATTGGCGGCGGACGAGTACCTTGAACTCTACAACCGCAGCGCAGATCCGGTCGATGTGAGCGGCTGGAGAATTGATGGCGGGATCCAGCACACGATCCCCGAAGGCACAACCATTCCCTCTTCGGGCTACCTCGTCATCGCCAAAGACGTAGTCAGGCTCCGCAGCAATCATCTGCAATTGAATGCCACCAACTCAACGGGAGATTATGAAGGCAACTTGTCCAACGGTGGAGAGTCCTTGAAACTCCTGAGGCCCGCTGAATGGCACTTTCCAGATGATCTGCTTGAAGCCCCACTCATCCTGATGGACGCAGTCACCTACCAGGATGACAACCGGAGAAACCGTTGGGCGGACGGGGGCGGCAGCAGCCTCGAGTTGATCGATCCCCACAGTAACAACGACCTCGCGGAAAACTGGGGTGACAGTGATGAGTCCGAGAAATCGCAATGGACCACCGTGGAGGTGACTGCGGATCTGTCCCGCATATCCGGATTGACCCCGACGTCTCTGCAGATCCTTCTCCTGGCAGCCGGAGAAATGCTGGTCGACGACATCGAGGTGTTCAGGCCCGGTTCGAGCAATCGCGTGAGGAATGCCGGTTTTGAATCCGCCACTGACTGGGTTTTTCAAGGGAACCACGAGAGATCGAAATACCGGGAGGCGAGCGACAACGAGAGCCGGACCTTGCTCGTGAAAGCATCCGGTCGCGGTGATCCTCATTCGAACCGAATTCGCCAGACCATTTCAAGCGGTCTGGCGGCCCCCGGACAAGCGACCATCCGTGCCAGGATTCGCTGGTTGCGTGGCCATTCCGAAATCCTGTTCCGTCTTCGGGGCAACTACATGGAAGCGGTGGGCAGGGCGCAATTGCCGGCAAACCTCGGGACCCCTGGATTGCAAAACAGCCGGTGGGTTGAAAACGCCCCCCCCGTGATTCGCGATGTCTCCCACTCCCCCGTTTTACCAGCGGCATCCGAACCCGTAACGGTGACCGCTGCGGTCAGTGATCCCGATGGAGTGGGAGGAGTCATCCTGCACTACCGGGTCGATATCAGCGGAGGGGCTACGGGTGAGGTCATGATGAAGGATGACGGTCTCACTCCAGATGAAAGAGCGGGAGACGGGACATATTCCGCAACGATCCCCGGACAATCCACCGGTCGACTGGTGGCCTTTCACCTTGAATCAACAGACGACAATCAAGCCACACCCGCAACGGGCACCTTTCCCGCGGTGGTGCCGGAGCAGGAATGCCTGATCCGCTTTGGAGACTCGATCGCTCCGGGGGGCTTCGGGGACTATCGGCTCTGGTTCACCCGCGACACCCTGAGTCGGTGGACCGCAAACTCACGGGGCAAGGCCAGCAATGAACCACTGGACGTCACCTTCGTTTACAATGGCGAGCGCGCATTCTATAACGTGGGAGGCAAGTACTCCGGGAGCTTCTTCAACAGTCCCGACTACACCGGGCCAACCTCTGGGCCCTGTGACTACGCCTGCCGCTTCTACGGGGACGAGCCTTTTCTCGGAGCGACGCGGATCATTCTCTCCTGGCCGGGACTGACTGGCGCCCCGGACGACACCGCGCAGCACGAACAGTTTTCCTATTGGCTCGCATCCCAACTCGGGCTCCCCTTCAACTACCGCCGCTATGTCAGCGTGATTGTCAATGGAGTGCGCCGGGGCACCGTGATGGAAGACACCCAAAGACCAAATTCCGACATGCTGCGGCAGTGGTTCCCCGGAGACAGCGCCGGAGAATTGTTCAAGATCCAGCTGCGCTACGAAAGCAACGACGCTGCCACAAACAGCCTCCTCTGGGGACTCTTGCCTGCCACCCTTGAGCGCAGGTCTAATCCTGATGGGAGTCTGCGGACCAGCGCTTATCGTTGGCACTGGACACCGCAGGCGATTGGAAATTCCCCCAACTCCTTCGACAGCATCTTCCAGTTGGTGGAAACCCTCGCCATCCAGGACACCGCCTCCTACACCCGGGCGGTCCGGTCGCTTCTCGATATCGAGCAATGGATGGGGATCCTTGCCGTGGAACACATCGTTGGGAATTGGGACAGCTATGGCTATGGCAACGGACAGAACATGTATGCCTACAAGCCCGCCGGCGACCGGTGGAAACTCATGATCTGGGATCTCGATATCAGTTGTGGCTCGACCTATGGAGACCGTGCGTCCACCAACCTCTTTTCGCTCTCCAACCCGATCCCGTTCTTCCCGGTCGATGGCGATCGTGAAATCGTGGGCAGAATGTATGAACACCCCGAGTTTGTCCGGGCCTACTGGCGAACCCTGGAAGAAGCCGCCCGCGGTCCCATGACGGCGGAGCGAGTTTCAACGTTGGTCGATACGAAGTACAACGCGCTGAGGACCAGTTTCGGAGGCACTATCCAATCTCCGAGTGCGATCAAGACCTACATGCGACAACGACAGAATCTAATTCTGCAGCAACTCGCAAGCAATGTGGCGGCCGGGTTTGAGATTATCACCCCTTCAACGCCGGGCATTTTAACAGATTCTTCTCCACTGGTGATCCGGGGCAGCGCACCGGTTTCCATTCAGGAAATCAGAGCAAACGGGGTGGCCGTCACTCCCCGGTGGACCTCCCCCACCGCATGGGAGCTCACCATCCCGCTCTTCGAATCAGAGAACGAGTTTCTGATTGAGGGATTTGATCGCCACGGCGATCCGGTCGATTCGGCCACTTCCCGGTTGTCCGTCACCTTCACGGGAGGAATCGATCCGGAAAGCCCCAACATTGTGATCAATGAATGGATGGCGTCAAACCAGTCAACCCTCGTCGACCCAGCCGACGGTCGGCCCGAAGACTGGCTGGAGCTCTACAATGCCGGTAGCGAGCCCATCGATCTGGCGGGCTACACCCTGACTGATGATCTGAACTTTCCGAGTCGTTGGACCTTTCCCATCGACACAATTATTGAACCAGATGGGTATCTGTTGATCTGGCTGGACGGCGACCTCGCACAACAAGACCCAGCCCTGGATCAGTGGCACGCGAGCTTTTCCCTCAACAGTGCGGGCGAGCGCATAGGCTTCTTTACGCCGGAAGGCGTGCGCGTCGATGCCGTGGAGTTCGGCCCCCAAGAGACCGATCTCAGCGTCGGGCGAACACCCGATGGAGTGCGAACCCAGCCGGTTTGCCTTGCTAGCCCAACACCTGGAAAGGCCAATCGCCCCAGGTGCCCGTTCCGGATCCTGGAGATTACGCTCTCCAGTCCGCAGCGCGTGCGACTGACCTGGCGAAGCACACCGGGTGAACTCTACGTAGTGGAGCAAAGCGAGAGCATGGAGCCTGCCTCCTGGACGGAAGTCTCCGAATTAGTCACGGCAGAAAAATGGAGCACAACAACTGAGATCGGGCGCCTTGAAAATCAAATTGGCGCGTATTACCGCGTGAAACTCGTCACGCCGTAACGGGTGGCCATAGACTCCCGCACCCTGATGCGGTGGGCTGCTACCCTTGCAGGTCTAGCGCCTTTTTGGAGCAGGCTAACTTCCGGCAAGCCTTACACTCTGATCCCATGAAAGCCGCGCCCCTGTTCGCTATTCTACTACCCCTTCTGTTTGGAAGGTGTGAGAAGAAGGAGTCTCTTACTGAGGTTCAGCCCTCGCTTCCCGAGGAGAAACCAATAGAGGATCCTGCGAAGAAGCCAATGGACCCAGAGGCCAAAGCGGAACTGCTTGCCGCTGTCAAAAAAGGAGACCTAGCAGCAGTTAAACAGCGCTTAGCTAATGGTGCTGATGTGAATGCGAAGCTGTCCAATCTTGATGAGACTGCTTTGCATCTAGCGGCGGGGGGAGGGCATAAGGAAATCGTCGAACTGCTTATCGCTGCAGGCGCGGATGTAAATAGGCAGTCCGCGATGCCTACAAATGACGGTAACCGCCGCACACCACTCGATAATGCCCGTTTCCAAATGTATGGCTTTGGTCATGCAACTCCACCGGCGAATCTTCCTAAGGAGCACCGTCATCATAAATTCAAGGCAATTGCAGACGTTCTCACGAAGAACGGAGGGCATTCCGGATCGATTTTTGTTGCAGCAAAATCCGGAGATATTGTCGGGGTTAAAGCGCTGATGAATGGCAAGGTGAATTTGAATAAAACTGGTCTAGACGGAAGAACTCCTTTGCATTTGGCGGCTGAAAACGGGCACAAGGAAATCGCCTCTTTATTCCTTGATATAGGAGCCCAAGCAGATTTCGGAAATTGGTCTGATAAAACGGCACTCCATTACGCTGCTGAAAAAGGCCACATTGAAATTATTGAACTGCTCCTCTCCAAGGGTGCAAATGTGAATGGCTTAGGAGGTGCCCAGAAAAGAACGCCTTTGGACTTCGCTACAGGTTTTAAAAGAAACAAAGCCGCTGCCTTCCTTCGTGCAAAGAAGGCTAAGACTGGTGAAGAATTGGAAGCTGAAGGGAAGTGACACCCCACCCTTAACCCGTGCACCGCACCTGGTTCCTGCACCGTGACGGGGTGGGTTCCGGTGTCTGCTTTCCCTGCCTCAGGCAATCTGATAAGGGCTGGGAGAGACATGAAATCACTCCAAGCCTTTCTTGCACTCTGTGCGCTATCCGCAAGGGGGATGAACACGCCACTCCTCCTGATTGTGTCTCTCCTGTCTATCGGCCTCCTCGGGTCCTGCGTCACCCCCGCCTCGTTCGGGGAGGAACCCGGTCATCTGACAGCTGATCAGCAATTCGCCAAGGTGAAGTCTTTGGTCGGTCATTGGTACCGGACGGATGGAGCGCCCACCGACGGGGCTTACGCGACTTACCGGATGGTGGCGAAGGACTCCGTTGTTGAAGAACGGATTTTTCCGGGAACGGAAAGGGAGATGGTGACCATGTATTTTGTGGACAAGGACCGTCTCAAGCTGGCTCACTTCGCTTTTACGGGAATTCACCCCACCATGGCGGCCAGGCCTGGCGGCGCAGATTTGCTTGAGTTTGGTTTCCTTGGGGCGGCAAACCTCAAGTCGCCTGAGGCGAGGCACATTCACGAGCACTCCTTTTCCTTCCTGGGTAAGAATCGCATCAATGCTACCTGGATCCGCTGGATTGGGGGGAAGGAAGCTGAACGGCTCCATTTTCCTCTTGCGCGGCGTTGAGCCCCGCACCCTGATGCGGCGGCTCCGGTGCCCTGAGATCTGAACCCTGAGTTTCCGGTCCTCGGAAGAGGCCGGCATCGGGTCGAGGGTCACCGTCCATTTGCCGTCTTTGCAGACCGCGGCGATCTTCCTCTGACCAGCAAACTCAATGGCCGCTTCCGCGCCTTCCTCGGCCCAGCCCCGGATCATGATCAGCGGGTCGCGTTGCATCCCCGCGTGATCCAGGAAGAGATTGCCCAATTCCAACTCGGAAGCTCCAGCGGGAGCCCTCAGGGTTGCGATACGGCCGGCCTTTGAAAGGGCCTTGAGAAAGGCCATCCCTCCGAGTAAAATTTCAATCAAATCACCCATGAATTCCCCGAACTTTACCCGCCGCCAAGTGCTACGACTGGCTATCCCCGCCTTGGGCGGAGCCTTTCTAGACGACAAACTCCTCGCCAAACCTGCTGCTCTCGACCGCCCCTTGTTCTCCTTCGGCCTCCTCGGTGATCCGCAATATGCTGATGTCGATCCGGCGGGCAGCAGGCACTATCGTGCCTCCCTCGGCAAACTGAAAGCCTGTATCGCACGACTCAATCAGGAGGATCTCGAATTCGTCGTGACTGTCGGTGACATCATTGATCGCGACTTCGCCAGCATTGCCCCCATCATGAAAGTCTATGAGAGCTTGAAAGCGGAACACCGCAGCGTCCTGGGAAACCACGACTTCTCCGTGAATAATCAGTTCAAGGCCAAGGTCCCCGCAGCCCTGGGGATGAACGCCCGCTATTTGTCCGACACACGCAAGGGCTGGAGATTCATTCGACTCGATGGGACTGAACTGGCTGACTATGCCCACCCCCAAGGAAGTCCCCGGTATAAAGAAACACAGCAGAACCTGCAGACCTTGCGCGCGTCCGGAGGGGAGCAAACACGATCCTGCAGCCACGGCATCGGAGACCAGCAAATGGCCTGGCTCCGCCGGGAACTCGAGGACTCCGCCGCTCAAGGCCAGCGGGCCCTCATCTTCAATCACTTCCCCGCCATGCGCAAGGGCACTCCGGTCAGATCGTGGAACTCAAGAGAGCTCGTCACCCTCCTCGAGGAACACAAACACACGGCGGCCTACTTCAACGGCCATCACCACGCCGGCCGCTATCATGCCCATGAGGGGATCCACTATCTCAATGTCAAAGGGATGGTCGAGACGGCCAAGGATACCGCCTACGCCATCGTGAGGGCTTATCCTGATCGTTTGGAAATTCACGGCTTCGGAACCGAACCGACACGGGACTTAAAAATCCGTTAGGCCGGCTCCCAGGAAGGCAAGATCTTCGCGGTCGTCTCCAGGATCAGTTCAGATCGGCACGTGATTGAGGAGGTCTTCGTAGGCTTCCTGATGGAACCCAGCACCTGACATCTGAACTGTCAGGTGCAAATTGAATTGTTTCGATAATGCGGCAGGCCTTGGTGCCGCTTTCGGAATTTCGTCTTTCCCCTCACGGCAGTTCTTTCACCAAAGCTATCCAAAGATCGTAACGCGCTTTCAGCGGACCACTTGAGATGCCGGCGTTGTGACTGGGTATCGGGTTCACGGTCAGCGGGAGCTTGAGTCGTTTACCGCTGGCTGCATGGCAGTAATTGCTGTGTGTTTTTTCGGTGGTTGTCAGAAAAGTGAACGGCTCGGTCGGAAGCCTGGCTCTTCAGCTCATCTCTTCCCCACCGCTTTTGCCTCCTCGAGCTTCACGGGCTTCAGTTTGAATTCCTTGATGCTCACACCTTTATTCGGGGCGTACTGGGTAAATGAGATCCGGTTGCGTCCCTCTTTCAATTCGAGTTCAACGGGTTCGGTATCCATCCAGTCGGCTTTGGTGTAGGGAATGTTGACATTCACGAGAGTTCTCCTGTTGACGCGAAGCAGGAATTGTCTGTCCATGGTAACGGTACATACATGTGCAGTGAATCCGTACTTGCCAGCCTTGGGAATATCTACCGTGTAACTGAGCAACTCCGGGCGTTGGCCTGGCAAGCCGTAGTGCACTTGCATTCCGCCATCGATGCTTTCCATAAATAGTATCTTCTCACCGTTCTTCGGTGATCTGCATGCCGCTACGGGAATGGTGATGGAGCCATCTTCGGCCACGGTGATCGTCCGAAACTTCTCAGGGATCTCTATCTGCTCGATCTCTTCCTTCTCGCTACTCACATTGGATTCTGCGAGTTCTTCACCCGTGGTCCCGATGTCTTCTATTTTCTGATCTTCGACGATGGCCTGTCTTTTGTAGAAACCAAGCGATCGCCAGAACCCACCGCTTGCTCCGTAGTTACGCGGGGCATCTTCGGCCAGCGCCTTTCCTAACCACTCACACATCAGCACCTGTTTGAACCCCCTGGGATCTTGGCGCGCCTGTGATTCCAATAGAAAATCCATGGGAGGCATTCCATTGATGTGCTTACAGAAATAAAAATGTGGGCCGAGGACGGTGGTCCATCCGTCCGGAGTCCAGTGCGCCATGGCACCATGACCCGGGGAGGGTGCACGACGAGAAGGTATCCCAAAAGCATAGCCCGATATTTGCCCGACAAAAGCACGCGGGCCACAAATACCGCCTTCGAGAAAGAACTTCTGGATATTACTCAGATCGGCCGGCATTCCGCTTCTGTCGACGCCGCTTGTGTAGGGAATGTCGGTTCTGACGATACGGCAGTAGCGCCATCTATACTCCAGGCGCGTGTGATCGGGACGGTAGTTGCGCAACACCTTTCGCATCCAGTCGATATCTTCAAGCGTGTAGGAGTCTGGGAATACAAAGCGATAGTTCCAACCGGTACCACCAATTTTGGAAAAGAGGGGATCCAGTATGCCGTCGTCGTATGCCTTCAGGTAATTCAGGTAGTACTTAACCAAGGACTCGGCCGCGGGAACGTCGGGATAGACATAGGTGTCGCCCGTATACTGAAGGGATACAGCCAGGGCCCAAACCTGAAAGAAACCCTCGTGAGAACGTTCACTGGCTTTCTGAATGGCTGTGTAGCTTCGCATCGCCTGGCCGTAATTTCCGCCACTGGCTCCTCCCAACGTCATGGCCTGCACGACGAGCTTGTCGTCATTGAGGAGCGTATCGATCAGCGCTTTTTCCTTTTCGCCCTTTTGCGCGAACCCGGCCAGACGCTCCGGCGTGGCATGAGACAGCAATGCGAATTTGGCCATGATGGGTAACGCCTCCTCGCCGACTAAAAATGCGTCAATGTCCTTCATGACAGCTCGGGCCGCCGTAAGGACCTCTATTTGCTTTTCAGCAAAGGCAGGGTTGCCCGGCCCATACTTCACGCTGACTTCATTGCCCATGACGGTCTTGGTCACAGGTGTGACATTCTCAAGTGAGCCGCACTGCTGGGCGAATTCGGCCTTCTTCTTTTCGTCCACCTTGGGTTCCAGGCGCGCGATCTCTTCCTTTAGATCAGACAGCATCCTGCTGTAATGCGCCTCGAGTTTCTTCCCTTCAGAGGTCAGGCTGACCGGCGCTGGTTTCCCCGCCGCGATGACAGATGTCGATAGGGCCAGGATCGCCATGATCCAGACGCTCTTGATGATGTCGTGTGTCTTCATACTCTTGATCTCTGTTTATTTCGCTACTTCAGCCTCAAGTTCCTCAATTTATCGTGGAACATTTTGTAAATGGATGACGGATAAGGAGTAGGTTTCACCGCGGCGTTTTCCTGGGCAGCCTTGGACTCTTCGACCCTACCGACTTTCCCAAGGATGAGCGATCTCAGAGTTCGCATCTCAACCAGACTAGCACCCGGCTCATTTTCCTTGCGATCAAACTCTTTTACGTGGGCCTCGATCGCCGTATCGATGTCAGCCAGCGCGGCTTCCCAATCGTCCAACCCAATATTCGCCAGCGCCCGACCGTGAAATCGCGGAGCACGCCAGCGGTAGCGCTCATCTCCCTCAGGGAGAAACGGACCGGAAAAAATCTTTTTGGCCTTCGCAAATTCACCATCGACCAATGCCCGATAAGCGAGTTCGGTGTCGCACACTTCAATGTGCACCTTCATCGCGAGCCGGATCGCGAAGGGATACCCGAAATCTGATTTGTAGGAAAAACCGGAGGTGTGCCAGGCGACCGTACCATCGCGTCGAAGCAGGAAGACATTAGGAATACGATCTGCGGAAAGAATGCCTAACTGCCGCACCAACGGGTTATTCAGGCCACCCGGCACCAAAGCCGCTCGACACGACCATTCGTTTTTTTCCATCAGCCCCCGAACGCGCTCAGCATCGTCGCACAGAAACGCTGCTATCACCTCAACCTCCTTGTAAATATGCCGCTCGGCAAACTCGAAGGCATATCCCATGACATTTCGCAGTGGGTCATTCTTGGTCGGTTGTCCTTTGCCATCCAAGAGAACCGGAAAATCGGCTCCCGGATCGGCGGGCGGCTCGACAAACAGGAGGAGGGTGAGCTTGCCCTTGGTGTTCTTTGGCAGATTCAAGGTGCCTCCGTCGAGCGTCTTGAGCCCGATGTCCGGAAGACGGCGGGTCATCGGGTCCAAGCCGTGATTAACGGCATGGGCACGCGGCGAAACGATATCGCCGTAGAGCGCCCGGACACGCCGTTCCGGGCGACTGAGTTTGACCTTCAACAGGTCAAGGGCATGGAAACGGTCGCGCAAGAAGGTCGCTACCGGCCAGACTGCGGAATCCTCGGCATACTTTTCCAAAACGATCTTACGGTAGTGATCGTGGAGTTCCCGCGAATTGGTATCCAACGCCAAAACGGCAGCTGCCGCGACAGCTACTCCGGGCGCCTCGCTTCCTCCCGATGCCTGGATTAAATCCGAAATGATCGACTTCGCATCCAATTTGCCCGCGCGGATCGCCGCTTTCGCCATACAGAATCGCGGCACGACCTTGGCTCGCTCCGGCAAGGGACTCGCCAACAAATCGCGCGCCACCTGCACAGCCCGCTCCAAGTACTTCGGTTCGCCGTTCATCTTCCACATCCCGAGCAGGGCGATGATCTTGCGGTTCCGAATACGCCAGAGCTCCGGGTCATCCGCGAAGCTCACGATGGCTTCCCCGCAGAGTTGCACCGCCTTTTGGTAATTCGCCAACGCCTCTTCCCCGGTGAGCCGGTAGCGTAGTGGCTCTGGGACGAAGCGCTCTTGGATCGCGCGAAGCGGTGCTTTCAACTGTTCGGATCCGGAGTCATCGGTATCGGCTATCAGGAAATCGCCAATGAACAACGACTGCAGTTGTGCCAGGTAGCGTACGCTGGTGATTCTGACATCATCGAATCGGTAGGGATTCACCTTCCCACCATGGCCGCGCCCGTAGTTCTCGGTCGGCGTCAGGAGGGTGTAGCCGTAAGCGTTGACCAGGATGCTCACTGGCTCCCTGCGGCCATAGGTGCGGAATGTCTGGCTGTTCCTCCCTTCGGGAAGTTGCAACGCCGTCCAATTCAACCCGAGACCGCGCAGCGTCGCCTCCCCCGCGTCCGGCAGCCCGTCGAGATTGAAACTGTAGTAGTCGAAGCGCCCCGGATGTTCGTCCTGGTACTCGTTGATATTTTTCAGGGCAACATCGAAGCCTTCCGTCCGTTTCGACCAGAATACCATGAGGCAGGGATGCCCCAGACGGTCGACTGGAAAGCAAAGAGAGGTTCCGTCCATGCGTTTGAAGGTGCCCCGAAACAGCGCCTCGATCCGGCCGGCGGCCAGACTTTTGCGGCGGAACTCGATGACGCCATGATGATCGGCAAAGCGCTCCTGCATGGCACGAAGGATGCGAATTTCCAGTTCGAACGCCTCCAGCTTCGGCGCGATCTGCGAGGCCATCATCAGGCTCTTCGCCTCACCCGGCGTGTCGCGGTAACGTGCAATCAGTTTCTGGAGCACCTCGGCACGCTCCTTCACATCCGCGTTCCTGCTCGACAGCGCTCTCTCCGACAGCAGCAGATCCGCCTCGAGGCGAAGATCCGCCACCTCGTCAGGCGCCCCGGCCAGCTTAGCGCAGGTTGCGAGGAGGGAGTCGCGATTCTTGTCGGAGTTATCCATGGAGAGCAGGCGCTTCTGGCTCCGAAACACGATATCCAGAACTCGGTAGCGGTTGGGTGCCGCCGATGGATGGCCTTCCAACAGATCCTCCGCATCCCGGACGACCCCCTTGTAAGCCCGTCGCTTTCTCGAAGAGGATGCCGCTTCGTCGGCCTTGGCTATTTCCTTTTCCAAGGCCGCGATGTCCCTCTCGGGGATTCCTCTCTCCCCCGCAAAACCCAACGTAGCCGCCGTGCATACCGCACCGACAATCAAGAATCTCATCCAACTACTCACAGGCAGCACCCCCTTCTTTGTTCATCGCTTCCAATCGGTCATGGAGCCGGCCAGCCCGTGACGGACCGTGCGCCGTCCTTGCGGCGGCAGCCGATTCCCTCGCATGCTTCGCTTCCTGCGGCCGCCCCAATTCGTCGAGCACCGTAGCCCTGGTGAGCTGCAGCTGCGCGACGCGTTGGCAAACACACTGTTGTCCGGCGTTGAAGATCCGTTGGTGCGCCACGATCGCGGCATCGAGGTCCGCCAAGGCAGTCTCCCAGTTCTTCAATTTCATCTGCGCCAATGCCCGGCCGTGCAACCGGGGAGCCGTCCACTCGTCGGGGTTCGGCCTCTCCGGCTGGGGAAACCAACCCGCAAAAAGATCGATCGCCTCCTCGAAATCGCCCTTCTCAAAAACCCTGAGCGATCCCTCCATCTCGTAGGCATCGATGTGCGATTTCATGGCGCGGCCGATCACGTGCAATGTCTCGCCGATACCTTCGCTCCGCACCTGGGGATGCACGATGCCGGAGAGCGTCCACAGTATCGTTCCATCGGGGCGGAGAAGAACAATGTTAGGCACACGGTCCGCGGAGAGGATTCCGAGGCGCCGCACCAGCGGATTGGTGAGCCCACCGGGAACCATGATCGCCTCGCAAGGCCACCCGTGTTGATCCATCAGCGCCCTGACGCGATCGCTATCGTCAGAC
>DLRK01000180.1 GCA_002501065.1 Akkermansiaceae bacterium UBA7890
AGAGAAAGAGAAAGAGAAGGAGGAAGACGAGGAGTCCGAGCCCCCCTGGGTGTTCAGTGGCGGAGCCTACTACAGCAACGGCCAGTTGCCCATTGCGATCGATACCAATTCGCCCGACCAGGTGCGCATTCGCTTCACCCTGGCCTGGCGCAACCGTCTCAATGCGGCCATTGCCTTTCACGCCACCATGAAGCAACCCGAACTACCCCCGGAGGGGGGGGAGGATGGTGAGGAAGAGAAAAAACCGATCGCCAAGCCTGATGGAGCAGGCACCAAGGGTTTTGCGTATACCTATGGCCACAGCTATGTCCTCACCATTTATTCCAATTACGCGCAGATCTACCGCTGTGACTTTACTGACGAGGGGGAAGCGGACATGGACCGGCTTTCCAATTCCAGCGCCAACCTGCGCCTTGAGGAGGCCGGACAGGCAGAGTTTGAACTACGATGCGACCGCTTGTCAGGCACCATCGCCCTCTTTGCCAACGGTCGCTTCGTGAGCCAGTGGAACGACCGCCAGGGCTATGTTGGAACCGGCTCCTATCTCGCTTTCGCTTCACAGATAGGGGGGGCCCGCCTACGGATTTCCGATGTGGTCGTGACCGCCTGGAACGGAATGATCGACAGTGCCCAGAGTATGGAATCGGAAGATCGTGACGTCATTCTCCTCACCAATGGCACCGACCGCTTTTCAGGAGAACTGGCATCCCTGCAGGATGGGAAATTTCTAATCAAGGGGACCTATGCCAATATGACAGTGCCCCACGAGGAAGTGCAGGAAATCCGCCTGGCCAAGGCCACGCGGACCGGCGAAGACGAGGAGGAGAACAGTCGCCAGAGGATCCGTCTCCTCCTGCAACCCTACGGGCGACTCACCATGCGCCCCGTCGAAGCCAGCTCCGACCGTCTGAGGGCTCATCATCCCGCCCTCGGAGATCTCACTCTCGATCTGCGCTACGCCGGGTTGATGGAATTTTCATTCGGACCAAGCGTTCTTGATTCCTGGGACGACGATTACTGATGACCGCAACCGTGAACGCCAACCTCAAACTCCTCCTCTGCCTGTTCGCCGCCGCCCCTCCCCTGTCGGCCGAGGATCGCATCAGCCTCAAAGACGGCAGCACCCTGCGGGGAAACGTGCGCGCCATCGAGGGAGACCACAAGATCGTGGTCGATTCCGAGTTCAGCAGTGAGCCTATCGAACTGCGGGGAAGCGCCCTGCGCTCCATCAGCTTCGACGTGGAAACCGGCGAACATCACAACGACCCGGAACTGCTTCACCTCGTCAACGGGGATGTCCTGCCCGGTTCACTGCGTGCCCTGAACGACCGGCAGATCCTGTTCCGCACATGGTATGCAGATGACCTCACCATTGAACGCACTCACATCAGATCCGTCGACTTCGGGGTGACACCCCAGAAGCTTGTTTATGTCGGACCCAAGCCGCTCTCCGAATGGATCGATAACGACGATTGGGAATGGGAAAATGGCAAACTGACGTGCAATACCAGCGGGACCATTGCGGCAAAGAATGTTCTGCCCCGCCAATTCATTCTGCGTTTCCGGCTCGAATGGGAAAACTCTCCGAATTTCCGCATCTACTTCTGTGACGACTTCCTCAAGCGCACAGGCAACGCGGACCGCTACTATTTCGAAATAAACTCGATGGGCTCACAACTGAAGCGGCAGACCGCCGAGGGCGGGCGGCGCTGGCACACCCTCGCGCAGTCGCACCGTCGCCCCCAGGAGTTTCGCGGTCACGGCGTCGATGTCGAGTTGCGGGTCGATCGGATTCGTCGGCAGATTTACGTCTACCTCAACGGCGAGAAGCTCCAGCGCACTCCGGACCCCATAGACAGCTTCCCCTCCGGCACCGGAATCATGCTGCAGAGCCAGGCAGGCGGCGATCTCAAGAACATCATCACTCGCCTCGAAGTCTATGAATGGGATGCCATCACCGAGTTACGGCGGGATGAAGGGCACGAAGATCCTAAAACCGATGGACTTGTTGACGTGGAGGGCCAGCATCTCAGCGGAAGTGCCATCACTCTTGAGGAGGATGAGGGAAACACCCGCATAGTCTTTGAAAGCCCCTTCAATAATCAGCCCCTCAAGGTTCGCACCACCAGGATTTCATCACTCTACTTTAAGCACCCACCCGACCCCCCTAATGGGAAAGCCCCTATTCATTTCGATCTGCGAGGTGGCGGAACGCTGCAGTTCTCCAGCCTGGCACTGAAAGAGAAGGTTCTGGAGGCCACTCACCCCCTGCTGGGAAAACTCACCCTTGATCGCAGCTCCCTTGAACGGCTTTTCGTCCACACCAGGGAAGCGGATTCCCAAGAAGAAACGGAACCATGAAGAAAGCTCTCCTGCTCCTGGCCTTCCTTCCTTCCTTCGTCCTGTCCCAGGAGGGGCCTGCCGATGTCCCCCTGCCACCTGCCAGGAATGCCAGTGACCTGGCGGGAACCCTCAAATTCGCCAATCGAGACCGGCTCAGCGGAAAGCCCGAGGGTATCGACGAGAACGGGAACCTGAAGTGGCACGCCGACTTCCTCCACCAACCTATCCCGGTAAAGCCCTCCGCCATCCTGGAGATGCGCTTACAGGGGGGGGAGCAACCCAAGCAGGGCGAGGGTCATCAGGCCCTTCTCCTCCTCACCAATGGAGATAGCCTGCGGGGCCAGCTCGACGCTCTCGACGAAAACCACGTCACCCTGAAAACCTGGTACGGGGGAGATCTGAAAATCCTTCGTACGATGGCTTCAGACTTGGAGATCCAGCGCTCACAGCAAACCCTTTACTCCGGACCGGAAGATTTTGATTCCTGGGTCATCGAGGGCGAAAAAGATGCCTGGAACCTCAATAGCGGAGCTCTTTCATCGACCAAGGGCGCCGGAATTGCCCGTGAAATCGAGGCCCCTGATCGCTGCCACATCCAGTTCGACCTCGCCTGGCGCAGCTCCCTTCGCTTCAGGGTCCTTCTCCTCTCCGATGAAGGAGAAACCACCCAGCCCGACAACTGCTACGATCTCGTGTGCCAGCGTCGTTTTGTTTACCTCCGCAAACGCTGGGTTGCCCGTGCGGCCGGCGGATCAAAGATCGTGGGCCAGGCGAACATCGCCGATCTGGCGGAAAAGGAGAAAGTCCGGTTTGAGTTCTATCTGGACCGTAAGGCGGGCACCATCGCTCTCTACATCGACGGCAGGCAGGCTCAGGTATGGACTGACGAAAACCCCAAGGCGGGAACCTTCGGAAACTGGCTGCACTTTATCTCGGAGGACTTCTATCCCATCCAGGTGAGCCGCATCCGGGTCAGCCCCTGGAAAGGGGACCTGCCGGACAATACCGAAGTCCTCAAGGAACCCGAGGAAGAAGAGTTGGATGGTCAGAGAATCCGCCTGCAAAACGGTGACGTTGTGGTCGGCGAAGTAGGCCTCGTCCAGGACGGTGTCCTCGCCGTCGAAACCGAGTTCTGCAAGATGAAGATTCCCGTCGACAGGATGCGCACCATCGATCTTTCGCAGGGTGACTACGAGGAACCGATCCGCAAGAAGGGAGATGTGCGGGCCTGGTTGCGGGAGGGGGGCCGCATCACCTTCCGCCTCGACTCCTTCTCCAAGGATAGCCTCAAAGGATACAGCCAGACCTTTGGAGAAGTGGAATTCAAGCTTAACGCCTTCTCCCGCCTGGAATTCAATATCTACAACGAGGACTTGGAAGCCCTGCGAGGCACCAGCAACTGGTAGCCCTGGCCACAGGTCAATTTCCGTCCTGCGTGCCGCTCAGGATCAAGAAAGAGCACCGGGGCCGAGCCCGGCACTCTTCACACCTGCGATCCCAATCGCAATGGATTGTATCTTATGAAAGCCAACCCTGAAGGGGCCTAGACCGCCTTGGGAATCGGCTTTTCCTTCTTACGTAACGCTTTACGCATTTTTTCTAGCGCAACGTTCTGGAGCTGCCGGATTCGTTCCCGGGTCACTCCGAATTCTCTGCCCACCTCTTCAAGAGTCATTGGTTTTTTTCCATTCAGCCCGAACCTGGCACCAATGATGCGGTGCTCGCGCTCATCGAGAACTTCCAGCAGATCATCGAGCTGATTATGGATGTTCTTATCGACCAGTGCTTCCAGCGGGCTCTGAGCCCTCTCATCACCTATGATATCACTGAGACCGATTGACTCGTCCTCATTCACGGGTGCATCGAGGGAAACCGGACGCTGGGAAGCCCGTTTGAGAAGGGAGAGCTTCCGGCGCGGCAGTCCAAGTTCCTCCGCGAGTTCATCGTCGGAAGGTTCCCGTCCCATGCACTCCGCCAGAAGGCTGGAAATCCGCCGCATCTTGGCAATCTTGTCCACCATGTGGACCGGTAGCCGGATGGTCTTGCTCTGGTTGGCCAGAGCCCGCTTGATGGACTGTTTGATCCACCAGGATCCGTAGGTGCTGAGTTTGCCGCCCTTTTCCGGGTCGAACCGCTCCACGGCCTTCATCAGGCCGATGTTTCCTTCCGAGATGAGATCGGCGAGGGGAAGCCCATAGCCGGAATAGTCCTGTGCAATCTTCACAACCAGGCGCAGGTTCGCCTTGATCATATGAGCCCGGGCTTTCTTATCCCCTTTCTTGATCAGCGCCGCGAGTTCGACCTCTTCTGCAGGGGTGAGAAGGTCGGTCTTCGATATTTCACGGAGGTAGACGCGGAGGCTGCTGTCTGAATCTAATCTAGCCATTGTAAATTTTCTTTTTTCGGTGCTTTTCCCTATTTATTAAACGTGCTCCGGAGGGATTTATTTTTCCCATTTTTGTCAACACATTGTAAAAACAGTTTCGTCTCTCATATGACCCGACGGAGGTGCGCAAGTCGAGGCGTTTCTGGAATAATTCCAAATCCAGGCATCATCTCATTAACCCCGTGAATTTCAGCGTTTTACTGAGAAAATGGGCTCCAAAAATTGCCGATTATAGCCACGAAAGGGCCACATTAGGGTTACTCCGGGACGGTATGAGATGAGGGAGATCGCCCTCCCTTCCTGCGACCCCTCCAGTTGAGGAACAATGGCAGGATTGCAACCGATTGGTTGAGGCGGGGCAAATCATCGGATCCATTGCCAGCCAGCGGTTTCTTGATCCGGCGGGGCCGGGAAAGACGAGGTGGAGGCTGGGCTCAGGGAGAGTTGTCCCCAGTTCCCCCCCCACAGTGGGCAAACAAGATCCAAAGTGACAACTCTGTCACACAAGGCCGTGCCTGATTCCTTGAGACAATTGTCATATTTAAGTGTCCCCTAATGCAACTACACTACCAATTCTCATGAAGATGCTCTCGGGTTTGTTTGGCCGATCTCCGTTCGTTCACGTGGCGGACCACGGCCGGAAGGTGGAGGAATGTGTGATCCGGCTTTCAACCCTGCTCTCTGTTGTGCTCGAGGGGGGAAGTGACGAGGAGATCAGGAGATTGGCAACCGAGGTGTCCGAGTTGGAGACGGTGGCGGATCAGGTGCGCAACAAGATCCACGAGGCGCTTTCGGGCAAACTCATGCTTCCTGTCAGCCGGAGCGACCTGTTCGACACGGTGGAGCAGCAGGATTCCATGGCAGACATGGCCGAAGAAATTGCCACCAGTTTCACCTTCCGACCGCTTCCACTGCCGAAGATCATTCACGATGACATTGCGCATTTCATCACCATCGTAATGGAAAACTGCACCCTGGCTTCGGGAGTGGTCTCCAAGCTGGAACTACTCATCGAGTCTTCCTTTGCTGAGAGGGACACAGAGACGGTCATGAAGCTCATCGATGAACTCCGGGGGCGGGACGATTCCACCCGCGATGCCTATCTGGAAGCCACCCGTAAGATCTATGCGGCTGACGACAACCTGTCCTCGGTGGAAATTGTCCTGTGGGTCAAGATCATGAGCCTCCTCCAGGGGCTAAGCGCTTACGCTGACCGGACGACCAACGGTCTTCGCATTGTCATCGAGAACCAACGTAATTGATCATGACCCTTGCCGCCTTCTTCGAAACCACCCTGCCCTACGGGCACATCCTCCTGATCCTGGCGATCGGGTTCGGGTTCTACATGGCGTGGAATATCGGAGCCAATGATGTGGCAAACGCGATGGGGACCTCGGTCGGTTCTGGCGCCTTGACTATCGCCAAGGCGGTGCTCATCGCCGCCATCATGGAACTGGCAGGTGCCGTCCTGGTGGGCAGTCACGTGACCAACACAGTCCGCAAGGGCATTTTTGATCCTTCCGCTTTTGAGCCAATGACCCTGGTCCTGGGTTTCCTGGCGGCCCTCCTGGCCGCCGCGGTCTGGCTGCAGACGGCCACCTGGTTTGGTTGGCCAGTCTCCACCACTCACTCAATCGTGGGCGCCGTGGTCGGGATCGCGATCGTGATCGGCGGAGCCGAAATCGTGAAATGGCCCAAGGTGTTTGAGATCGCGGCTTCCTGGGTGACCTCCCCCCTCTGCGGAGGCGCCATATCCTTCTTCCTCTTCCGCTTCATTCAGGGGCGGATCATCAACCACAAGAAACCGTTGAGTCAGGCCTACCGCTTCACGCCCTATCTGGTCTTTTACATCGGCTTCGTACTCACTCTGGTGATGGTCTACAAGGGACTGAAAAACCTTAAGCTGGATCTGAATCTCTGGCAGGCCCTCATCGTAGCGACCGTCATCGGCATGGTCTGCTTCGCCCTTGGAGCCGCCTGGGTGCGCAAGATGAAGGTGAAGCACAACAAGGAGCGGGCCGAGAAGGGGATTGAGTTGCAGGACGACCACCCGGAAGGGGTTCCCTTCGTGCGGAAATCCGATCCCGACATGGAACCCATTCTGCGCCCTCCCCTCGCCCCTGGTTCAAAGACGCCGAGCAAGCGGTGGGAATACCGGCGCCAGTTCGAGTACGCGAAACTGGAACAGATATTTGCGACCCTCATGGTTTTGAGCGCCTGTTTCCTCGCCTTCGCACATGGAGCTAACGATGTTGCCAACGCGATCGGCCCTCTGGCGGCAGTGGTCGAGATCGTGAAAACCGGCGAAATCGCCGATAGCGCTCCCGTGCCCTTGTGGATCCTCCTTCTGGGAGGGGCGGGAATCGTGATCGGCCTGGCTACCTGGGGCTACAAGGTGATGGAAACGGTGGGCAAGAAGATCACCGAACTGACGCCCAGTCGGGGGTTCGCAGCCAACATCGGTGCTGCCACCACCATCGTGATCGCGAGCCGCATGGGATTCCCCATCTCCACCACGCACACCCTGGTGGGAGCCGTCCTGGGAATCGGGTTGGCACGGGGGATCGACTACCTGAATCTCAAGGTGGTTCGTGACATCGCGGTGTCATGGATCATCACCATTCCTGCCGGTGGTGGTCTGGCAGCAATCTTCTACTTCATTCTGAAAACCCTCTTCGCAAGGGGCTAGCGGAAGAGGAGAAATCACATGCCTGCACCTTGGGACATCCTCTCTTAGAGATTAGCCCTTCCGCTCCGTATGGGGACCTGTCAATGAACCGATTCACTCCCCTCTTCTGCCTCCCGCTCATGCTCATCGGCTGACCCTGCCATGCCAAGAGCAGGCTGAACATCCTCTGGATCTTCATCGA
>DLRK01000113.1 GCA_002501065.1 Akkermansiaceae bacterium UBA7890
GAGCAGGGCTACGCCACCATGTGCATCGGTAAATGGCACCTGGGCGATCACCCCGATTTCATGCCCACCAGCCAGGGATTCGATCATTATTTCGGCATCCCCTACAGCAACGACATGAACCGCAAGCAGGTGCCGCTGCCCCTGGTGCGTGACCTCACCGTCATTAAGGACAGCGTGCAGCGCGATACCACCATCACCACGCAGTACACAGAAGAAGCGGTCAAGTTCATCAAGGCCAACCGCAAAAAGCCTTTCTTCCTCTACCTGCCACACACCGCCGTGCATCTGCCCCTGGTGCCCGGCGAGAACTTCAAGGGCACCAGCAGGGACGGCGCCTACGGCGACTGGGTTCAGGAGATCGACTGGTCCATGGGCGAACTTTTCAAGGCCCTGAAAGCCGAAGGGATTGATGAAAATACCCTTGTCCTCTTCACTTCCGACAACGGCTCGGCGCGCGAGAAACAGGGCAGCAATCTCCCCCTGTGCGGGCGCAAGGGCCGCACGGATGAAGGCGGCATGCGCGTGCCCTGCGTGGTGCGTTGGCCCGGCAGGATCCCTGCCGACAGCAGCAGTGGTGCCCTCACGAGCACGATTGATCTGCTGCCCACCTTCGCCGCAATCTCCGGCAGCAAGGTCCCCGCTGACCGTCCTATCGATGGCAAGAACATCTGGCCCATCCTCAACGGCAAATCCAAGGCTCACCCACGCGAGGCCTTCTTCTACTACCAGATGGATCAATTGCAGGCGGTCCGCTCGGGTGACTGGAAGCTCTTCGTGGCAATGGATTCCAAGAAGCGCAACTGGGGCAAACCCGAGGGCAAAAAGGAACTCCAGCTATTCAATCTGGCCGAAGACATTCACGAGGACAACAACGTGGCCACCGCCAACCCAAAGGTGGTCAAGCAGCTCCTCACCTACGCCGAGGCCGCCCGTGAAGATCTTGGCGATGTGGGCCACCCCGGGAAGGGCCAGCGTAAAGCCGGCTGGGTTGAAAAAGCCTCGCCACGCCTGCTGAAAAAATAACGAACCCTCTGCTTTTTTCATTCCCCCGTCAAAAAGCACCCAACAGCCAGCAGAACATCAATGATCCGGCAAATGATCACGCTGCTCGCTGTTTTATTGCCCCTGGCAGGATTAACCGCAGGCGAACTGCCCCGGCTTCCCAAGGGTCTTGACCCGAAAAAACAAACCTACGCTGCGCAGAAAAAACTCCCCAATCTGGCAGAACCATACTTCAGCAATTCCCCGGAGGACCTGGGGGACGGCTTGCAAGTAGGCGCATTGAATGTGCCGGGCACAAGGGAGGCCATCAAGGCTCTGCTCGCTGATGACAGGGCGGGAAAATACTCCAACCTGGACAGCATCCTTCTGTGGAAGGACGGCAGGTTGATTTTCGAGATGTATAACCGCCGGGGCCGGGTGGATGGCCCTCACTACGCGATGTCGATCACCAAAACCCTCACTTCCATCACCCTGGCGCGGGCCATCCAGCTGGGACTGCTCAACATGGAGGATCTCGACAAGCCGGTCATCAGCTTCATGCCGGAAATTAACCGTTCCAGGATCAAGCCCGGTGTCGAGACGATCACCCTGCGCAATGCGCTCTCCATGGAATCAGGATTACGCTTCCCGGGCAAGAATTTCGCCGGGGCACTGGGCGAGGAGCATCCACGCCAGAAATTCTTCCAGGTATTGTTCGAGAACACCGCGCCCGTCACCCCCGGGAGCAAGCAATTCAAATACACGGGCACAGACCCCTCCATGATCATGATGATCATGGACATTCTCGCACCCGGAACGGCACAGGAATTCATCGCCAGGGAGGTGGCGGGAAAGATCGGGGCCCTCTATTGCTGGGACGACCAGCCCTGTGGCATCCCAAAATGTGGCGCAGGAAGCAGCTTCACCTCGCGCTCGCTGCTGAAATTCGGTATCGCGGTCATTCAGGGAGGCAGATACAACGGCAAACAATTCCTCTCAGCTGATTACGTAAGGCTGATCATGAACAGGGAAAAAGGAGAAGGGTATTTTTATCACTTCCACAACCGGCGCAAGAAGGCGGCTGGCCGGGATATCTATTTGATCAGTGGCATCGGCGCAGGCGGGCAGCATATGGCCACTTTTCCCGAGTTAAACATTGTCGCCGTCGCCACCGCCCATAACAAAGGCAAAATCGGCCTGCCCCTGCAGGCCGTGCTGGAACACCTTGTGCCGCTGTTTGTGAAATGAAATCCGCGCCCTATTGGTTGGACCTCCGCAACAAAGCGAAATGCCCCTAATGCTGACAACACTTAGAACAACTGTTCTTTATGGCGCGGCCCTCTTGGCTGCCACGCTCCTTGCCCTCCCTCTTGCCGCAGGGAAGGATCGCCCCAACGTGCTCCTCATCTGCATCGATGACCTCCGACCCGAGCTCAAATGCTTCGGGGCCGGGCATATCCACTCGCCCAACATTGACGCCCTGGCCAGACGGGGACGGGCCTTCACCCGGCACTACGTCCAGGCCCCCACCTGCGGTGCCTCGCGCTACACTCTCCTGACCGGTCGCTATGGACCACGGGACAACGGAGCGCTCTTCCGTCACTCCGGCAACGAGCAGATCCGGACCACCAACATGCCCGCCTGGTTTCGCAGCAAAGGCTACACGACAGTCTCGATCGGGAAAGTGTCCCACCATCCCGGAGGCCGCGGAGGCCCGGACTGGAACGACGACAGCAAACCGGAGATGCCGGGAGCCTGGACCCGCCACCTCTGCCCCAGCGGACCCTGGCAACACCCCCGTGGACTCATGCACGGGCAGGCCAACGGGGAGGTTCGCAGGAATGCCAAGGACATGGACGTCCTCCAGGCCTTTGACGGAGACGATGATTCCTACCCGGACGGACCGACCATCGAGGGGGCCCTCCAACAACTCAACCTGCTGGAAAAGGACAGGAAGCCCTTCTTCTTCGCGGTGGGATTCCTGCGCCCCCACCTCCCCTTTGGAGCGCCCGCGCGCTACGTGAGACTCTATGACGACGTGTCCTTCCCGGGCATTCCCCACCCCAGCAAACCGGTGGGCAAGACCACCTGGCACGGCAGCGGTGAGTTCATGAAGTACAACCGGTGGAAGCGCGATCCCCGCAGCGACCCGGAGTTCGCCACCAGAGTGCGCAAGCACTACGCTGGCTGCGTGTCCTATGCCGACGCCCTGGTGGGCCGCCTCATGGCCGGGCTCGAGAAGACGAGTGCTGCCGGAAACACCATCATCGTCCTCTGGGGCGACCATGGCTGGCACCTCGGGGAACACGCGATCTGGGGCAAGCATTCCCTCTTCGAGGAGTCGCTTCGCTCCCCGCTCATCGTGGTCGCTCCCGGGCTGGAAAAGAACAGCGGCACCCCAACCAACGCGATCGTGGAGACGGTCGACCTTTTCCCCACCCTCTGCGACCTCGCCCGGCTGCAACCGCCAACAGGCCTGGCGGGAACCTCCCTGCGCCTCCACCTGGAGAATCCTGCCGCTCCCGGCCGGATGGCCATCTCCTACAAGGGTGGCAGCGAAACCATCCGTAGTGAGCGTCACCGGCTCGTGCGCCACTCCAAGGGCGGTAAGGTTTCCCACCTTGAACTCTACGATCATGAAAATGATCCCGGGGAGATTGAGAACATCGCCGGAAGCCAGCCCGGTCTGGCCGCTGCTCTCAGCAAGAAACTCGATGCCAAACTCAACTGATTATTCTTCATGAAACGTTTGCTCCTCCTGTGGGTCCTGAGCTCCGGGCCCGGCGC
This sequence comes from Akkermansiaceae bacterium UBA7890, assembly GCA_002501065.1. Lineage (GTDB taxonomy): Bacteria > Verrucomicrobiota > Verrucomicrobiia > Verrucomicrobiales > Akkermansiaceae > Roseibacillus_B. The sequence goes on from DLRK01000113.1 coordinate 3,769, forward strand.
GCTCAGCGCGGCCGACCTGCCCAACATCCTGATGATCGCAATCGACGACCAGAACGACTGGATCGGCTGCCTCGGAGGCCACCCGCAGGCGCGCACGCCCGCCATCGATGCCCTCGCCAGCCGCGGCACGGTTTTCACCAATGCGCACTGCCAGTCGCCCCTCTGTAATCCTTCCCGCACCAGTCTCATGACCGGGTTGCGCCCCGGCACCACCGGCGTTTACGGACTGGCCCCGTGGTTCCGCTCCCTCCCTGAATTCGCGGGAGTGCTGACCCTGCCCCAATACTTCGCCAGACAGGGCAACTACCACACCGCCATGACCGGCAAGATCTATCACGGCCGCTCCGGGCGATCCGTCGAGGGCAAGTTCATCGAGTGGCACGAGGTCGGCCCCGGGGCATCCGGAAAGCCATTTCCACCGAAGAAGCTTGTCAACACCCCGCAGCCCCATCGCCTCGTGGACTGGGGCACCTTCCCCCACAAGGACGAGGACAAGGGCGACTACCAGGTCGCCAGCTGGGCCGTCGATCGCTTGAAGGCCTACGCCAGGTCAGACCAGGAAAAGCCTCTCTTCCTCGCAACCGGATTTTTTCTCCCCCATGTCCCCTGCTATGCCACCCGGAAGTGGATGGACCTCCACCCGCTCGATCAAGTGAAGCTTCCGGTGGTGCAACCCAGCGACCGTTCCGACACGCCCCGTTTCTCGTGGTACATCCACTGGAAACTCCCCGAACCACGCCTCAAGTTCCTGAAGGATGCGAACCAATGGGAAAACCTCACCCGCTCCTACCTCGCCTGCACCTCCTTCATCGATGCCCAGGTCCAGCGCCTGTTGGACACTCTCAAGGAAACAGGGCTCGGGAAAAACACCATCGTGGTGCTCTGGTCCGACCATGGCTTTCACATCGGAGAGAAGGAAATCACCGGCAAGAACACCCTCTGGGATGACGGAACCCGCGTGCCTCTCATTTTCGCCGGCCCCGGGGTGAAGGGCGGGCAGGTTTGCACCCGTCCGGCTGAACTGCTCGATATTTACCCCACCCTCGTCGAGCTCCTCGATTTTCCCGCAAACAGGAAACTGGAGGGCCATTCCCTGGTTCCGCAGCTCAGCAACGCCCAGGCCGCCCGCAAGTGGCCTGCGATCACCACCCACAATCATGACAATCATGGGGTCCGCTCGGAAAACTGGCGTTACATCCGCTACGCCGACGGCTCGGAAGAGCTCTACCACACCGCCGAGGATCCCAACGAGTGGAACAACCTCCTCGCCCCCATCGGCGACAGGCAGGATCCCGCCATGCGGGCCCGGGCCGACAAGCTCGCACGTTGGATTCCCAAGGTGAACCGCAAGCCCGCTCCCCGTTCGGCCCACCGCATTCTCACCCACGACAAGGAGACCGGAAAGACGATCTGGCAGGGCGAGGAGATCAAGCCGGACGATCCGGTGCCGGAACTGCAGTAATGGGAACTCACTCCCACTCGCACAGGCTCTGCACGTATTGCGAAGACCCCGCGAACCATTCATCGAGCTGGGCCGGGTCCTTGAGCTGCTGGCCGCGCTGCCGTTCAACCACGAAAAACCCGCAGTTGGCTTCGGGCAGGATGGTAAGATCTCCCCAGAGGTTCTCGACCTGGGCCACGGGATAAGCCGCTTCCTGGCCGTGCCCCCAGCGCTTCTTTACCTCCTTGATGGTGAGGTAGGTCGGCACGCACTCCGCCAGGTCGTGCACCGCCCTGGCCAGCCTGTCCTGATCGCTGGCCAGCACCTCCTCCCGCGTCAGACCGAGGAGCGCAAGATACTGGTCGAGGTCGATCCAGGTTGTCATTGAGTTGTAGTACGAGAGCCCGAACTCGGACTCGGCATCGGGCATGGCAAGGCCTTCCACCAGGCGGGGCGTTCCATCGACACGCGCCAATCCGCCCCCCCGATCCACCAGGCGCCTCGTAATCACCTCAAAGGTCAACCCGTGACCGCACTCGAGATGCCGTCCGAGGATGACGGGATCCACCGAGGCCCCCAGCGTATCCACATTATGGAGCAGCAGGGTCTTGAGTTGCGGACGCTCTTCCAGGAGCAGGCGCAGGGTCCCGTTCAACACGAGATTCGGGATCTCATAAAAGTGACCCATCGGGTGGAGACACTGCTCGGGCAGGTTTCCGGTATAATCACTCGCTTCCCCGCAGTTGCGCGCCCAGTCGATCAGAGCGGCCCGAGCCGAGTCACGGATCTTCTGTTGCTGGGCATCGAGCTGCTGCTGAGGCGTCTCCTCCCAGGCAAAACGCAAATCGCGCTCGGTCGGCACCATGCGCAGTCCCACCGTGCGGCCCGGGGAGAGAAACAGCGGACCATCGTAGTGATAGTTCGAAACGCTCTCCAGAAACCTGCTGGTAGGATCATGGGTCAGGTAGGACGTCGTGAAAATGTGGGGCAGCGGAACCCCGTGCTCCCGTGCCGTCTTGCGGGACTTGGCGAGATGGACTTCCAGAAAGGTGCGGTAGCTCCCGTCCAGCGGAGCGAAGGGGTTGAGGGCCTTGCAGGTCCCCGCTCCCCCGGTCCAGCGCGAACCCGCCCCCGCAGCCAGGGTAACCACCGCCACCTCTCCACCCGCCAGGGCTTCTGCCCCCATCCGGCGGACCTCCTCCCCGCCCTGAGCAACAACGGAACAATCAACAACGTCATCAGCAGCCACGTCCTCGATCCGGGTCGTGGGAGGAAGACGATTGCTCAGCATCCCGATCCGACCGGCCCGGACGCCGGCCCGGATCCCTTCGTGAACATTGTGATCGAACCCGTTTTCCTCCATGAGCTGCCTCAGGGCCCCGCTCTCCGCCTCATCCCTGTCTGCTTCCTGCCCGCCTTCGGAGGCAGGTTCCTGCAATCGATGATAGGACTCCGGGAGCTGCATCCCGCCCTCCAGCAGATCGGCACAGGTGCCGGTATGGTTGATGGAAAACTCATAGACCACCGGGTTCATCCCGAAGGGCAGGGCGGCCTGCAGCTGATCCTTGGTCTCCTTCATGATGCGGGCCATTGCTTCCTGGGCCTCCACCTTTCGTTCCGGCGCAAAAATGAATCCCATCCCGCCCCCTGACATGCCTCCCAGCATCCAGAAGCCCCAGAAATCCCCTCCGAACTCCTGCTCCGCCCGCGCAATCAGGGTCTCCGTGAACAGGTTGGTGGCCCAGGGAATGATACTCTGGATCGGACCACGGAAGTTACGGGTGGCGGCCCGGCCAAGGGCCTTGATATCCCCTTTCTGCAGGGACTCCACCAGTTCATCCAGAATGGCGAGCGCCTCCTGCCGGCCCGCCCACTCCACCGGAGAGCGCAGGAGATACTTCTCCGTCACCATCTCAAGAATGGGCCCCACGTCTTGCGCCATCCCGCCATGCACCAGCACCAGCGAGTTCTGGAGCGCCTGCCGCGACGACTCCGGGATCTCATCCTCCCCGAAAACATGATGGGCCGGCAACAGGCATCCACGCGAAACATTGAACTCCGGATCGCCTTCCGCCGCCGGCACTCCCGTAATCAATTTGATCCCGGGCCACACCCCGCCGCAGTCCTGCCAACCCCCGCCCGATCCACCAAGCCACTCCCCGAGAATGGCCCGCGCAAGAACGAGACGCCTTTCGTTTTCCCGGAGGGGCCCGGTGAGCGACCCCGTTTGCCCGGTCGCCCGCATGAGCGCCCCGATCAAGGCCGCCAGCAGGTTCGTCGAGACCGCCAACCGGGATCCCTTCGGGATGCCGTTCACCCACGAGACCAGTTCGATGCCCCGCCCCGGCCCCACCATGCGTTCCAGGAGGTTTTCCAGGCGTTGCCCCGACCCCTCGATCCCGGGCGGGACCACCCCGGAGGCAATCACGGCGGCCTTGAGCAGACCGAGGGCATCTTTCGCAAAGTCGAAGATCTCTCCCAGGGTCCCAATCCGCGCGGTGGCCTTGAGATCGACGGAGGTCAGCACGATAACCGGCTCATCGATGACCCGGACATGGGCCTCAATGGGAGGACGCGGTTCCGGATCCCGTCCATGAATCCCCAGGTCTATGGAAACATTGAGGACCCGGGCCCCCTCGGGATAGTCCATGCCCAGGAAGAAGATGTCCGACCACCCTGCGTGAGAGAGGTCCATGCGCACCGGTGTCCGTTCCCGCAGGATCCGGCGGGAGCCGCCGGGCAGTGGCTTCAACAGTTCATCCGTAATCGAAAGCGGATGGTCCGCGGGATGCCCCATGCGGAACATCCACTGGTGTCCCCGCACCGTGCGCACTGAGTGTCGCACCTGGGTGGCCAGGGTTTGAAAGGCCAGCTCGTGGTATCCCTCCGCAAGAGCGGACGAGAGGGCATCGTTGGCCCCCTGCTCGGCCACCGCGAGGTGAAAAACATCAATGGCTTCCGCAAATCTGCGGCGAAGGAGATGCTCCTGTCCCTCAAAGGGAATGTAGCCCATCCGCCTCGGCGGCAGTCTGGGGGGAAGATGAACGCGGTGAATGGCGGACAGGAAAAACAGCGCCCGCACGCGCTCGTAGAGATTCCCGGCCTCCCGTCGGAAGAGGTCGAGTTCGATGCACTCCTCCAGGAGTTCCGCCAGGGAAAGCCCCGCACAGGCCTCCCCCAGCGCCGTATCGCGCACCGAAGGATCTCCGCTCGTGATGATGTTCAGGAGCTTTGGCATCCAGGACGGGAATGAGCAGTGATCTCGATGATGTCGGTGAGCACCTCGTCACGGTGGGGGCCAGCCAACGCCAGGGAGAGCTGCGCCCGCAGGAGACCGTACCGTTCTCCAACGTTGAAGCGCTCACCCGCCAGTTCCGCCGCCAGGTACTTCTCCGACCTGGCCATGAAGGCCAAGGTGGGGCTGAGCCCGAGCTTCTCTCCCCCGCCCAGCAGGGAGACTTCTTCCTCCAGACGTTCCATCACGCCCGCGGTGAGCGAGTGCATCCCGAAGAAGCAGAGGTAGTTGCCCGCGCGCAGACCGGGAACGATGAGTTCCTGCTCGGCCAGGGTGGGGGTTGGCTTCTCCACGACATCGTGCACGACGAAAAGAGAATGCGAGGCGGGCACCCGCGTCGCGGCAACGGTCCCATAGTAGCGAAGCTGGCTCTCATGGGTCGGGTTGACCGCCGAGATGCAGCCATCATGAGTGGCTGCCACCTCCAGCATCTGTCGCACACAGGACGACTCCCCGGCACTGAGATAAAGGTGATCCCCCAACAGCAGGACGAAGGGATCGTCTCCAGTGAATTTGTGGGCACTCCACACCGCATGACCGTAGCCCCGCGGATCGCTCTGCTCGATCAGGGTGAGGCGCTCCGCGTGCTCCCCCGCGGCCTGCAGATAGGCCTCGCGTGTTCCGGGATGGATGATCACCGCCGCTGATTCGATCCCCGATGCGAAGAGGTCGTCGAGAATAATGGCCAACGCCGTCTTGGGCACCCCTTCCGAGTCCACCAGCGTCTGGAGAGGCAGGTGGTACTCGGTCGGGCTGGCGGCAGTAATGACAGCTTTGGTGGGGATCACGGCGGAAGCGTAAGAGTCAGACAACGCGAATAAAGGAAATGTTCACCGATAAACGGACCGGGATTGCCATTCCTCCACCATTCCCGCACTGTTGGCATCCTGCCATGCGTCTTCTCCTCCCATTCTTCCTCGCCACCTGCCTCGCGCTCATCACTCCCCCCGCGAGCCGTGCACAGGAGACCATCCAACCCAACGTCCTGCTCATCATCTCGGACGACCAGGCCTGGGGGGACTACTCCTTCCTCAAACATCCGCACATCGAGACACCTCACCTCGACAAGTTGGCCGGGGAATCACTGACCTACACCCGCGGCTACGTTGCCGCTCCCCTCTGCCGCCCTTCTCTCGCCTCCATCTTCAGCGGAAAGTATCCCCACCAGCACGGCATTACCGGCAATGACCCCCGGCTCCCCCCCGGGAAAAAGGGAGGGCGCACCACTCCCGGGTTGAAGCCCCTCTACGAGACGATCATGGACCGCATCGATGACGACCCGGGGCTGGCCCACCTTCTTGGCCAGGCCGGCTACCTGTCCCTGCAGACCGGCAAGTGGTGGGAGGGGGATCCCAGGGAAAGGGGCGGCTTCACCCATGCGATGACACATGGCGATCCGAAGCGGGGTGGTCGCCATGGCGATGCGGGACTCAAGGTCAGCCGGCAGGGGATCAAGCCCATCGCCGATTTTATTGCCGAAGCGAAGCAGCAGGAAAAGCCCTTCTTCATCTGGCACGCCCCGTTCCTGCCGCATACTCCGCACAACCCGCCTGCCCGCTTGTTCGAGAAGTACCAGAAGAAGAGCGACTCCAGGTTCATCGCCCGCTACTGGGCCATGTGCGAGTGGTTCGACGAGACCTGCGGGGAACTGTTGAGCCACCTCGACAAGGAGGGCCTGAGGGAAAATACCATTGTCCTCTACGTTACCGATAACGGGTGGATCCAGAGTGCCGGCAGCGGCCGCTATGCACCACGATCCAAGCGCTCCCCCAACGAGGGGGGAGTCCGAACCCCTGTCATGATCCGCTGGCCCGGCAAGGTGGAGCAGAAGTTCGACGAGCAGACCCTCGTGAGCTCGATCGACCTCGCTCCCACCATCCTCAGGGCCTGCGGGCTCAAGGTTCCTCCCTCGATGGGCGGCATTGATCTCCGGGACCGGGCCGCCCTCATGAAACGCAATGCGGTCTTCGGGGCGGCCTACGATCATGACATCCACGATGTCAGCAGACCCAACCTCAGTGTGCAGACCCGTTTCGTGGTCGCGGATACCTGGAAGCTGCTCTCCCACCACCAGAAGGCGGCCCAAGGCAAGCCGGTAGAGCTCTACAACCTGAGTGCCGACCCGGCGGAAAGACAGAACCTTGCCGCCCAACACCCCGGGAAGGTGAAGGAACTCCGGGCCAAGCTCGACGCCTGGTGGGCCGGTCCGAAAAGGGCTCCCTGATTGCCGGCCTCCGGCCCCTTTCCCCCCATGTCACGGGCTCTCGCCATCCTCCTGCTCGCCTGCTCCTGGCTGGCCTCCGCCAAGCCCCCGAGCGGCAACGGGCTCCTCGCTGACCGGCCCAGCATCCTCTTTATTTTCGCGGACGATCAGCGCAACCATACCCTCGGTTGCGCAGGACACCCGGTGGTCAGGACTCCCAATATCGATCTCCTCGCCAGCGGCGGGGTGCGTTTCGAGAACGCCTTTGTGACAACCTCCACCTGCTGGTCCAGCCGAGCCTGTCTCTTCACCGGTTGCTACGAACGTCGGCACCTCTACCGCGCCTCGCCGGGGTCACTCAACCCCGACCTTTGCCAGACCAGCTACTTCGCCCAGCTCAAGGCCGCTGGCTACCGCACCGGACATCTGGGGAAGGAACACGTCTCCCTTGCCGCAAAGGATGCCGCCGCCATGTGGGATGTGCGTCGCAAGTTGGGCCGGAATCCTTACTTCAAAAAACAAGCTGATGGGAGCGCCCGCCACACAACCCAGATCCTGGGAGACTGGGGCATCGAATTCATCAAGGAACAGCCCAAAGACAAGCCCTTCTGCCTCCAACTCTCCTTCAACGCTACCCACGCCGAGGACGGAGACAAACGTCCAGGCCTCGGGCACTTTCCCTGGCCCAAGGTGATGAACGGCAAGTACGAGGGCCAGGAGATGCCTCTTCCCCCGCTCAATGATCCGGCGATCTACCAGTCGCAGCCAGACTTCCTCAAGAAATCGATCAATCGGCAACGCTACTTCTGGCGCTGGGACACCGCGGAGAAGTACCAGACCAACATGCGGGCCTACTTCCGCATGATCAGCGGAATCGATCATGTCGTCGGCCGCCTCGTGGCACAGCTTGAGAAACAGGGCCTCGCCGACAACACGGTGATCATCTACACGGCTGACAATGGTTACTACCTGGGCGACCGCGGCTTTGCCGGCAAGTGGACTCACTACGACGAATCGCTGCGCGTCCCGCTCATCGTCCACGACCCTCGACTGCCTGAGCCCAAGCGGGGACGTGTGCTTCCGGAGATGGCTCTCAACAGCGACCTGGGTGCCACCATCATCGACCTGGCAGGCCTGCCCGCTCCCGTCAGCCACACCGGCCGCAGTCTCCTGCCCCTCCTCCGGGGCGAACCCCCAGGGGACTGGCGTCGCGAGTTTCTCTGCGAATTCCTCGCTGTCCCGCGAACGATCCCGCGCTGGGAAGGGGTGCGCGGGACGCACTGGTCCTACGCGCGCTACTTTGTCGATGGACCGGACAAACCCCCCTTCGAATTTCTCCACGACTTGAAAAACGATCCTGCTCAGCTGGCTAACGTTGCATTGAATGAAAAGAATGCTTCCGCGCTGAAGCGAATGCGGGCCCGCTGCGATAAGCTGATTGCCAGCCATGGCTCACCGATGCAGAAAATCGGGCAATCAACCCGCTCGAAAAAGAAAAAGTAAACAGGCCATCGTTCATCCTCTTGGGCGTCTTCGCATGGGGATCCCCGTAGCACCCGAGGTAAGGGCTGTTGTCCTCGCTCGTGATCCAGAGGATGTTGGGACGATCCGGCCCAGCCTCCAGGAGCGTCCCGGAGGAGGCCAGGATTGCCAACAGGGTGAGGCGTATCATGCAGGCGGTGGAGCCGCATCTTCCCGCGATGGCAACTCCGCGACAGGCCCCCCGACCGGAGATCTTGCGAAACACGACCCGTGTGCGAGCTTGCCTTTCGTCCCGCTTCCCTTTCCGATAGCCTCCGCCTCTCAATGACAAAAGTCCTCGCCATCCTCCTCCTGTTCGCCTGCCTCCCGGTCCTCGCCAAAACCCCGGATCGCAGGCCCAACATCGTCCTTCTCTTTGCGGACGATCTTGGGCGCTACGCTTCAGCCTATTCGCATCCGGAAAGCCCCTCGGTCAACGACATCGTCTCCACCCCCACCTTTGACCGCATCGCGAAGGAGGGGGTCCTCGGCTGGAACGCCTTTGTCTCCGCACCTTCCTGTTCCCCCTCACGAGCCGCCCTCATTTCGGGTCGTCACTTTTTCCGCAACGGATCCCACTCCCAGCTGCACACGCCCTGGCACGGCGACCGCTCCCAGGATCCGTGGAACGAAGTCCAGGGATTTGCCCTGCTTCTGCAGAAGAAGGCCGGCTACCACATCGGCTGGTCGCACAAGATGCATATCGCGGAAGACCGCATGGGCGGAAAACAGAACAACTTCCGGGCGGCTGGGGGCAAGGTAAACCAGTTCTCGCAAAATGTCAGCAAAGCCGCTGGCGAATCCGGGAAGTCCGCTGCAATCACTCAGGCAAAGCAGAAGCTCTTCGACGAATGCCGCGCAAACTTCAGGGCCTTCCTCGCCAAACGAGAAGCAGGCCAGCCGTTTTACTACTCCTTCCATCCCACCAACCCGCACCGCAAGTGGACCAAGGGCTCCGGCAAGAATCTCTGGGGCCTTAACCCGGATGCCCTTGCCAGGGTCATGCCCCCCTTTCTCCCCAACGTTCCTGAGGTTCGCGAAGACCTCGCCGATTACCTCGGGGAAGGCATGGCCTTTGATCACAGTTGCCGGGAAATCATCGCGGAACTGGAAAAGATCGGGGAACTCGACAACACCCTCCTCGTCATCTCCGGGGATCACGGCGCCCCCGGATTCCCCCGCGGCAAGACCAACTGCTACGACTTCGGAGCCCGTGTTCTCTTCGCCGCCCGCTGGCCCGGTCACATCAAGCCGGAACAAGTCATCACCAAGCCGGTCTCGCTCATTGATCTCGCGCCCACCTTCCTCGCGGCAGCCGGGCTGGACCCCGAAAAGGGCATGAACGGACAGAACCTCCTCCCCGCCCTCGCCGCAGGCGATCACGCCAAGCTGCGCGGCTGGGCCCTGATCGGCCGGGAGACACATGTCAACACCGCCCGCGGCGGACTCCCCTACCCAACCCGCGCCCTGCGCACCGAGGACTACCTCGTGATTGTCAATTTCACTCCCGAACGGGCCCCCATGGGGAAACCCCTCAAGCTGATCGACCCCCAGCCCCCCACCTACGAGCAGATCGAGAACAACACCCGCCTCACCTACGGTGACGTGGATGCCGGCCCCACCAAGGCCTGGATGATAAAGCACCGCGACGATCCCAAATACAAACGCCACTGGGAGCTGGGCTTCGGCCCCCGCCCCCGCGAGGAGTTCTACGATCTCAACAGCGATCCCCACCAGATCAACAATCTGGCGGGAAACGAGGCCTACGATGCCATCCGCGATGCCCTGCGGGGTCTCCTCCTGGACGAACTTCGCCGGAACAAGGACCCCCGCCTGGAGGGCGATACCTTCGATAAGCCGCCCTATAACAAGAAAACCAGGCCCGGACAGACCAAGCGCTAGGCCGGCGGAAATCGCATTCCTCCACTTGCAGAGAAGGTCTGCCCTTGCTAAGGGCGCGGACCATCTCATGAGCACGACCCCGCGCTTCCTCCTCAAAGTCTTCCTCTACCAGATCGAGCCCGAGATCTGGCGGCGCTTCTCCATCCCGGCCACCGCCACCTTCAAGCAGCTGCACGAGGCGGTGCAGCAGGCCATGGGCTGGCAGGACAAGCACTGGCACGAGTTCCGCCACGGGAAAGGAAAGCACCTCCTTGACGTGATCGGTCCCGACCACGAAGAGGTCGAAAAGGGCGAGAACTTCCAGGAGGAGAACAAGGTCACCCTGCGGGACTTCGTGGGCCGCCGCCACTTTCCCCTCCGCTTCCTCTACCGCTACGACTTCAAGGACGAATGGGTGCACGAAATCTCGATCGAGGGCAGGACGGAGGACGGCGAGGGAGATCTGCCTGTCCTCCTGGAAGGGGAGCGAGCCTGTCCTCCGGAGGACTGTGGAGGGGCCTTCGGCTACATGGCGGCCCTCAAGGGGGATCTCATGTGGCTCGACGACGACTACGACCCCGCCCGCTTCGATCCCGGGAAAGTGAAGTTCTCCGGACGGCGGAAACGCAGGAAGTAACCCGCTGGATCAATCCCCGAGGTAGGCCGAGATGTGGCTTTCGCGACGGTCGCCTTCCTCGTTGCACTGCCAGCAGGTGCCGCTCCCGACATCCAGGGCGGTCAGCCATTGCCCTCCGCAGGCCCAGGTATCGAGGCAGATCGCATGGCCCAGGTTGACGGGGTCGCCGCTCTCCTGGGACGTATGTCCGCAGACCATCACTTTCCCGTTCCGATGCGGAGGCACCTTGCGGAACCTTTCCCAGAAAAGCATGAATTCGTCCTGTTCCTCAAGGGGCAGGTGGGACGCCGCATTGGCATGCACGAAGAAGTGCGTCTCGATCTCATAAAACGGCAACGCGTCCTCAATGAACTGCCAGTGTTCTTCGGGGACGGCGCTGAGCTTGTCGGCCCCGTATGACTTCAGGGTGTCTCCCCCTCCCACCCGGTCCTCCGCCCAGTTCACGAAATCCTGTTCCGGGCCCCGGGCGGCCAGCATCAGGATTTCGTGATTCCCCATCAGGCTCACCACCTTCACCCGCGTCCGCAGCTCAAGGAGGAAATCGATTACACCCTTCGAGTCCGGCCCACGATCGACATAGTCACCAAGGGTGACGATGGTGTCCCCCTCGGAAACCTCCGTATATTCCACCAGAGCCTCAAGCGCTGCCCGGCATCCATGAATGTCTCCTATCGCGATTGTCCGCATCGGGGCCCCATACGACTCCTCACCTCCCGACTTGCAAGTCCCATTCCCTCCCCCCACCATTTTCCACCCATGCCCCGCCTCCTTCTTCTCGCTCTGGCTTTCTGGCTCGCGCCCCTTCTTTCCGGGGCCCGGCCCGTTCAAACCAGTCCGAACATTGTCATCTTCTTCGCCGACGACATGGGCATGGGCGACACCTCGGTTTATCAGGACTGGAGCGGCAACAGGGGCGACGTCCAGCTGCACACCCCGAACATGGAGCGCATGGCCAACATGGGCATCCGCTTCACCGATGCCCACTCCCCCCACAGCCGGTGCAGCACCTCCCGCTATGCCCTGCTTACCGGGCGCTACTGCTGGCGCACCTCCCTCAAGTACTGGGTGCTCTTCGGCGTCCAATGCGATCCTCTCATCGAAAAATCCCGCCCCACCCTCGCCAGTTTTCTCCGCGACAACGACTACCAGACCGGAATGGTGGGCAAGTGGCACCTCGGGCTGGGCTACCAGCGCAGTGACGGATCCCCGGCCGATGGGTGGGACGACGCCGATCTCACCCGGCCCCTGGCCGATGGCCCCGTCGATCACGGCTTTGATTTCTTCTACGGCATTTCGCGCAGTCACCCCACCTCCGGCCCAAACGGCAGGCATTCCAACACCCCTGAGCAACGCCGGGGCCCGGGCTGGATTCACAATCGCCGCATTGTGGGGGCCACCGGCCGGGGCAAGCAGTTGGACGGCTCCTATGTCCTCCGGGACATTGGTCCCACCCTTCACGGGAAGGCCTTCGAATTCCTCCGCAGTGCGACCACCGCCCGGAAACCATTCTTCCTCTACTTCGCCAGCCCGGCCAATCACACTCCCCACACTCCCTGCAAGTCCATCGCCGGGCGCAAGGTGACAGGAGCGAGTGCCTTTGTTGATGGAACGCCGACGGGCAGCAAGCGCCTCGATTTCATCTACGAGAATGACGTGCAGGTCGGTCTCCTTCTCGATTACCTGCAGCGCACGGAGGATCCAAGGCGACCGGGTCAGAAACTCTTCGACAACACTCTCTTCATTTTTGCCAGCGACAACGGAGCCGAAAACAGGGCCAAGTCCGCCACCGGTCCTCTCCGCAGCAACAAGGGTTCCACCTATGAAGGCGGTCACCGCATCCCCTTCTTTGCCTGTTGGCCGGCGGGCGGGCTGGGGGACGGGCGCCCCAAGACCCCGGGCCGCACCTGCAGCCGCCTGCTCGCCCTCAACGACCTCTTCGCGACCTTTGCCCGGATTCTCGGCCAGCCATTACCTGACCTGTCCCAGGGCGGGATCGGGGCAGAAGACAGCTTCTCGCAACTGGCCGCCCTGCGGGGGGAGCCCTTCAAGCCACGCCCGCCGATCTTCCCCAATGACCACAACGAGGCTTCGAAAAAGAACTCGGACCGGCGTGCGGTGGTGGCCGTCCGCTCCAACGCCGCCCCCGTCAAGGGCCAGTGGAAGCTCTTTCTCGATCACCGCTTCGCCCTGAAAGGGGAGCTCCATCCCACCGAGCTCTACAACCTGGCGGTGGATCAACGCGAACAAGACAACCTGCTGAACACTCCCGGGACCGGACCTACCCGGGACTTCCTCCTCAAGGAGGCTGCCAAGGCCCGGGGCGACAACGGCTCCACCAGACCATGACCCGCATCCTTTTATCCCTCACCGCCTGCCTGCCGCTTCTCGCACCAGCCGCACAGCGCCCCAACATCATCACCGTCTTCATCGACGACATGGGGTGGACCGACCTGTCGTGTTTCAAGGGAGACCGGGTGCAGACTGAGAACATTGACCGCCTCGCCTCGGAAGGAATCAAGTTCACCAACTTCTACGTCAACTCGCCCATCTGTTCCCCTTCCCGCGTCGCCCTGACCACGGGACAATACCCCCAGCGCTGGCGCATCACGTCCTATCTCGCCAATCGCCGCTCCAACAACAACCGGGGGATGGCCCAGTGGCTCGACCCCGGGGCTCCCGTCCTCGCGCGGGAGCTGCAGAAGAACGGCTACGCCACCGGACACTTCGGCAAATGGCACATGGGCGGTCAGCGGGACGTGGACGACGCTCCGCCAATTTCAAAGTATGGTTTTGACCGGAGCCTTACCAACTTTGAGGGCATGGGACCCAAGCTTCTTCCCCTTACTCTCAAACCGGGTCAGGATCCCGCCAAGCCCGGTCGGATCTGGCAGAATGCGACCCGCCTCGGCAAAGGGGTGACCTGGATGCAGCGCTCCCATATCACGAAGGGTTTTGTCGACGCGGCCCTCGATTTCATCGACGAGGCCCAGGCCGACAAGAAGCCCTTCTTCGTCAACCTCTGGCCTGACGACGTTCATTCCCCCTTCTTCCCGCCCCTCGACAAGTGGGGCGACGGGACCAAGCGATCCATCTACTACGGGGTTCTCGATGCGATGGACGAGCAGCTTGGCCCCCTTTTTGACCGCATCCGCAATGACGGGAAGCTCGCCGGCAACACCCTCATCATCGTCGCTTCCGACAATGGCCACGAAAGCGGCGCAGGCAGGTCTGACCCGCTGCGCGGGGCCAAGACGTGGCTCTACGAGGGCGGCATTCGCTCGCCCCTTATCGTGTGGGGTCCGGGGCTGGTGGAAAAGGAGGCCGCGGGCAAGGCCAACACCAGCTCCATTCTCTGTGCCCTCGATATCAATCGCTCGCTCTACACCCTGTGCGGCACGGAGCTTCCCGGGGGGGGCCGCCTCGACGGGGAAGACCTGAGCTCCACCCTTCTGGGCAGGCAACGTACGAGCCGCAGCGCTCCCATCTTCTGGCGGCGACCCCCCGACCGTCCCGGCTTCGGTCACGGCCTCAAGGAGGACAACCCCGACCTCGCGGTGCGGGACGGTCGATGGAAGTTTCTCGTCAATTACGACGACAGTGATCCGCAACTTTATCACCTCGGCAAGGACGCCGGGGAGAAACACAACGTGGCCGGGAATTTCCCGCAGGTCGTGAAGGAACTGCACGCCAAACTGAAGAAGTGGAACAGCGAGCTGCCGCAGGACGCCGGATTTCCGAAGCCCAAGGATGGCGCGGGTCCCACCAGCAGACTGGTCAATCCCATCGGTGAGCAGCGACGCCAGAGCGCCTTCTTCGCTTCCCGCTTGCACAATCCCACCACCTTTCCTTTCCTGAAACCATGAAACGCACGGTCTTCCTTGGCACCTACACCAAAGGCGAAAGCAAGGGCATCTACTCCTGCCGCTTCGACGACGCAACCGGCGCCCTCACCGACCTTCGTCTCGCCGCCGAGACGCCCAGTCCGTCCTTCCTCGCCCTGCATCCCAATGGGAAATTTCTCTACGCCGTGAACGAGACCGACAACTACGGGGGCGAGACGTCCGGAGCGGTCACCGCCTACCGGATTGCCGATGGGGAAGGTGGAGTTCTCAAGAAGCTCAATACCGTCAGCTCACACGGAGCTCATCCCTGCCACCTTGTCCTGACGCCCGGGGCCAAGACGGTCATCATTGCCAACTACACCGGATCCACCGTGGCGACGATCGAGATCAAGGCTGATGGCTCACTGGGCAGGACCCTCAACCGGATCGAGCACAAGGGATCGAGCCTCCTCAAACCACGGCAGGCCGATCCGCATCCCCACGCCGTGAACCTGGACCCGGCCAACAGGTTTGTCTTCATCTCGGACCTGGGAATGGACCAGATTGTCCGCTACGAACTGGAGGAGAACGGACGACTCAGCAAAAGCCCGGGGAGCACCAGGGTCGATCCGGGAACCGGGCCGCGCCACTTTGCTTTCCACCCGGGGGCCAATTTCGGATATGTTCTCAATGAGATCACCCGGACCATCACCGCCTTTCGTTATAATGCCGCAAGCGGCGAACTCACCGGGATCCAGACCATCTCGACCGTCCCCGAGGGATGGGCCAGGGGGTCCACCGCGGAGATCTTCATCCATCCGAATGGCCGGTTTCTCTACTCCTCCAACCGTGGGCATGACAGCATTGCCTGTTTCAACATCCACCAGGGTTGCGGCAAACTCAGCCTGATCGAAATCGAAAAGACCGGGGGACGCACTCCCCGCAACTTCAATCTCGATCCCAGCGGCAGGTGGATTATTGCCGCCAACCAGTCCAGTGGCGACCTGCAGGTCTTCTCCCTCAACCAGAAAACGGGCGCCCTGGAACCGACCGCGGCCCACCTCGAAATACCGGCCCCGGTCTGTGTGGTCTTCCTGTAGGAAGACTGCCTCCGGAGCATGCCGCCGGGCCATCCCGTGATTCCTGGCTTCCAATCCCTCCAATCATCCGCCTCAACCACATGAAAACACTCCTCCTCTTCCTGGTCCCCGGCCTGTGGGCCTTCAGTCTGGCTGCGGAACGTCCCAACATCGTTCTCATCATGGCTGACGACATGGGCTACTCCGACATCGGGTGTTACGGCGGCGAAATCAAGACCCCCGTACTCGACCAACTGGCCCGGGACGGCCTGCGCTACACCCAGTTCTACAACACTTCGCGCTGTTGTCCGACCCGGGCCGCTCTCATCAGCGGTCTCTATTCCCACCAGGCCGGCATGGGCCTGATGGAAGGCGACCGGGGCTGGCCCGGTTACCGGGGATCCATCAACAAGCGTTGTGTCACCCTTGCGGAAGCGCTCAGGAGCGGAGGCTACCGGAACTACATGTCGGGCAAGTGGCATTTGACCCGCCACAAACGCCCGGACGGGGACAAGTCGGCCTGGCCGATGCAGCGTGGCTTCGACCGCTTCTATGGGACAATCACGGGGGCGGGCAGCTTCTATGATCCCGCCACCCTCTGCCGGGGCAACACCTACATCACTCCCGAGAACGACCCGGACTACCAGCCGAAGTCCTACTACTACACCGATGCCATCAGCGACAACGCGGTCAACTTCATTGCTGACCACCGAAAGGACAAGGCCGCCGCCACCAGGCCCTTTTTCCTCTACGTCTCCTACACCTGCGCGCACTGGCCCATGCACGCCCCCGAAGCCGACATCGCAAAATACAGGGGGGTCTACGACAAGGGCTACCCGGCCATTCGTGAGGCCCGCTACCGCAAGGCCATCGAAATGGGCGTCATCGACAGGAAATGGGCGATGTCCAAGGGGCTCGACTGGGAAGGGTTCCAGCACAAGGCCTGGGATATCCGGTGCATGGAAGCCTACGCCGCCATGACGGAACTCATGGACCGGGGCATCGGCCGGATCGTTGCCGAACTGAAGAAGCAGAAGCTCTTTGAGAACACCCTGCTGGTCTACCTGCAGGACAACGGCGGCTGCGCAGAGGGCTACGGCCGGGCCAACAACTCGCACCAGAAGGACCGCTTCAAGTTCAAGCCCCTCGGGAAGGACGGACTGCAGACCAAGATCTGGCCCCCCATGCAAACCCGCGACGGACGATTCGTTCGCACCGGACCGGAAACCATGCCGGGCGCGGAGGACACCTTCGTCGCCTACGGCCCGGGTTGGGCCAACACGTCCAACACTCCCTTCCGCGGCTACAAGCATGATCCCTACGAAGGCGGAATCGGCACCCCGTTCATCGTCAGCTGGCCCGGGGGAATCGCCGGGCAACGCAACGGCACAATCGTGCATGACGTCTCACACCTGATCGATCTCATGCCCACCTTCGTGGAGGTCGGGGGAGCTGCCTACCCGGAGCAGTACGATGGCAACGACATCCAGCCCATGGAGGGAACCAGCCTCGTCCCCACCCTGGCCGGGAAGGCCATCACCCGGAAGGCCCCCCTCGGCTTTGAGCACCATGGCAACCTCGGTCTTCGAGACGGAAAGTGGAAGATCGTCTCCATGTATCGCCGGGATCAACCCCGCAAATGGGAACTCTACGACATGGAGGCAGACCGGACCGAATTGAACGACCTCGCCCAGAAGATGCCCGGAAAACTCAAATCCATGGTCGCGAACTGGCAGTCCTGGGCTGACCGGATCGGGGTGCAGCCGTGGCCCATTCCCAGATACGACCCGAAGAAAGCGAAGTAACGGCACGGCTTTCTCCTGAACCTTCCCTCCATGCGCTTTTTTCTCCCGGTCATCACGATCCTGACCCTGTGGTCCCTCCGGGTTGAGGGCACCCCACACGTTCTCTTCATCGCAATCGACGACCTGAACGACTACATCTCCCCGCTCGACAACCATCCCGGGGTGCAGACCCCGCATTTTGAACGCCTTGCCCGGCGCTCGGTCAACTTCGCCAATGCCCACTGTGCCGCCCCGGTCTGTCACGCTTCGCGGGTGGCCGTCATGACGGGGGTGCATCCCACCCGCTCGGGGATTTATCGCAACATGTTCGGAGCCCGTGGGCCCCGCTGGCGTCACGAGTCCAGGATCCTGGAGAAGGCGGTGGTCCTCTCCCAGCACTTCCGCGATCACGGCTATCGCGCGGTGGGAGGCGGCAAGATCTTCCATACCCTGCAGTGGACCCCGCACGACTCCCAGAACGACCCGGAGGCCTGGGACGACTACCGCGGCGATCCCAACAACCCCATCGCCCCGGACTGGCCCCGCCCGGAACTGGTGCCTGATGACAAGGCCGGCCTGACCAAGGGACGACCGCTGGGCGGACACTCGCAACTCTTCGGCGCCGCGCCTCTCGAACTGCCCGACGAGAAAACCGGTGACCACATGGTGGTCGACTGGGCCATCGAGCAGATGAAGTCCGTGAAGAAGGAGCCCCTCTTCATGGCTGTCGGCCTCTTCCGCCCCCATATCCCCTGGGAAGTGCCCCGGAAGTGGTTCGACCGGTATCCCCTTGAGGACGTCAAGTTGCCTCCCCACCGCGAAGACGACCTGACAGATGCCCACCACCACGGGCGGACCCACTGGCACAAGTGGGTGGTCGAGAACCGGCAGTGGGAAAAGCTCATGCAGGGCTACCTTGCCAGCATTACCTACGTTGATCACCAGCTCGGAAGACTGCTCGATGCCCTTGATGCCACCCCTGCCATGAAGGACAACACCATCATCGTGCTCTGGAGCGACCACGGATTCCACATCGGCGAAAAGGCCAACTGGGAAAAGTTCGCCCTGTGGGACCAGACCACCCGCGTGCCCCTCTTCATCCACGCCCCCGGAGTGAGCCGGGATGGCGCCAGGACAAGGCAACCGGCCACCCTCACCGATGTCTATCCAACTCTCTGTGAACTGGCCGGTCTGCCCATCCCGGAACAGTGTGATGGCCTCTCCCTCGTGCCACAGCTCAAGGACCCGGACACCAGGCGCGGCCGCCCCGCTCTCTGCTCCTTCCAGTTCTGGAACGAGAAGGCCCCTTCCCATGGAGTGGCTGACGAACGCTACCGCTTTATCCGCTACGGCAATGGATTTGAGGAGCTCTACGACCTGACGAACGATCCGCACGAGTACGAAAACCTCATCGATGACCCGAAGCTCGCCTCCGTGAAGATGCGGTTGGCCCGGGACATCCCCGCCAATCCGGCACCCCTTGCCTCTCTCCCCAAGGATTCTCCGCATCACCGGGCCAACCAGAAAAAGAAGTAGCTCCCGGGAACAGGGGGGTGGCCCTGCATTGACAGCAGGCGGATGGGTATCAATCGTGTCTCATGGCGGCCGCACGTCTTTTGATTCTCCTTCCCGCCGGTTCATCATGGCTGTGGGGGAAGGTTCTGGCAGCCCGTGCCAGGCTCCCTGCCGCTTCCCCGGACCGGCGATTCAACAACATGAGGCCTGCCAAGGTCACAACCTTATCCCTGAAACGGTAGACAGGATCCTCCTCCAGCCCCGTGGTCTTCAGCACGCCCATCTTTCTCTACGGCTTCCTGCCGCTCATGCTGGCGGTCTACTACCTTCTCCCCCGCCCCGTGCGCAATGGGTGGCTGGTGGCGGGAAGCTACTTCTTCTATGGCTGGGGCAATCCCCTCTACATCCTCCTCCTGCTCTTTTCCACCCTGCTCGATTTCGCCTGTGCGCTGTCCATGCCGGGCGCAGGCCGGAGGACCCGGCGGATCCTCCTTCTCGCCTCCCTGCTCGGCAATCTCGGTCTCCTCGCCTTCTTCAAATATTCCGGATTCCTGGCCCGCGCCGCCCATGATCTGGCGGGAATCCCCGGATCAGAAACCCTGTCCTGGCTGGGAACCATCGCCCTTCCGCTCGGCATCAGCTTCTACACCCTGCAGTCCCTGAGCTACACCATGGACGTTTATCGCGGCGAGATCCGCCCGACCAGGCGCTTCGTCGACTTTGCCGCCTACGCGGCCTTTTTCCCACAGTTGGCTGCCGGGCCCATCGTGCGCTACTCGCAACTGGCGGCTGATCTGCGCCAGCGCCGGGAATCCCGGAGGCAGTTCACCGACGGGACGGGAATCTTCATCATCGGACTGGCCAAGAAACTGCTCCTCGCCAATCCCTGCGGAGTCCTTGCAGACCAGGCCTTCGGAGCGGCCGAACTCGATATGCCCAGCGCATGGATCGGCCTGTTCGCCTACTCCTTTCAGATCTATTACGATTTCAGCGGCTACAGTGAAATGGCCATCGGACTCGGGATGATGTTCGGGTTCACCCTGCCGGCAAACTTCCGGGCTCCCTATCGCGCCACCTCCCTGCGCGATTTCTGGAGACGCTGGCACATCACCCTCGGTTCGTGGGTGCGCGACTACCTTTACATTCCCCTCGGAGGAAACCGGTCAGGCCGCTGGCGCACGGCAGGAACCATTATCCTCGTGATGGTTCTCTTCGGCCTCTGGCACGGGGCGGCCTGGCAATTCCTCATCTGGGGAGGGGTGCACGGCCTCCTCCTGGCCGCTGAACGACTCGCCCGGCCACTGGGCCTCGGCAAGCGCCTGCCCACCGTCCTCCGCGCCGGTCTCACCTTCCTCGTAATCACCCTGGCCTGGGTCGTGTTCCGGGCCGACTCCCTGGGGGAAGCCGGACGCTACTACGCATCCCTCGTTGGCAACCCCGCCCCGGAAGGGGCCGCCTGGTGGACGAGGCAGCTGGTGGTGGGCCCGGAAGGCCTCGTCCTTCTCCTGCTTGCGGCGCTGGTGACCTGGGGCGGCTTCTCGACCTCGCGTTTCGTCACGGGACCGTCCCCCGTCCGATGGGTGGGGCTGACCATTCTCTTCTGGATCTGCCTGGTCGCCATGGGGGCCCAGGCTGGAAAGCCCTTCCTCTATTACGTTTTCTAACAGATCATGCCTCCCCTGTCCCAGAATGAACCCGGGGCCCGTAGCGGCTTTCCCTGCCTTGCTGTGCTGATCAGCCTCGGTTTCTTCTCCCTCATTCACTTCACGATCTTTTTCGGCAATGGCGCACTCTGGTCGTGGAAGGACGGCGCACTCGACCACGCCTTCAGGGAGGCGGGGGCCTCGCTGGTCCGCAACCCTGTCCAGCAGCTGCGCACCACGATGGGCCTCAATACAAATGATGTCGTGGCGCACCACGGCCAGCTCTACTACCGGCCGGACATCGAACACGTCCGCGGACGCAGTTTCCTCGAACCCCCCGCGGAGAGATCCCATGTGGTGCTCCGACAGCAGCGGCCCACGAAGCGGAACTGGAATCCGGTGCCCGCCATCGTTACCTTCGACCGGCAATTGAAGCAGGAGGGGATTCGGCTGGTCCTTCTCCCCGTCCCGTCAAAGGCGGTGTTTACAGATTCCTCCCAGCGGCCGCTCCTGAACGAAGGCTACCATGAGTTCGTCGAGACCCTCCACCAGGATCACGGGGTCGAGGTTCTCGACCTCGTCCCCCTCCTCGGCGAGCTCCATGCTCAGGGAGATCCGCTCTTTCTCGAGGGCGACAGCCACTGGACCCCGGAAGCGATGTCTCATATCGCCCGCCTGGTCGCGAAGGAGACTGCTGTCCAGCCGCCCGGCGATCCCTGCCAGACAGTCGAACGGACCCTCTCCGCCTCCGGGAATCTCACCCGCCTGCTTGGCCGGAACCGGAAGGAGACGATCGCCTCTTCAATGGTCCTCGGTCACAACGAGGAGATCTGGAAACCCTCCCGCGAGGCCCCCTACCTTTTGCTGGGCGACAGTTTTGCCAACATCTATTCGCTCGACGAAATGGGCTGGGGCAAGGGAGCCGGACTCGCGGAGAGGCTGTGCCTGGAGATGAGCGCTCCCGTCGACCGCATCACCCGCAATACAGATGGGGCCTTCGCCAGTCGTGAGGACCTTCTCCGCGACCCGGGTCGACTGGCCAGCAAGTCCGTCGTGGTCTGGCAATTCGCCATGCGCGAACTCTCCTTCGGCAACTGGAAAATCCTCGACCTCCCCCGGGCGGGACTGACCCCTCGTCCACCCATCGAAACCGCCCCTCAACAACTGGAAGGAACCATCGCCCGGGTGGCCAACGTGCCTCCCCTTGCCCGGACGCCCTACCGCCAGGCCGTGAGGGAGGTGCTCCTTGAAAACGCCCGCAGCGAATCCGGTCGGATCCCCGGGCGAGTCCTCCTGCTGGGATATGGGGTGCAGGATCACCTCCCCACCGGGATGGCCAAATGGGAACCAGGCGACCAGGTGAGCGTGCAGGTCGTCCCCTGGGAAACAGTGGAGAGCTCCCATGGACAGCTCCATCGCTTTGCTCTCAAGGATCCCGGGCTGGAGCTGTTGGAGCTGCCCCGGTTCTGGATGAAATAGCACCGGCACCCCCCCGGGGGGCTTTGCGGATCTCCGGGACCGCCCCGCGAACCCGCCGGACCTAGACCTGTTCAATCCGCACCCGGGGACTGGCCAGGGCAATTCCTGCCGCCGCCAGGTCTCTGTTGATGCTCTTGAGCACCTCCGAACGGATCCTGGTCCGGTTGCGCACATCCTCGATATGATAGCGGCCTTCCATCAGGATGCCGGATCCCATGTGCCCCCCATTGTCATCCCACAGCGACCGCACCACTATCTCAGCGCTATCGGGGAGAACCCGTTCGGTCGCCTCGATTGCACGCCGCGCCACTGAGCTGGCTTCCTCGAGGTCGGCATTGTAATTCACCTGAAAACGCACGCGCACGCGAACCGGCTCATCCTGATAGGAGAAGTTCGTGATCACCGAGTTGGCGAGGACGCTGTTGGGATAGTTCACAATCACCCCGTCGGTGTTGCGAATCTGCGTCCGTCGAAGCCCCACATCGATCACATCGCCCCAGCCGCCCCAGTGACGGCCCGGTGACTCGATCTTCACCCGGTCGCCGATCCGGGCTGGCTGGTCGGTGATGAGAAAGATCCCGGAAAGGATGTCGGAAAGAGTTTCCTTTGCCGCCAGGCCAATGGCAATTCCTGCAATCCCGGCACTGGCCAGAAAGGGCGTGATCTTGATGCCGTGGATCTTGAGCAGCACCATGAAGAGGATGAAAACCAGAACGAGCAGGTAGAACCGCCGGACAAAGTAGACCAGGCGGTCATCGAGATCGTTTTCGGTCGAGGACGCTATCCGGTTGAGGGCGCGAAGGAGGACCACTCTAACAAAAATATGGAGGAGGAAGGCCGCGGCAACCGCTATTGCGGTCTGCTCCCAGGAATCCACATTCCTCCACCACTGAACAAGAGGGGACACCTTGGAATCGGTATCGGCAGCAAGAAGGTAAAACGAAGGCATCCTCTCAGATTCTCAGGGTTGCCGGAGTCTGCCAGCAGCGCCGCCCGGAGTCGAGGCCAAGCAGCGAGCTTTCCGGAAGGCCACCGTCCGAACCCGGCTTCATGGAACGTCCCCCAGATTGCCCGCGAGAACGTCGGGCACGGTCCGTCCAGGCGGCTCATGTCCGCAATGACGCTTGCGGCAGATCCTCTCTCCCCCCGTCAACCCGGCGCCAGCAATTGCCGCAGGGTTTCCTCATCCGGAGCAGTGACCTTGTTCGTGCCGGCCAGGAGATCGTCTGCCAGCTTCGATTTATCGGCCTGCAGTTTCTGAATGCGCTCCTCCACCGTCCCCGTGCAAATCAGTTTGTGCACGAAGACCGGCCTGGTCTGGCCAATGCGGTAGGCGCGGTCCGTGGCCTGCGCTTCCGCAGCCGGATTCCACCAGGGATCATAGTGGATGACGGTGTCGGCGGCGGTGAGGTTGAGTCCGGTCCCTCCCGCCTTCAGTGAAATAAGAAAGAGAGGGGTATTGCCCTGCTGGAACTTCTCCACCAGCTCTCCCCGGTTCCGGGAGGAGCCCGTGAGTTCAAGATACGGAACCCCCCGAAGTTTCAGCTTCTCGCCGATGAGGTTCAGCATGGTGGTGAACTGCGAGAACAGAAGGACCCGGCGCCCCTCGTCAAGGAGCGTCCCGAGGAGCTCGCCGAGATAGTCGAGCTTGGCGGAAGCCAGTTCATGGGCCTCTTCCATGGCCAGGAGACGGGGATCGCAGCAGATCTGCCGCAACTTGAGCAGAGCGTCGAGAAAGACGATCCGGCTTTGTTCAAGTCCCTGTGCTGCGATCGCCTGGCGCACGCGCCGGTCCATGGTCGCCCGCACCGTTTCGTAAAGATCCTTTTGCCCGGTGGTGAGCTCAACCGGATGAACGAGGATGGTCTTTGGAGGCAACTCGGAAGCCACCTCGTCCTTGGTCCGGCGCAGGATGAGGGGTGCCACCCGCCCCTTGAGATCCTCCTTGCGATCCTCATCGGCATCCTTCTCGATGGGTCCTTGGAAACGCACCCGGAAGGCTTCCTGGCTCCCCAGGAACCCGGGCAGGAGAAAGCGCATCAGGGACCAGAGTTCTCCGAGATGGTTCTCGATGGGCGTGCCCGACAGGCAGAGTTTGTGGGCGGTTTTCAATTCGCAGGCCGCCTTGCTCACCTTCGCCGCGGGATTCTTGATGTTCTGCGCCTCGTCAAGGGCCACCAGGTGAAAGTCGATCTTCTTCAGCGATTCGATGTCACGCTGCAGGAGCGCGTAGGAGGTGAGAACCAGATTGGCAAACGGGATGTTTCCGAAGTCCCGCCTGCGTTTCGGGCCCTGCAGGACAAGCACACTCAGCGAAGGAATGAACTTGGCGGCTTCCGCCTTCCAGTTGGGCACCACCGATGTCGGAGCCACCACCAGGGAGGGCCTGCCACCCGCCCGCCCCGAGGTGTTCTCGGTCAGGATGTGCGTAAGCGTCTGCAGCGTCTTGCCCAGTCCCATGTCATCCGCGAGGATGCCGTTAAGCTGGCAACTGGCGAGAGTCTGCAGCCAGCGGTAACCCTCAAGCTGGTAGTCACGCAGGGTGGCCTGCACCCCGGGGGGCGGTTCCACCTTGCCGGGTTTCCTGAGGTCCCCCAGCTGCCTTGTCAGGTTGGTGAGATTGCCGGCCGGTTCGAGCGAGAGCTCGGACCTGGAGGCCAGGTTGGCCGCATCGACGGGATGCAGGAAGGGCCGGTTGGGGTCCACCAGGGACGCCAGCTGCCGAAGGATGCGTTTCAGGCGATCCGCTGGGATGTGCAGGGCTCCCCCATCCGGCAGGTAAACCAGGTGGTGTGAGCGATCGGACAGTTCGTCGAGCATGTCGAGAGTGCCGTCCTCCAGTAACCTGGTCAGGATGGGAAGAAGGTCCAGGCGTTCCCCGTCAAGATCGAATCCCACCGAAAGGGAAAACCAGCCTCCCGGCTGCTCCGCCAGGGAGCCCTCCCAGTCGGCCGGTTCGGTCTCGTAAACGGGAAACCCGACCTCCTCGTCGATCTCGACCTGCCAGCCCCGCCCCTTCAGCCTGGTGGCCGCCTCCGCCCGAAACCATGGCCAGTAGAGATCCGGGGTGTTCAGGCTCGGTTCGGGAAACCAGGCGAACTCGGCTGAAGTCGCCGAATCGCGCTGCCGCTCCAGTCCGAGAAGAAAGCGGTAGCTGGGCTGCGCCCCAAGGTGAGTCAGCCCCAGTTGGGCGAGCTCCCGGGCGGCGTTTTTCTCGGCATGAAGATCGCGCACGACTTCCAGCGGCCCCTGCGCCGTTTCAATCACTACCGCACTGTCCCCGCTGGTGTGCAGGGGAAGCTCATGGTCGCCGTAACTCACGGTGGGGCGCGCTACCAGCCAGTCGTCGCGGTTGGAGGCCCGCAAGGACTGCAACAGAAGCTGCACCGGCCGGCTGTTGGCGGGCTCGACCAGCACTTCGAGGCGAAACCGGGGTTCGGTCTGAAGGGATTTCAGGGGCCGGGCGGGTCCGGAGTGTTTGTCTCCCCCCGCGGATTCCACCTGGACATTGGCACTGCCCCCCTTGAGCAGCCGCTCAAGCGTGGTCTTCCTGCTGGCGACCAGCAGAACGGCCGCTGCATGCTGGCAGAAGTGGGCATAGGGACAACTGCAGGAGGCCTCAAGTTCCCAGGAACTCTCGCTCTCCTGCCAGAGGGAAACTTCTGCCTCATGATACTCTCCCTCAAGGTCCTGCACCCGGGCGGTGAGAATCCCGCCCCCATCCTCCAACGCGTTCCAGGCAAGGTCCGTGACCCGGCGCTTGCGCGCCAGCTTCTCTCCGTCCTCCAGGACGAAACCGTCAAAACGCTCCTGCCACACGCGGCCGAGAAGAAACTCGCGGAAAGAAGGGGTCACTGACATGGAACGGACGAAGCCGGGAAGAGCCCCACGCGTCGTGCACGAAGAATGCCTCCGCCCGGTCTTCTCATCAAGTTCAGGAAACACGGACAGGTCACGATCCTGCCGCTCCCACCATTACTTGGCCCCTCTCCGCACCGGACGCATGGTCTTATCGAAGATGTCTCCATCCGCGGTCATCCCTTCATAGACGAATTGCCCGCTCGTCATGGTGACCTTGATGAGGTGGTTCACCGACCGGGCTTCCGCCAGATAGGTCCGCTTCTTCCAGTCCTTGGGAACACTGCGGATCTTCACCCCCCAGGCTCCGTCACCAAGATAGAGCACGCCATCCCTGTCGTTGCGCTTGCCCCCCACGATGGGATGAGTGCGCTTGTAGATGTGATGGTCGTTCTCAAAGACGCAGTCGACCTTGAATTGCTCGAAGAGCGGGGACCACTCCCGCCGGATGTCATTGGCATCATCCTTCACTCCGGCCCCCCAGGCCGGACGGTGATAGCAGACGAACTGCCTTGGAATGCCCAACCGGTTGCCAAGAATGCGCGCGAGCCACCGGGTCTGGGCAGCGACATTCGCGGTATGGCCGGAATCGATTCCGATCACGCTGAGATATTTGCCGAAGTCAACGGTCAACTGTGCTCCCTCCTCCTGTCCGAGGAAGAGGCTGTAGTAAAACGGGGCCTGGGCCCGCCCCGGGGCCTTGGTGGGGCGATACTGGTAACCTTTCACCTCGTGGTTGCCGATCACCACGATCATGGGAATGAGGCGTCCATCAGGGGCCACCGCGCACTTGTGCCAGGAATCCACCCATTCCAGCCAGCGATCCCCCTTGGTCCCATTGGCATAGGCCAGGTCCCCGCCCAGCAGGGCAAAGAGCGGATCCTCCGCACCCGCCCGCCGGTTCATGGCGTCCATCCAGGCGCGGGTGCCATACATGTCGCCTCCCGTCACGAAGGTCATGCCTTCCTTGAATGTGGCGGGAGCGGTCTCAAACTCCCAGCTTCCAATGGGGGCTCCCCAGCGCGCGATCTTGAAGAGGTAGCGCGTCCCGGGCTTCAGGTCCCCCAGGTCCGCACTGAAGACGCGATGCTCGGTCGTCCCGAACTTCCGGTCACGCAGGTTCGCAAAGGTCCAGTCTCCTCCCGTCTTTGGCCGAAGGGCGAGTTGATAACGCGGGGCCTCGGCGTCTTTCCCCTTCACCCCCCCGATCCTGGTCCAGCCCGCGCGCGGCGTCCTGCCCCCCAGGTAGGCCCACTGGGCACCTTCCCGCACCACGGGATGCAATTTGCCGTTGGCCCGGTAATCAATCCGCGGCCGCAGGGTGAAATCGGAACTGTCGAGGCTCTCGTTATGCCCCTCGATGGCGATCACGCCCTTATGACCCGCCACCACCGGGCCAAGTTTGAAATACTCCCATACCTCAGCCTCATGTTTCGTCACCTTGCTGATGTCGGCACCGGCACCCTCCACGCCCCTGCGCAGAACCTCCTTCCCGTCGAGATAGAGGATGAAGGCGTCATCGTAGCGAATCCCGATGGTGAGCTCCGCTCCCTTGGGGGCGTTGGCGGGCACTTCGTAGGGACGCCGGATATAGACCGAGCGGTAATTCTTGCGCATGCCCTTGAGCTCCGTCTGGTCGTCGTCATCGCCGTAACCAAACCCAGCCGCCCCGAGCTTCCACTCGCCCCGCTCGCCCTCTTTCTCCTCGGTGGCGACCCAGTGAATCGCCATCGAAGTGGTGGGATCACGATGCCATTGACAGAAGGGCCCGTATTCCGCGGCGGGGAGAGCGAGCGGAAAAAACGGGAAAAGGATGAGAAGCAGCGCTCGAGTCACGGATTCAGGGAAGGAACGGCCCGGTGACTCTCGACGCATTCCGGCCCCTTGGCAATGGCCTAAAGGAGAGAGTTCGAAATTAACCGGAAAGCGGCCCGTCGGGTTTGCCCCGGGAAAAATCTCCCCTACTCTCCGGGCATGTCCCGCGAAGAAATCAAGCGCCTGACCGAACTCTCCTCCTGCGCAGGCTGAGCCTCCAAGCTCGGCCAGGCCGATCTCGCGCAGGTCCTGCGCGGACTGACCCAGATAGAGGACGAGTCCCTCCTGGTGGGAGCCGCCACTTCTGATGACGCCGCGGTCTACCGTCTCACCGACGAACTGGCCATGGTGCAGACCCTCGACTTCTTCACTCCCATCGTGGACGACCCCTACACCTACGGACAGATCGCGGCCGCAAACTCCCTCTCCGATGTCTACGCCATGGGCGGTCTTCCCGTCACCGCCATGAATGTGGTCGGGGTGCCTCTGGAACATCTCTCCCTTGAGGACGTCAACCAGATCCTGAAGGGCGGGGCGGACAAGGTGGCGGAAGCCGGCTGCGTCCTCGCCGGCGGACACACCGTCCAGAATCCCGAGCCTCTCTATGGCCTTTCGGTCACCGGACTGGTCCATCCCGGCCACCTCATCACCAACGCAGGTGCTGCAGCGGGCGACGTCCTCGTCCTCACCAAGCCGCTGGGCACCGGCATTCTCTCCACCGCCACCAAGCGGGGCATCGAGATCGGAGACCTGGCCGACCGCGCGGTTAGTTTGATGGCCACCCTCAACACCCCCGGGGCCGGGCTCGCCAGGGCCGGCCTGGTCAAGGGCGGCACCGATGTCACCGGGTTCGGAATGCTGGGACACCTCGGCTCCCTGGCCCGCGAGAGCGGGGTGACCGCCCTCCTCCGCAGCGGACAGGTCCCCGCCATCGATCCGCGCGTCCTTGAACTGATCGATGAGGGCTGTGTCCCGGGCGGCACCCGGGCCAATCTCAAGGCCGCCACCACCACCTCCTTCGCGGAAGACGTTCCGGAGTCAATGCGTCTGCTTCTCGCCGACGCCCAGACCAGCGGGGGCCTTCTCCTCGCCGTCCCGCCGGCAAACCTCGACCAGGTCCTGGCCCTCCTCGGCGAGGAAGGCGCGCCCTGCGCGGAGGTGATCGGGGAAATGAGCGAGCCGGGCCCGAACGCCATCGAAGTCCACTGAGCGCGGTGCAGCACCCGCCTTGCCAAACCCGTTGCCACCCGCCAGTCTCGCGCGTGTCCCCGTCCGGACCAGTGCGCCTGCGGGTCGATGGCCGCTTCCTGGCCCTCGGCGATGATCGCATCTTCCTGAAAGGCGTCACCTTCGGACCGTTCCCCCCGGATGCCGAGCTCGATCCCGTCATCGAGTTTCCCCGGCTGGCAGAGTGTGGCTTCAATGCCATCCGCCTCTACACCGGAGCGGACCAGCGCCTCCTCGACTGTGCCCATGAGAATGGGCTCCTCGTCCTGCTCGGCCTGCCCTGGGAATGGAACCGCGATTTCCTCGCGGAGCCCCGGCTACGCACCGAGGGCGAGCTGCGGCTGCTCGAATTCCTGCAGGAGCACGGCTCCCATCCGGCTCTCGGGGCCCTCCTGGTGGCCAATGAAATCCCCTCTGACCTGGCCCGCTGGATGGGTCCGGCAAGAGTCCGCGAAGCTCTTGAGGATCTCATCGATCTCTGCCGGAACGGGTGCAGGGACCTCCTCATTGCCTACGCCAACTATCCCAGCACCGAATACCTTGAGCCCCGCAATGCGGACTTCACCGCCTTCAACATCTACCTTGAGGACCGCGAGGCCCTGGGTCGCTACCTGCCCCGCCTGCAGAACATCGCGGGCGACCGGCCCGTGCTCATCACCGAATTCGGCCTCGATACCCTGCGCAACAGTGAAGAGGAACAGGCGGCCCTTCTCGACGCCCACCTCGACGAGTGCCTCGCTGCCGGGGTGGCGGGCACCACTCTCTTCGCCTGGTCAGACCGCTGGGTCAGCCGGGGCCGTGCGATGGAGGACTGGGCTTTCGGGCTCACCCGCTGCGACCGGAGCGAGAAACCGGTCCTGCCCATCCTCCGGGAGAGGTTGCCGCCCTTGACCACCCACCGCGAGGCCCTGCCGCTGGAGCATGCTCCCCGGATCTCGGTGGTAGTCTGCACTCACAACAGCGCCGCGATCCTGGCCGGTTGCCTGGCCGCCTGCCGCGCCCTGGACTATCCCGACTTCGAGGTTCTCGTGGTCGACGACGGTTCCACCGACGACACCGCCGGGGTGGCCGCCCGCTTCCCGGAAATGCGCTACCTCCGGCAGGAGCACGGCGGTCTCTCGGTCGCCCGCAACCGCGGAGCCCAGGAAGCCACCGGGGAGCTCATCGCCTATACCGACGACGACTGCCAACCCGATCGTGACTGGCTCTTCTGGATCGCCCGCGCCTTCGAAAATCCCCGGGCCGGAGCTGCCGGGGGCCCCAACCTCCCCCCCTCTCCCACCGCACTGCAGGAGGCCATTGTGACCGCTGCCCCGGGAGCTCCTTCCCACATCCTCGTCGAGGATCTCCAGGCCGAGCACCTCCCCGGCTGCAATCTCGTCCTCCGGCGCAGCGCCCTTGAGGCCATTGGCGGGTTCCAGGCGCAGTTCGTCACCGCTGGCGACGATGTCGACCTCTGCTGGCGCCTCCTCGATGAGGGCTGGGAGCTGGCCTTCGCCCCCTGCGCCTTCGTCTGGCATCACCGGCGCCCCAGCGTAGCGGGCTATCTCAAACAGCAATCCGGCTACGGCCGGGCAGAAGCCCTCCTCTTTGACGCGCACCCGGGACGCTTCGACCGGGGGGGGATCGACTGGCGCGGCAGCGTCTACGGAGGCGGCGCGGTCAGCGTGGACGCCTCCTCGGTGATCTACTTCGGCTCGATGGGGCAGGCCGGTTACCAGGGGCTCGCGCAACACGCCATCCCGCGCCGCCTGCTGCACCGCGGATTCGACTCCCCGGTTGCGCGCTTCCTCCTCAAGGTCTGCGACCTCACCCAACCCGTCGTCCGCGCCTTCAGCCGCTGGCGGCACGGGGGACCGGCCCCGCGACTTCAACGTCCCGGTCCCACCGCAACCGGGGACGAAAGCGGCGTGACCACCGAGGGGCGCTTCCTCGGGCCCCCGGACGCCGGCCGTCACCAACTCCTCGCCGTGCTGTGCGCCGGCGGCTGGCGACCCTGCGGGGAGACCCGGCCCTGGGATCTCGAGAACCTGCCCTACCTTCTGCTCACCACCGACGAACAGCACGGCCCGGATCACACCATGGTGAAGGTGCGCCTCCTGCACCCTCCCGGCCTCCGCCGGGACGGGATGGACCTCCTCACCACGGCCGCCCGGGAGGCCGGCCTCGAACCGGCCTAGATGCGGGTCCGGACTGGTCGGGCGCCCGCCTCCTTTTTGACTGTGGTGAACCCCGGAATGGACAAACATGACCCCGATCCGCTTCCCCGCCGTGCGCACCGACGACTTCGACTACGACCTTCCTCCGGAGCTCATCGCCACCCACCCGCTGGCGGAGCGGACGGCCTCACGCATGATGGTCATTGACCGGGAGCGGGACACGATCGAGCACCACCTCTTCGCCGGGCTCCCCGCCTTCCTCCGGGAGAACGACCTCCTGGTCTTCAACGACACCCGGGTCATCCCGGCCCGGTTCTTCTCCAACGACAAGCGCATCGAGCTCCTGCGGGTGGACCACTCCGATCCCCTCCACTGGCGCTGCCTCGTGCGCCCGGGCAAGCGCATGAAGATCGGGCGCACGGTGGAGGTCGGTGCCAGCACCGGCACGGTCACCGCAATCGACGAACTCGGCTACCGCCTTATCACCTGGGACCACCCCGTTGACGAAAACACCCATGGGGAGCTTGCCCTGCCGCCCTACATGCAGCGCGGGGAGGAGGAATGCGACGCCGAGCGCTACCAGACCGTCTACGCCCGGCAGGACGGGGCGGTGGCGGCCCCCACCGCCGGACTCCACTTCACCCCGGAACTGATCGACGCCCTTCCCCATGCCTTCCTGACCCTGCATGTGGGCCCGGGCACCTTCCGTCCCGTGCAGGTCGACGATCCCGCGGAACACCGGATGCACGACGAGGCCTACGAGCTGGGCGCCGACTCCGCGGAACGAATCACCCGGGCCGGGCGCGTCATCTCAGTGGGCACCACTGTCACCCGGGTCCTCGAGCACCTCGGCCGCAACGGTCCGGTCCCCGCGGGCCAGGGGCGCACCGATATCTTCATCTACCCCCCCTACGAGTTCCAGGTCGTCGATGCCCTCCTCACCAATTTCCACCTCCCGAAGAGCACCCTGCTCATGCTGGTGAGCGCCTTCGCAAATCGTGAGCTCATTCTGGAGGCCTACGAGCAGGCGGTCCGGGAACGCTACCGCTTCTACAGTTACGGCGACTGTATGCTGATCCTGTAGTGTCCCTGAGTTAATCGCCAGCTGCCCATTATTTCCCCCTCCCTCATTTCTGGGAAATGCTTCTTGGGCCATCGCCCGAGTGGTCGATTCATTCCTCGTGGAGATTCTCCTCCGGTCCGGCCT
>DLRK01000095.1 GCA_002501065.1 Akkermansiaceae bacterium UBA7890
GGTGCACCTACGTATGCGGTCGAGGCCGCCAAGTTGCCATCCGTGTCGCGGATCGTGATGGTCTCGCCACGCGCGGAGAGTTGGCCGCGATAGTTCCCTTGCACGAAGTTTTCCTCATTGCCGGTTGGCGAAGCAGCGCGGGCGCGGAAGGCATTGACGTCCGGCGACAGGTGGAGCGGCAGATCGGTCATCGACGAGGGAATGACGGTACCCGGCTTGAAGGTATGCTCGACCGCACCCTCAACCGTCCAGCCCGAGATATCGACCGCGAAAGGGTTCGGGTTGGTGATCTCGAAATACTCCTCGTCCTGGTTGCCTGAGGCCGGGTTGAACTCGATAGCGCCGATCGTAAGCAGCACGCCAGCCGGCTGGGCGTCCAGGATTCCGACCGAGCCGGCTGGCCCGCCGACCGCATGGGTCTGGTAGAGATACACCCGTCGCTCGTCGAGGTAGTTGCTCTTGAGGAGGGAGATGGCGGTGGGGAAATCGCGGACGACTCCGTAAATGGCTCCCCACTTGTTGAGATCCAGGGCCGCGTCGCGGGTGATGGTGGGCACCAGATCGTCGATCCTCGATTCGAAGTGGCGCTCCGCGACCGGCGTGCCCGGTGGCTGAAGCTGCTCGTCCATCAGGGTCCGCAAGCGCCTCAAGTACATTTCGCGGGTGCGCGGATCATTGACGACAAGGTCAATCATCAGGTTGGAAACGCCGCAACAGGCGTGCGCCGCGGCACCCTGAAAGGGATGGGCCCGACGGCGTGCGGCGGGAATGCCTGACTCGAATGAAAATCCGTCCCCGCTGATCTCGTCGTCGTAGAAGCGGTTGCCAAAGGTCAAATCCTTGTCGTGAGGGATCTGCCACCACTCGCCGGATCCGTTGGTGTCGCGATAGACGTAGAAGTTCTTGGCCCAGCGGTCAAAGTCCTGGAAAATGATGCCGGCGGTGGCGTAGTTGAGCATGGCCGGGATATCGATGTGATCGAAGAGGTACTCGGCACGGTTGGGATTCGACGGGCTGACACCGTTGACGAGGGCCTGCAGGTCGGAGTTGTTCTCGTGGCGCCGGGTTTTCTTTTCGACGCCGGAGGTCGAGGAGGTGACACCGTTGAACATCTTGTAGAGAGCCCCCTCGGGATCGAGGCCCTTCCGGTCCAACAGGTCGGAGTCCACCTGTTCCACAAAGCTGGCGACGCTGAAAAACGCACCATTCTGCTGGATCCGCCAAGTGGCGGCGTGACTGGCGACAACCCCCGCATCGCCATAGGACTCATAAGTGAGTTGAGGACGAATGTAGGCTTTGTCCTGGAAGGTCGAGTTGATGTTGATCTCGTCGACCCGCGGGGCGTCAGGATCGAAGCGAAACTTGTGGCCGGTGTTGAACTCGAACTTGTAGGATTTCTTGGCAACGCCTTCCGAAGTGGCGCCGCGCACCCGCGTGAACACGTTGTCGTAGAACTGCCCGTTAAAACAGACCGACGAACGCGCGCCAGTGCGTGTACCCGCGGCTCCGGGCGAGCCGACGAACCAGAACAGGGTCGGCAGGAACGACCTCGCCGCCCGATCGGTGATCATCGTTCCGAAATACTGCGGTGCGTTGGCGGGATCGAGAAAGGCCGGAGCGCGGCGCGACTGGCCCATACTGTCCTCCGCGGTGACGAACCAACGCACCATGTCGCCGGGATCCGAAGCGGCGTGCGGAATGGTGGCCTGGAACAGCCCGTTTCCCAGATCGTTCATGGGAACCGCCTGCTCCGCTCCGAACATCACTCGGTAGTGGAGGGTGACCGAGGAGACCGGGTGCGCGAGGGCCTCGACCTGCGCGTTGATCACGAGGTCGGCGGTGTCCAAGGGCAGCGGTTGCGGACTGTCGGTGACGTTGCTGATGAGCGGTCCCAGCGCCGAGGGAGAGGCGGGGTTTGGCGCCCCGGGAGTAGGACTCGTGAAATGTCCGATCGTCGTCAGGTCACTTGCGAGCCCGTAGGATACATCGGTGGTCTGGGGCGGATAGTCCGGAGCAAAGGAGTGCACCACCGTCACCCTATCCGGCTCGACGAGGGCGAGAAACTCGCCTCCAGCCGAGAGCGAAAAGTTGGTGTGGAGGAAGCCTCCCGCATCGACGTAGGTTCCGGAATTCTCGTTCGAGGCAAAGACGAGCAGATACTCCCCGGCGGAAATCTCGACCGAGGGAAACCGCCACTTGTCGAGATTGTCGGCCCGGTCAGTCAGATGCCAGCCGCCGAGGTTCACGGGAACGGGGCCAAAGTTGTGGATCTCGATCCAGTCCGAGGAATTGCCGTCGCCGTCATTGATGGTCGTCTGGTTGCTGGCCATGAACTCGGTGATCAGGACCGTGGTGGCGAACTCGACGACTTCGAGATTGAGGGTGAAGGTTGAGTCCGGTTCGCCCGAGAAGGTGGCGGTCACGTTGTAATCAGCCGCGGCGGTGGCCGAGGCCGGCGTGCCGGCAATGATCCCGGTGAGCGGATCGAGCGCCAGGCCGGCCGGCAGGGGCGGGGAAACCGCGAAGCCGTCCGGCGTGGCACCAAGCACTTCCGGCACGTTTAGAGTGATCGGCACCCCCGCAATGTAGGACGCCGGGCTGGTCGAGTAGCCTACGAGGGTCGAGCTTGCGAGCACGGAGATATCGAGGCTCGCGGTCTGATCAGGGGTAGAGGGAAACGAGGCCGTGACGCTGTACTCGGTGGAGGGCGCGGTCGCCCCAGGGGTCCCGCTGATCGTGCCGGTTACGGGATCGAGGGACAGGCCGGCAGGGAGAGCAGGCGCGATGTCGAACCCGCTCGCTGCGCCGCCATTGAGGAGCGGGAAGTTCGGCGCAATCTCGTGGCCGGCGACATGCACCGCTGGGTTGGTCGCGTAGCCCTCGAAGTCCGGGGCCGCAAGCGAGACCTCCAGGTTGTCGATCGCTCCTCCGAATCGCCCGCTGTTGAAGGCGGAGGGACCGATACGCACCCTGATATCACCGCTGCCGGTGCCGGTGTATTGAAAGCTGTCCGCCACGAGGATGACATCCCCCGCCCAGGCCCCGGGATTGTGCGTGTAGGTGGCGAGCACGTTGGAGCCGGGATCGAGGACCTCGATGAGCAGGCCGTCGGACGCGGAGGTCTGCTGGCTGCCGGCCTGGTAGACGGCGGGACTGGCGTTGAAGCTTACCTCGTAGGGGACGCCCGCGTCATTCGACCCGGGAATGGCGGCGCTCTGCGTGATGACGTTGTCTTGCCAGATCATGACTGCGAAGTCCCTCGGGTTAACGATGCCATCCGCGAAGACGTTGGCAGTGTCGACCGCGTGGACGGCGCCCCCTCCCGATTTTCCCCAGCCCGGCAAGGATCCGGAGAACGCCACTGCCAATCCGCTTTGGTACTGGCCGCCGTTGAAGTTTCCAGCCGGCGCCGTGAAGCCGTCGAAATCGTCGGTGAAGATGGTCTGCGCTCCGCCGGGAGAGGCGAGGATGACGAAAATCGCCAGCGCGAGAGCTGCTGCGAATCGGGGATTATTGTCTGCCTTCATGCTCGTCGAAGAAACGGCGACCGCCCGCGGGAGGCCGCCGTCTCGATCGGATTGCCTGCGAGAATCATCGGTAAATCATTCCCCTGCCACCGGCTCCGAAAAACCCATAAAACGGAGTCCGGCGGCAAGGGGAGATTTAAGGGGTTTCGTTGGAGGGCGAGGTGCCCGCAGTGATCAATTCGTTTCGACCCGCACGTTGTCGACGTAGAAGCCGGCCCACTCCTGGCCGTTGCCATTGCTGCCGAAGCGGAACTCGATCTTGATGT
>DLRK01000074.1:0-52953 GCA_002501065.1 Akkermansiaceae bacterium UBA7890
CCTTCCTGACCATGGCCCTGCCGCTGGGGCTTGACACGATCCTGGGGACGGCTGGCCGCGACTATCAGATTCTGGACGATGACAATTTCGTGAATTGCGGATTCAGGGAAGCGCTGGAACTTGATGGATTCGAAACCATCCTTCGGGTGCAGCAGCTCTACCGGACCAGCTGACGATGAGCACCCATCTGATCACTGCCGACGCCTATTTCGACGGAATCACGCACCATGCCGGGGGACCCTATCGGATCCGGGTGAACGATGGGCAGATCGAGGAAGTAACGAAGGGCGCTCTCGATGTTGAGGCCTCGGCCGATCACGCCCACGTCATCCACTCCGCCTTCGTTCTGCCCGGTTTGGTGGAGGGTCATTGCCATGTCTTCCTGGATGGAGGGGAACTCGATTTCCAGACCCGCAAGGCCTACCTCAAGGCTCCCTTCGATGAAATGTCGAGCCGCGCCCGTCTCAGCGTTGCACAGAATGTCGACTCGGGAATCACCCTGATTCGCGATGCCGGAGATATTCACGGCGTGAACACACGCATGAAGGAAGAAATCGATGCCGATCCGCATTCGGTGGTCGACATGCTCAGTCCCGGTGTGGCGATCCGCAAGATCGGCCGTTATGGGAGTTTCATGGCGCGGGAGATCACCGATCTCGACGGTATCGTCCAGACCATCCGGGAGATTACTCCCAATGCGAGTCAACTGAAGGTGCTCCTGACCGGAATCATCGACTTCGAGAAGGGCACCATGAAGGGCGGCCCGCAGTTCACCCTGGAGGAGATCCGAGTGATCGTGGAGACGGCCAGAGAGTCTGGACTGCTGACCTATGCGCATTGCAGTGGGGAAGACGGCCTCCGGCTCGCTGTGGAGGCTGGAATCGATTCGATCGAGCACGGATTCTTCATGACCCGGGAGATCCTGCAGGTCATGGCGGAGAAGGGAATCGCGTGGGTGCCCACCTATTCGCCGGTGGACTTCCAATTGCAGCGACCGGAGCTGGCAGGGTGGAATGCTGCAACATGCGATCGACTCCGGGCCATTCTGGAGAATCACAACATGCACGTGGCGCTCGCCTACGGGATGGGTGTGTCGGTGGTGACGGGCTCCGACGCCGGTAGTTATGGCGCGGTGCATGGGCAGGCCTTGATTGACGAGTTGTTCTACCTTCACCACGCCGGAGGTTCGGTTGCCGACGTGCTCGCCTCGGCCACATCGCTTCCACGTCGGCTCTGGGGCTGCCCATCCGCCGACATAGTCGCCGGAAATCAGGCCAACCTTCTTCTTCTGGAAGGCTCACCATTCGAGGACTTGAATCACGTGCGTCGACCGTTGGGAATCTTCCGCCGCACGTGGCACCCACTAGCGGAAAAGGCTGGCTGACGGGAAGTCGGAACGGGACCGCTCCTGCGGCGGATGGTCACCCCTGGAGGGGGATCCCCAGTTCGTTCATGATCCCCCGTAGCCACGCCAGGGACTGTTCGATCATGGGGCCGCCCTCGCCTTCGCACTCCATGCTCAGAATTCCGTCGTAGCCGTGCTCGTGCAGAATTGTCAGGCACTGACGGATGTTGTCGGCATTCACTCCGTCACCCAGGGCGCAATGGCTGACCGCGATGCCGGTCTGGTCGCCGCGCACTGCTGCGGCCAGGGATTCCGAAACGTCCTTGATGTGGACATGGGACACCTTGTCCACGAAGCGCTTCAGGAATGCCACCGGGTCCTGCCCCGCAATGAAGGTGTTGCCCGTGTCCATGTTCACCCGCAGGTATGCGCTGTCGGAGAATGCCAGCATCCTCTCCAGCATGTCCGGGTTGGTGGTGAAGTAGCCATGGACCTCGATGGTGACGATAATCTGATGGGCTTCGGCCACTTCGATGATCTGTTCGTAGCAGCGTTTCATCATGTCCATGGCGTCCTCGTCGCTCAGACCTTCCGGCTGGTGCAGCCCGTCGGTGGTCGCCACCCGGGGGCAGCCGATAAGGTGGGCCCACCGGATTGCGTTGAGAACATAGGGGACGCCCCGGCTTGAACCATCGAGGCCTGAGAGCGGGTAGGCAGCGTCGATCTGGGAGAAGGCCACGCCGTAGTTGTCCATCTTGTTCCGCAGCAGGACGGGATCTTCGTAGAGCGCCACGTGGGGCTGATAACCCAGTCCATGGATCCAGCTCACCCCGTCGATCACGCCGCATTCGATGAAGGGGACGTTGTTGCGCTGGGCCCACTGGCAGCAGGCTTCGAAGTTGAAGTAGGCCGAGTTGAAGGCGTCGGTGTGAAAGCCGATTCTCATGAGAAAGATCTCCGGAGTTTGCAGGTCAATTGGCCGGTCGAATGCTGATCAGGAATTCCACTACATCGGCCAGGTCCTGGGCGTTGAGTCCCATTGCGCTGGCAGTGGGCATGATCGAGGTCTTGAGTTTTGTGGTGCTTGCAATGTTACTTGCTTTGATACTGAGACGGTTGCCGGTCAGATCCTTGAGCAGGAGCGGATCACCCGTGGAGAGAACGTAGCCGGTGACACTTTTCTTGTCCTTGGTTGTGATCAAGGTCGCGTCGTATCCCAACGCAATGCCGGCCGACGGATCGAGGATGGATTCGATAATCACCTTCTTGTCGAAGAGTTTGGCCACGCTGGTTAGATCGGGTCCCAGGTCGTGACCCTCCTGCTGGGCCTTGTGGCAGGCGTGACAGGCGGCCTTGCCGAAGAAGAGCTCCCTTCCACGCTTGGCGTCACCGGAACGCGCCGCGATTTCTCCAGCCGCAGGGAGCTTGGTGGCGCGGGCAGGATCGATCTTCGGGAATGGGATCGCCACGGGCGGCGGGACAGGTTTTTGCGTAGCCAGCTTGTGATCCCGCCAGATACTCGTATTGCGATTGTTGATCCACCAGTGAGCGGTGTCCCCAAGCTTGCCGGAGGTCTGGGCGACGATGTCCATCATGGCTTCTCCCGCGGATCGCTCCGGGATGAAGGCCAGCGTGTCGATCGCCAGTTTGCGCCGAGTTTCCGAGAGATCCTTGTTCAGGGCACGTTCTTTGAGGGCGGCAACCGCTTCGGGCACGTGCAGGCGCCAGGCCAGGTGTGCAAAACCATCGGGCCAGTCTGATCCCTTGATGTTCATGCCGGTCACCAGGTAGCGGAAGATGGCGGACTGCTTTCCCGTGCAGCCCGTGCCGAATGCTTCCAGGAGCCAGCGGTCCTGGCCGTCGCAGGTCGTGGCGATTTCGAGCAGGATGTCCTTGCTCTCCTCAAAACTCAGATTGCGCATCGCGAGCGCAACCTCGCGCCGGACTGCGGGGGAAGGATCGCTGGCCAGTGTGGCGGCCGCATTCAGGAACGGCTGACCGGCAGCGCGAAGGGCCCGCAAGGCGGTGAGACGCATCTGCGGATCGGGGTCCTTGAGAATTTCTTCGAGTTCAACCCGTCCCTGCGGGCTGTGGGCCAGTAACCACACGGGTCGCACGCGAACATACGGATTTTCATGTTCCAACAGTTTCTTCAAGGCCGGAACGGCCTGGTCGCCGGCAGCTTTCAGAGCGGAGAATCCCAGGTGGCGCACATTCATGGTCGGGTTCCCGAGAGCTTTGATCTGGCCTGCGACCGTTTTGAGATCCATCACGGGAACCGACAGCTTGGCACCCTTGGCCGAAATGCGGTAGATCGTTCCGCGGGCGCCCCGATCGTTCCAGTAATGGCCCCCCACCCGGCTGTCGAACCAGTCCGCGACGTAGATGGCGCCATCGGGACCGACCGTCACATCGGAGGGTCGGAAATAGCGGCTGAGGTCCGAAGCCTTGCCCCGGTTCTTTCCGCGCACGAAGTCCGAGCCTTCAAACACCTTGTTGGGATTGGAAGTAAAGAAATCGAAGCGGTTCATTGTGAAACCAGCTCCCACCGGCTTGGGCAGGTAACCGAACACGACGTTGCGGCCCGCTTCGCAACTGAGGACAAGTCCGCGGTATTTGGCGGGAAGTGCTCCGTTTTCATAGAAGGCGATGTCGGTGGGGGCGCCGCCGCCGTAGACGTCGCCGGCGGGAATGATGCCCGGATCTTCCTGTCGCCAGTGTGCAACCTGTGATGGTTGACCTGGCCTCTGGTCAGCTCGCCAGGTGCGTGCCCCGTCGTTGGAGGCGTAGCCCAGGTTGCCATACTCCATCAGCCAGGTGGTGCGGCAGTTCGGCGGATCGTCATTGTCGTTGTTGAACATGTCCCCGAATGAGGAGATCGTAAGGCCCACCGGATTGCGCATGTTGTGGCCGACCACCGCCAGATTCGTGCCATCGGGATCGATGCGGTAGGCCACTCCCCCAACGTAGACGTGGCCATCATCACTTTTTTTTCCTCTCGTCTTGAGGTCAAAGTAGAAGCTGCCGATTCGAAAGACCCGACCGGAGCGATCGGTGACGGCGCCGCCACTGTAGTTGCCGGCCGAGAAATAGAACCGCCCGTCGGGGCCCGCGACATTGGCGTAGAGGCCATGACCGTGATCGTGGCCGTGAAAGCCGGTGAGGAATTCCTCGCGCTTGTCGATTTCGGGATCGAATTTCGCGTCGCCGTCAACATCGGTGAAGGCAAGCATGGCGGGAGGCTGGGAGACGAAGATGCGGTTGCCGACGACTGCGAGCCCCATGGTCGTTTGAAAACGTTCTTCCTGAACGAACATGTGACTGTGATCGGCCCGGCCGTCGTGGTTGGTATCCTCGATGACCATGACGCGGTCCCCGGCCGGACGCTGGCGGAAGTTGGGCGAATAGTTCATCCCCTCGATCAGCCAGAGCCGCCCCTGTGCATCGAAGTCCATGTTGACCGGGTTGTAGAACAGCGGGGTGTGGGCCCAGATCGTGACCTCCAGGTCGTCGGGAAGGGTGAATCGGTCGGTCGGTACGAAGGCTGGTTCGGCGGGTGTAGTGGGGTCGACGCCGCCGGCCCACAGGCAACCGCGGCGAA
The DNA here is from genome assembly GCA_002501065.1 of Akkermansiaceae bacterium UBA7890. Lineage (GTDB taxonomy): Bacteria > Verrucomicrobiota > Verrucomicrobiia > Verrucomicrobiales > Akkermansiaceae > Roseibacillus_B. The sequence goes on from DLRK01000074.1 coordinate 4,947, forward strand.
TCAGGTTGGCGACGTCGGGCATTCTGAGAGCGCGCACATCGTGGCCGAGCGGGGTATGGAAGACGCGGCCCTTGCCGTAGCTGAGAGTGAAGGCCATGGGGTGGTCGCTGCTGGTTTTGCGAGACCGTGCCCTGGCGAGCTGGTGCACGGGTGTTTCACCCGTCAGGCAGATGTACAATTCGTCATCGGCTTGGAGCGTTTCCAGGTCCTTCGTGATGGGGTGGGAGGGATCAGTCACCTCCACCTCAAAGGGCCGGCGTTGATCATGCCCGTTCTTGCAGTCCCAGATCCTACCGATCATCTTGACGTATTCATCCCAGTCCGGGAAGGCTCCGCACGCGAAGTGCAGAACGAACAAACCCTTGCCTTTATCGTGAACAAACCGGCGCAGATTGGCCCGCGACTTTGTCCCGGGGTAATTCTTCCTGGGCGAATAGAAGTTCAGGAGGATTACGTCGTGACGAAAGATCTCATCGTTGGCCAGATACTCTGGATCCTCGGCAATCGTGACGCTGATCCGCGGATCGAGTTCGAGGATTTCGACGAGAGCCTCCGATTTGGCCTTCCAGTCGTGCGCGGGGTGCTCCACGCCGGTAATGATGAGAACATTGACGCTCCCGGGAGATTCCGGTTGCCCTGCCGGCGGGGAGGTTTCGGCCAGAGCACCAGTGAGCCCCACCATGATGAGCCCAAGCGCGTTGCGAAAATGATTCATGCCTGGGAGGAGCCAACTGCCAATGTCTGTCACTACGAACCGATACCTGCTCATGGTAACAATGGTGAACCAATAACAGGGGTTAGCTGGAAGTGTTTGATCCCGGTCAAAGATCGAATGCGTGTTGAAGGGTATCAGGATAAAGCCTTCGGTGGGCACGAGTGTGCCTGGTGTGGGCGTCGTCGTCCGATCATGAGATTTCTTTCCGTCGTGCTGTCAGGCCCTGTTGCCTTCGCGTTGCTTTCATTCCAGCCGGTCCGGGGAGACGGGGTGGTTGCGAAGCCCGTCTTTGACTGGAGAAAGACGGAGGCCTCCATTGCCCTGGTGAATCAGGATAAGATCGTCTGGCGGCTTGTTTACGATCCGAAGAAGAACAAGTCCTGCTTTCACCCGCTCAGTCTGGTCGACGGCACGGTGCTGACCGAGTTGCGGCCTGCGGATCACGTCTGGCATTATGCCGGCTGGTTCTCCTGGAAATTCATCAATGGATTGAACTACTGGGAGGAGGACCGCCGGACCGGACGGTCAGGGGGAGTTACTGAAATCATGGGTGTGGAGGTCCACACCCATGATGATTTCTCGGCACGGATTGAAATGACACTCAGTTATCATCCTCCTGGAAAAGCGGAACTACTGTCAGAGAAGCGAACCCTTGCCATCAGTGCGCCCGATGCGGATGGAAGCTACCACATCGACTGGCGAAGCGAATTTGTTGCCGGGAAGAAGGTTGTTCTGGATCGGACCCCCTTACCGGGACAGCCCGGCGGGGCGGGTCACGGAGGTTATGCCGGACTCTCCATCCGCGTCGCCAGAGCCCACGTCCCCTGGGACTTCCTCGACAGTGAAGGGCGGATCAATGATTCCCACGGCAAGCAGGCCCGGTGGTTGAATCACAGCGGAAAGACCGCGGGTGGAGTGGAGGCTGGCCTGACGATTTTCGATCATCCCGACAACATGGGGCATCCATCGCGATGGTTCACGGTCAAGGGGATGCCCTACTTCAGCCCGGCGGTGATCTTTTCTGATCCGTGCACGCTCGATCCCGGAAAGAAACTGCCTCTGAGATACCGCATTCTGGTGCAGGGGCAGAAGGGGACGGCCGCCGGACTGAACCAGCAATATCTTCAGTTTACCGAAGCTCACGCCGGAGTCGCTGACAAGACTGCACCCCGGATTTCCCGCTGAGAGTTCAAGAAAGCCAGGAGAACCGGGTTTGGTTTTCAGCGTGCGGGTGATGGTTGTCTGGAAGCGGGGGAGTGCTTCTCCGGCTATTTGGCCGGCTTGGACTTCTTCTTTTCCGGCTCTGGTTCCGGGGGGAAAATCTCCTGTTGCGCCAGGATGGCGATGTAGTGATAGGTGCCGGTCATGAGTTCCACGCGCACCGGCACCCAGGCGGCCTCTTCGGACTGGCGAATCAAGCGGCTGAGCCGGGTCCCATGTGTGCCGGATCCGATCCCGGTCTCGGTGTATCTCTCGATGATCAAGATTCGCCCGGTTGGCTTGAGCACCTTGTGGAGATGTTTAAGATAAGCGACATGGCCATCCTTGTTCAGATGATGGTAGGTCTGTGAGAGAAACGCCACGTCACAGGAATTCTCCGGCAACCCGGTGCTGTCGGACTCGATCAGGCGGGGCTTGATCTGGGTTGTGTCCGCATACTTCTTCTTCATTTTCTCGACCATCTTGTCGGAGACCTCGGCAGCGTGAACAGCACCTGATTCGCCCACCGCTTTCGCAAACCTCTCAGACCACCAGCCATCACCGGCACCCACGTCCACGACGACATCCCCGGGTTTCAGATCCAGTTCCTTGAGGATGTACTCACTCTTGGAGCGATAAGGATAGTATTTGCTTCCCGTGCGTTCGTGCTGTTTCGGATTTGAGATTCGCGTGGTTTGATCCGATTCACCGGATGCCTTCTGGCCAAGGTGGGCAAGTGGCACCATCAGGATCAGAGCGAGCAGACCGTAACGTGTTTTCTTCATATTCATGATTGGGTGGACTGGGTGGGTCGCCGATATTCGGAGGGATGGAGTCTCTTTCCCATGGGCGAAGTGTGATTTCCCGAAAATAATCGCATGTCGTCACAGCGTTCCAGAGTTTTTTGGAATCCTGCTAGGTCAGGAGACCCTCTACAACATGGCCGTGGATGTTGGTCAGGCGGAAATCGCGGCCACCATAGCGGTAGGTGAGTTTCGTGTGGTCCAGGCCGAGCAGGTGCAGCATCGTTGCGTGGAGGTCGTGAAGGTGAACCTTGTCATGCACCGCTTCATAACCGAGATCGTCGGTGGTTCCATGAACGAGACCGCCACGAACGCCGCCTCCTGCCATCCAGATTGTATAACCTGCGGCGTTGTGGTCGCGTCCCACGGCGACCTTTCCCGATAGAATCTGGGTTTCCGGCTGACGTCCGAACTCTCCACCCCAGAAGACCAGGGTGTCATCCAGCAAGCCGCGACGCTCGAGGTCGATAAGGAGTGCCGCGATCGGTTGATCAACCTCCCGGCATCGCTTTGGCAGAGCGGTGTCGAGCGCAGAGTGCTGATCCCAGCCACTATTGGCGATTTCAACAAACCTCACTCCCGATTCGACAAGTTGGCGGGCCAGGAGACATTGCCGCCCGAAATCGTCGGTGTCCTTTCCTCCTACGCCATAGAGTTTCAGGGTTTCTGGAGATTCCCTGGCCAGGTCGAGGACCTGGGGGATCGCCTCCTGCATGTTGTTGCTCAGGTTGAGTGAGTCGATGACCCCCTGGACTTCCGGGTCGCGGCCGCTGCGCTGCAGCAGGCGACGGTTCATTGACTGGGAAAGGTCCAGGATTTTCCCGGAGATCTCCGGTCCGGCCTCTTTGTTTGACAGATTTCCGATTTTGGCATCCTTGACGGGTTGCCCCTCCCAGCCGATCCGGGTGGCCTGATAGGCACTCGGCAGGAAGGCATTCCCATAGTTCGAGGGACCGCCGAAGGTGCGGGTCGGCTTGATGGTCACATAGCCGGGAAGGTTCTGGTTTGGGCTTCCCAGACCATACAGCACCCAGGCACCCAGGGAGGGACGGACGAACTGGAAGCTGCCGGTATGAAGTTGCGGGATGGCCAGGGGATGGGCCCGACTGTCCGTCTGCATGCTGTTGACAACGCAGAGATGGTCGGCCTGCTTTGCCAGGTGTGGCAGCAGCTCCGAAATCCAGAGTCCGCTCTTTCCATGCTGGGAAAACTTCCACAGGGGAGCCAGCAACTTCTGCTTGTTCTTGCCCTGCTTGCCATCTTCCTCGAACAGTTTCGGTTTGTAGTCCAGCGTGTCTTGCTGTGAGGGCCCCCCATTCATGAACAGGAAGATCATCCTCTTTGCCCTGGGCGTGAAGTGGGGTGCACGGGGTGTCTGTGGCCCGGCATGGCCCTGTCCGGTCAGGCCCGCCAGGGCCAGTGAGCCGAATCCGCATGAACCGAGCTTGAGCCAGTTGCGGCGGGACAGGTTCTCTGGTTCAAGGCTCATGAGAATTCTTCATTCGCCTATATCGACCAGATAGCGAAACTCGGCCGTCGAGAACAGGGACACGAACAGGGCGGCCCACGCGATCGCGTCGCGGTCATCAACTTCCGTCCCGGGATTTCGGATCTGCTCCAGGAACTTCAGGGCCTCCTCACGCTCTTCGGCGGTGGCGGGCCGGGAGAACGTCCAGCGTAGCGCGAGGTCGATTCTCCCCGCATCATCGGCGGCAGAGGAGTCGGCCAGCAAGCGCCTGGCGGCGTGCTTGGCCTGCCCGGCAACAAATTCGGAATTCCGCAGGAACAGGGCCTGGGAGGGGACGTTGGTTACGGCTCGCTTGCCACTCACGAGGCTCGACGAAGGGAAGTCGAAGCGATCGAACATCTCGGGAGCATAGTCGCGGATTACGGGCAGGTAGATGCTGCGGTGGTTGCTGGGCGGTTGCAGTTTCTTGGTGTCGACGCCGCGTACCAACTGGTCCCCCAGGGCTGTCACCGGCGATCCTGCCGGCGGTTCAAGTTCAAGCTGTCCGCTGACGGCGAGGACGGCATCACGAATGATTTCCACCGGCAGGCGTCGTGGGGTAGAGCGCCATAGCAGCCGGTTTTCCGGATCGATCTTCTGGTTCTTCTCGTTTGTCGCGCAGTTGAGCTGGTAGGTCCTGCTGAGCACGATCCTGCGAACTGTGCGCTTGATGGACCAGCCGTCGTCCATGAACTCGACGGCCATGGCATCGAGCAGTTCCCGGTGGCTGGGCGGCGTGCCGGTGATGCCGAAGTTGTCCACGGACTCGACCAGTCCCCGGCCAAAGAGATGATGCCAGACCCGGTTGACCACCACCCGCGCCGACAGAGGATTGTGACGGCTGGTCATCCACTTGGCCAACTGGAGTCGACCGCTCTGCCCGGGGTCGATGGCGGGCACGTCGGGTGCTGGAAAGGCGGTGAGGAAACCGCGGGGCGCGAGGTCGCCGGGTTGACTGAGTTCCCCCCGGATTGCCACCTTGGTATCCGCAGGGTCGGGACGGTCCCGTGCGCTCATCGCGTAAGGCGGGCGCGCGGGCCGATTCTTTTCGAGTTCCACCACCCCTGCCTCAAGCTGTGCGAGCTCCGTCTTGAGACGGGCGATTTTTTCTTCGAGCGCCTTTCGCTCCCCGGTGGCCTTCTTCAGTTCTTCCCCGGTCGTTGATTGTTCGGGGGGGGCCTCCTTCACCTCGACGACCTCCGGTCCGGCATCAGGGGACTTCTCCGCAACCTGCTTTACATCCACTTCCTTCTTTGCGGCCTTCTCCTTCTTTGCGGTTTCTTCCAGTGCGCTCTCCCGCTTCGCAACTTCCTTCTTCGCTTCCTCGGCCTTGGTCAACTCGGTCTTTTTTTCGTCCCGGGACTTTTTGGATGATCCAACGGTTTTCTCGTGCTCTTCCGCGGCCGCGTGCAGTTCCACGCCCTTGGGGCCGAGAGGAAGCAGATCCGTCGGGTTGTTGCTGTACTTCTGCTGGATGGTTCCATAGAGCGGTTCGGTACTGAGGAAGATTCCCGCCAGTGAATAATAATCCCTGGTGGGGATCGGATCGAACTTGTGATCGTGGCATCTCGCGCAGGCAACCGTCATCCCGAGGATGGCCCGACAGGTGATGTCGATCTGGTCATCAACAATCTCCATGCGATAGGCCATGCCCCCGGAGTTGTGGCGCTTGGTGCCGAATGACAACATGGAGGTTGCGACGAGTCGGTCCTCGCGGTCCTCCGCCGCCTCATAGGCGTCCTCCGGCAGGAGGTCACCGGCAATCTGCTCGCAGATGAACCGGTCGTATGGCTTATCGGCGTTGAAGGAGTCGATCACGTAGTCCCGATAGGGCCAGGCATGGGGATAGGTGAAGTTGAACTCCCTGCCACTTGATTCGGCGAAGCGGACCACGTCGAGCCAATGCCGTCCCCAGCGTTCACCGAATCGCGGAGAAGCAAGAAGATGATCCACCAGTCTGGCCACTGCGTCGGGTGCCGGATCATCAATGAATGACTGCACCTGCCGGGGCGAGGGGGGCAGGCCGATCAAGTCGAAGTAGAGGCGACGCACCAGGGTGGCGCGGCTCGCGTCGGCCATGGGTTGCAGATCGTTTTCTTCCAGTTTGGCCAGGATGTAGGAATCGATGAAACTACGGCTCCAGGCCGTATTGCTGACTTTCGGAGCCCCGGCAGATCGGGGAGGCTGAAATGCCCAGTGGCGCTGGCGCTTGTCTTTGTCCGGCGACAATTCGGGATCCGCGGATTCGGGTGTTGATTCCTGGGCCTTCGAGGTGATCGCGGCCAACAGCAGCAAGCAGGCAGATCCGATACTAAGGCACCTCCCGCCTTCATGGAGCAATATCTTCCAGGCCATCGTGCGTCTCCTCATTCTCAATCAGATCCCATTCAGAATGAAATTAATCCCTGTGCAGCGCGTTGTGTCTCCTTCTCGAACCCGATTGGGCGGAGGAAACGGAGGCATCAAATGGACACTATCCACCATCTCACCACCATGGATACGTCCACAGCCTTTCAAAGACGACAAAAAAATCGTCACCAATTCGTACATGTCCGCCGTGGAAAGATGGAGGGGAGTCGGGAAGCGGAAGGGGAAAGATCCGCGGTGCTGGATCACGGAGCCGATGGTGGAATCAGAATCTCCGGCTACCGGACCTTCATGTTCCGGGTGGCCCTCCGGCATTCACAAAATCGAGCGTTCGCGCCACTTCCTTGGTGACGGTGATGATACGGCTCCTGATGCAGGAGCCGTGGTCATTGATGGGCACGATGACGGCTTTTCGATTGCTCAGATGAGGGACTTGGCAGCGACACCAGTGGAGCTCCGGCCCCGAGATGGTCCTGCGGAAAAGGTGCGGCGTGAGGCTGATCCGCTATTGGGACTGGCCAGGATTTCGGAGTGGTCCCGACTATCCAAGGAAGTCCAACGGCTTGTAGTTCCCCTTCAGGATGGGTTCCGGATCGGCACCGAGCCACTTGCCGAGGACGGTGGCGTAGAGTTGCCGGAAGTCGATGGACTTCTTGGTGAACTTGAGATCGCTGCGCTCGTCTTTCGGAATGCTGGGATGGTTCCCGTAGAGGCCGCCCTTTACCGCGCCGCCCGCCACGAAGAAGACCGAGTTGGTTCCGTGATCGGTTCCTGCCGAACCGTTCTCGTAAGGTCGTCGTCCGAACTCCGAAAACGGCATCACGATCACCTTGTCGGCCAGTTTCTTGGCTTCCAGGTCGGCGAGGAAACTTGAAATCGCGCCGGAGATTCCTCCCACCAGCTGGGCGTGACGGTTCAGCTGGTTCGAATGGGTGTCGAAGCCTCCGGTGTCGAGGGAGTAGATGCGGGTGCCCATCCCGGCACTGATCATGGCCGCCACGGCCCGCATGTCCGAGGCCAGATTCGACTTCGGGTAATTGGCATCTGCCTTGTAGTTGCCGATCACGGTACGCACCTTCTCCTCGGTGATGAGCGCGTTCATGTAGGCGATGTTGAGGTAGTCGACCTTATCGTTCTTTTCGTTGTCAGCGGCCTGGATCGTGCTGCGCAGAAGCTCCGCGGTCTCGTCCTTTGCCATGGCGCGCTGCATGAGGCGGCGCACATCGGAAGAGAGCATGCTGAAGACCGGTTGCGGTCTCCGGGAACGAAGCACGATGGGCAGGGCCCGGCTGATGTGAGTGGCGACCGGTGAACTGGTCTTGCGTGCGATGTCGGGCGGAATCACGGCGTCAAGGTAGCGGCCCAGCCAGCCGGAACCGGCGTATTCGGCTCCTCCGCCGCGTTCGTAGAAGTCCTGCCCGGAGAAGTGTGAGCGCGTGCTGTTGGGATAGCCGACGTCTTGAATGACGGCGAGTTGGCCCTCTCCGAAGAGTCGTTGGAATCCCGTGCAGGCGGGGTTGAAGCCGTGGTCCTCGCTGATCATGAGGGCCTCTTCCTTCGGAATCGCGAGCTTGGGACGATATTCATAGTAGGTGCGGTCGTTGACGGGCACCAGGGTGTTGAGACCGTCATTGCCGCCCCCTAGCTTGATGAGGACCAGGATCCGGCCGTCCTTGTCGGTGGCCTCTTCGCCGATGGCGTGGGCGGTGTTGACGAGGAAGCCGGGAGCGGAGCTGCCGAGCGCGACGAGGCCGGCGCTCTTTGCTCCAGAGGACAGGAATTCGCGTCGTGTTGCGATTCGTCGAGGCTCTTTGCGAATATTTTTCATGATTGTGACAGGTGATTGGTTTCGCTGCTCAGCAGACTTGGTAATAGGGAGATTGAAGGATGGTGAGGATGATTTCCCGAAGAGCGGCCACTTTGTTGGACTTCTTCCGGTAGTGCTCGTAGAGCAGGTTTCGGTATTTCTCGACGGGAGGCACGGCGAGGAGGTAGGTGACAAAGTGATCGACCGTTTCCTCATCAGTGCGGTCTCCGGTATCGATGAAGAGCCTGATCAGTTCGTCGGTCACGACGTAGTTGGCGGCTCCGGCGGAAGTGACTTTCGATCCGCGGCGGTAAGAGCCGGAGAAGAGCCGTTCCACCATGATGCGACGGGCATTGATGGTGCCGTTGTTCATCCAGAATGCGGCACCGTTCCAGCCGTTTACGTCGGGTGGATTTGCGAAAGGTTGCCCGAGATAGTCCATTTCGCGCAGGATCTCATGGCTCGGTTCGACCTGCAGGCCGAGATCCTGCAGGAGACCGAGGTAGAATTGAAAGGGGCTCTTGTAGATCTGACCACGGAAAACCGGATCGTAGAAGATCTTGCTCCTGAAGAAGGTCTCGATGAGCCAGTAGACGTTGAACTTGGCGTCGCGCCAGGACTCTCCGAGGGGCTTCAGGTATTCCTCGGGCAGGCCTCCGTCGATGAGGCAGTGATGGCTGAGCATGTGTGGGAGGTAGGTCTCGCACTCGGGGCGCCGGAAGATCGTGTCGATGATCTCATCGCCGTCCATCTTGCTGGAACGCTTCAGGACGCGCTTGCGAGTGTCGTCGTGCCTGGACTCATCGAGGATGAGTTCGGACTCTCCCTTCTTGATGGAGTAGGGCGAAACGTCCGGGTTGATGACGTAGCCGGTGAAAGCCCTCGCGGCCTCCTTGATGTCTTCCTCGTCGTAGCCGTTATCGACGCCCATTGTGAAGAGCTCCATGAGTTCCCGGGCGAAATTCTCGTTCGGCCGCGCCTTGGTGCTTCCGATGATGTCGAGCATGTAGCCCATCCCCCGACCCTTGAACATCTTCTTGCACATGTCGGGATAGCTGCCGAATAAATTGTTCCGGATGACGCGATGGTGGTTGTGGAGATCAGCAACCGCGTCGTCGCTTGAACTGGCGAGTGTGCGGTAGTTGACCACCAGGACGTTCTGCAGGAACTGGTTGAGTTTTTCGACAGGCGAGTTGCGGGGCTGGTTCGCAATATCGAACCACTTGTGTGCATACTTGTTCCACATGTCACCCTGGCCGAAGCGGTCGCGGAATTGCTTGTCGAACTTGTTCTTCTTGTTGTTTTCCCTCGCCTCGTTGCGCTGGTAGTTGTGGTGCGCGACAATGATGGCACGAGCGTGCGGGTCGCGGTAGGATTGCGTTTTGATCTTGGCTATCCGGCTGCTCCACTTCTTGTTATTCCGAGCCCAGGAGATGGCCTGGTCGATTTCGCTTCCGAGTTCCTTGTCAATGTGGTCGGGGAAGGCGTCCACCACCGGGTGGTGCTCGGGATAGTTGGCCTGCTTGAACAGGTAGTCCGTTGCTTTCTCCGGTCCGATCGCGACCAGCTTTCGCACGTCCGCGGGGCGCGCTGTCCACGAGGCGCGCCGGAGGAGATGACGGATGTTGTCTTCGGTCCAGGCGGATTTGCCGATTGGTTTCCAGGCGTCTTCGGGGCGTAAGGTCAGTTTGAATTTCATGGGTGTAGGGTCGAGGGGCGGAAAATTGGCGGCGCGTCAGAGTTCCTGGTCGGAGGCGACATCGATCCACTTGATCACCTTGTTGTCGCGAAGCAGTGCCTTGAGCTCACGCTGAATCACGCCGAAAGCACTTTCAGAAGCCATCATGACGTAGGCAACCTCGTGCTCGGCACCGTCGATGGTTTCCTTGTCTCCCCAGCGCCACTTCGAAGCGGCATCGAGTTCGTAGAATCCCGCGTCGCCCTGGAGGAGGCTTTTCCGCACGGCATCAAACCGGGGATCGTTGCCTTCGTTGTAGCTCCGCAGCTTTTTCTCGTGCGTTGCGGACTTTGCCAGCCGGTCCCGCTCGGCGGACTGTCTGGCGAGCACTGCTTTGGTCTTGTTCTTTACGGACTCCTCGTAGCGGGCTCTGACCAGTTCTTTGAAGTTTGTTTGATCGACATCGATGGAGATCTGAGTGGGCTTCACACTGATGGTGGAGATCTTCAAGCTGGACCCCATCAGCTCCACAGGTTTGACGGCAGAGCCTGCCGGCAGCTCGTTGCGCCCCACCATCCTGCCCTCCAGGAACAGGTCGTAGCCCAGCGGGACCTTGATGTTGACCGTCTTTGGATAGGCATTGTCGGGAACGTTCTTCCAGTCATCGACGACCTCCGTGAGGGACGGGAAAACAGGCATCGGAAAGGCCGTTTCTGCCTGGCGCACAAAATCGGAATCGTTTGGGTTGTCTGCTGCTGGAGCGGGCTTTGAGAGAGGGTTGGCAGGCTCCTTTGTTCCAGTGGGATCGTCGGACTCCGCCATTTTGAGGGGAGCGGGTTCGGGCGTTGATTTCTTCGCAGGCCCGGATGCCATTTCCGCAACAGGTTCATTCCTCGCGACGGTGGCATCAGAGGGGTTCGTCAGGCGCTGCTCTGCGATCCGTTTCGCGAGGTCGGTGGAACTTGCCCGGATTGTTCCCTCCAGTGGCCCTGCAACCGCGGCCACCACCAAGATCTCGTCTTTCAGGCTGCGAACACGGACCTCCGTCCCGGTCTTGAGAAAAACCGATTCCTGATCCTTGGAACCAACCATTATGCCCTCCCGGAGGATTACGCGTTCAGGCAGCTGGTTCTTGGGGATCCGGGAGAGATCGATCTCGACTGTGATGGAGCCGTGGGGTCTCTTCAGGGTGACCTGCTGGACATGGCCCATGCTCCTCTCGCGGTGGGTTGTTCCATCCAGCTCAAAGATCGAGGAAAGCGCCGGGTAGGTCAACCTGCCGAGAGGAAAGCAGGAGATGATCGCGATGGTCCAGCCGATGTAATTCATGGAGGCGGGCTGCTTCACAAGCCTACCACCTGCTGGGCCGCGATGTCTCCTGGCAGCGGATCTAACCACGCGAGCTTTGACCTGGGTCAAGAAGTCTGCTCCTGGTTGCGGGACCTCACAAATCAGGGCGCGAGCCGCTCGATGGTCCACTCCCCGTCTGGTTCGGTGCGGACGTAGCGGAAGCGGTCGTGCAGGCGGTTGGGGAGACCCTGCCAGAACTCGATTGACCGTGGGTTCACCCGGAAGCCTCCCCAGTGATCCGGGATGGGTACCTTGCCTGCGCGGAATTTCCGCTTCAGCTCCTCATACTTCATTTGGAGGATTTTGCGCGAGGAGATCACACTGCTCTGATTGGAAACCCAGGCTCCGATTTGACTGCCGTAGGGTCGGCTCAGGAAGTATTTGATAGATTCTGCGGTAGTGACCTTCTCGGCGGTGCCGGTGATATTGATCTGCCGCTGCAACGGGAGCCACAGGAAGTTCATGGCAACTCCCGTGTTCTCCGCGATCTGTCGGGCCTTGGTGCTCTGGTAGTTGGTGAAGAATACGAAGCCCCTGCTGTCAAAGGCCTTCAGGAGCACGGCCCGGGTAGTCAAGGTGCCGTCGCCTCCCGCGGTGGCAAGAACCATCGCGTTGGGTTCGGAAAGATCTGCCTCCTGAGCCTCCCGGAACCAGTGATCGAACTGGCGGATGGGATCCGGATCCAGGTCCCCGTGGGAGAGTTCGGCGTTGTCGTAGTGTTCGCGAAGGTTTCCGACGTCCCTGGAGACGGGATCGTCACCGTTTCCCTCGTTGCTGGTCGCATTGCTTGTTTTCATCTATGGCGAGACTTCAGGAGACGTTACCCCTCGGGAACTCGATTTGCTTGTACAGAATCACCAGGTGTTCAGGATTTGTTATGCTCCTCGCCCCCACTCCGGCCCGTGAACAGAATCGGGACAAGACGCTCGCGCATTGTTCGCAAGCATGGCAGTGGGCGTTCTTGAGGACAAGAGCGAGCTTGGCACCCTGCAGTTTTTGACGAGGTGTCCCGGGCAGAGGTCTGAGCACCACAACCGCTCTTCCACTCGAAGGTGAACCCGAGCGCTACCGCCAGCACGGCGAGGACCGTGATTGCACCAGCAGTGCCGAGTCCGCTGGCATCCAAGACCAACATGCCGGAGCGGGGATTCTCCTTGTGTCCATTGTCATCCCTGCGATCTGCTGCCATTGTGCCTGAAAACGGGGTGCAAGGCGGGGATTGCTTGATGTTAATCAAGCGAGCGGGAGTTCACGGCCGGACAGGGCTGAGCCGCCAGGAAATGGGCGATATTTCGAGAAATGGGACCTGAGGAGCTACCTGCCAGTGGTGCGGTGCTGCGATCCCATCTGGATTGCATTCCCCCCGTTTGAACATCCGTCGGCCTGAGTTTGATTCAGATCATGGAAAACGGACATCTCCCAAATGACAGGTTACCAGAAGCTTGCGAAATCCACATTTTGGGGTATACCGGCTCTCCGCCCGCAATATGTGGTATGCGCCTCTAATTTCTAGAAATAAACTCCTGAATACTGATAACCATCATGATCGACCAAATCCTCGAGGAGCCAGCCCCGGCTCAAGCTGCCGAAAGTCCGAGCCAGACCACCTCCTCGCCTCCCGGGATGAAGATCGAACGGGTTTTCAGCACCCCCGGCGGGAATCCCTTCGCGGAGGTGAAGTGGGAGAAGCGTGCGGTCGAGATTACAGATGAGAGCGGGGAAGCGGTCTTCCATCAGAACGATGTGGAAGTTCCCGCCAGTTGGAGTGCCCTGTCCGGAAAGATTGCAGTCTCGAAATACCTTTACGGTGACATCGAGAAGGGGAGCGATCCCTCCCGGAATGGCCGAGAGACCTCGATTCGGCAGTTGATTCACCGCGTCACCAATACGATCGCAGACTGGGGACTGCGGGATGGTTACTTTGCGGACGCCGATAGTGCAGAGGTGTTCTACTCTGACTTGAGCTGGCTCTGTCTGAATCAGTTCGGTGCCTTCAACAGTCCGGTCTGGTTCAATGTGGGGCTGCATCACGAGTACGGAGTTGGCAATGAGGGAGGACCCGGAAATTACACTTTCGATCGTGCGGCCGGACAAGTGGCAAGATCCGGGAGCCAGTACGAACATCCCCAGGCCAGTGCCTGTTTCATTCAGTCCGTGGATGACGAGATGGAGGACATCATGCGCCTGGCGAGAAGCGAAGCCATGCTCTTCAAGTATGGATCGGGAACCGGGACCGATCTCTCCACCCTGCGGAGCACGCGGGAGAGGTTGAGCGGAGGAGGCCGCCCCAGCGGGCCCCTGTCATTCCTGAAGGTCTACGATCAGATCGCCAACGTTGTGAAGAGCGGCGGGAAGACCCGGCGTGCCGCCAAGATGAATACCCTCAAGGACTGGCATCCCGATATCGAGGAATTCATCGAGGCGAAGCAGGAAGAGGAAAAGAAGGCCTGGGCTCTCATCGAACAGGGCTACGACGGAGATTACAACGGCGAGGCCTACGGTTCGGTCATGTTTCAGAACGAGAACCTGAGCATACGCACCAGCGACGAATTCATGAATGCAGCGGTTGCCGGAAAAGAGTGGTGGACCCGGCGTGTTACGGATGGAGAGTCTTGCGAGAAGAAGGACGCCCGTGAGCTCTTGCGCAAGATTGCGGAGGGCACCCACGTGTGCGGCGATCCCGGGATGCAGTTCGACGATACAATCCACCGGTGGCACACCTGCAAGGGCACGGCGCGCCAGAACTCCACCAATCCCTGTTCCGAGTTTCTCTTCCTCGACAACACCGCCTGCAATCTCGCTTCGCTCAACCTCATGAAGTTCCGGGAAGCGGATGGCCACTTCAACGTGGCACGATTCCGTGCTGCGATCCGCCTCTTCATCATCGCGCAGGAGATTCTGGTCGATAACTCCAGCTATCCGACCCCGGAAATCTGCGAGAACAGCCACCGCTTTCGACCCCTTGGACTCGGCTACGCCAATCTGGGAGCCCTGATCATGAGCTATGGATTCGGCTACGACAGTGAAGAGGGCCGCGCCCTCTGTGTAGCGCTGACCTCCATTCTGACCGGGGAGGCCTATGCGCAGAGCGCCCGCCTGGCAGAGCGCATGGGTCCTTTCCAGGGCTACCATGATTCGAGCGCGCGTGGGGTGAAGGAGACGGTCGCGCCCGACAACGTTGAATCGATGAAGGCTGTGATTCGTATGCACCGCGAAGCGGTCGAGAACATTCCGGGCCACGAGACTTTCGCACCGCTTGTGGAGGAAGCGCGCGCGGTCTGGGACAGCGCCATCGCGATCGGGGATCAACACGGCTATCGCAATTCCCAGGTTTCGGTTCTGGCCCCGACGGGCACGATCAGTTTCCTGATGGACTGCGATACCACCGGCATCGAACCCGATATTGCCCTAGTGAAGTACAAGCTCCTTGCCGGTGGTGGGATGCTGAAGATCGTGAATCAGACCGTGGAACCGGCCCTGAAGGCGCTCGGTTACGGCCGGGAGGTGCGGGAGAAAATCATCGCTCATATTGACGCGTACGACACAATTGAGGATATATGTGACGAGCAGACCGGCGAGCCGGTGGGGAGCGGTCTCCGGCCGGAACATCTGGGTGTGTTTGATTGCGCTTTTGCACCTCAGAAAGGAAAGCGTTGTCTCAGTGCGCGGGCTCATCTTGGTATGATGGCCGCAGCACAACCCTTCTTGAGCGGTGCCATTTCGAAGACGGTCAATCTTCCTGAATCCGCCACCGTGGAGGAAATCATGGAAACTTACGTGCAGGCCTGGCGGATGGGCTTGAAGGCAGTTGCCATCTACCGGGAAGGGTCGAAGCGATCGGCGCCTTTGAGCACGGGCAAGAGTTCGACTTCCGTAGCGGAGAAAGGAGAGGAGGAGACTGAATTGCGCCTCCGGCTCGAGGAGGAGGTCGCCGGTATGGAGAAGGAGCTGGGTGAACTCAGGGCCCGGTCCGTGGAACCGGCCCGGCATCTCATGTCCGACACGCGCCTCTCGGTGACTCACAAGTTCGACATTGCTGGTCACGAGGGATACCTCACGGTGGGGCTCTTTGAGGACGGTGAACCTGGCGAGGTCTTCATCCAGATGGCGAAGGAGGGCAGCACGATCGGCGGATTGATGGACACTGTTGCAACCCTGACCTCCATGGCGTTGCAGTATGGCGTGTCGCTTGAGAGCCTGGTGCGCAAGTTTGCCTACCAGCGCTTTGAGCCGAGCGGCTTTACGAAGAATCCCGATATTCGAAACGCTACCAGTATAACCGACTACGTCTTCCGCTGGCTTGGCTGTCGCTTCATCAAGGGCTACCTGGAGGCCATCTCTCCCCATCACAATCAGCCCGAATTGCCCATCGAAGGGATCGAAGAGATGGAGCGTGAGGCGGTCGACCGGCCCGTCAGCGACCTGACCCGTAACGATGAAGAGAACTCTGGCGAATGTGGGACTGCGGATGGGCGCACTGCGTCGGGGAACGGCAAGGCCCACGTCGATAGAGTCAAGGAGGCCCTCGGAAGCATGTATATGGACCAACCCTGTTCGAACTGTGACAGCCACAAGGTGATCCGGGCTGGGGTGTGTGGGGTGTGTACCCAGTGCGGAACGAGCCAGGGATGCGGATGAGACGTCCTATTGATTTGCCTTCGATATCGCGTAGAGGCGTTCCATGGTAGCGACGTAGAGGACACCGTTTGCCGCAGTGGGGGTGCTGTGGACAGGCTCCAGGTTGACCTGGCTGAGCACCTTTTTCTCACGGGTGGCGGCCAGGACCAGGAAGTCGCCGCCACGTGACCCGACATGGACCTTGCCGTCGGCCACCAGGGTCGAGGCCCAGATCTCGCCCCTGGTCCTGTGAGTCCAGTGGGCTTTGCCTGTTTTGGTGTCGATGCAGTGGAGGATGCGGCCGCAGTCTCCTATGAAGATCAGGTCCTCCGTCACCGACGGAGTGGACATGCAGTGTCGTTCCAGCGGGTAAGACCATCGTTCAGCGTTCTTCGTGATGTCGCCTCTTCCTCTGGCGTCGATACATTTGAGCCAGCACCTGGGTTTGCCGTGCCAGAAGTCCCCTCCGGCCGTGATATAAACCCGGTTATCCACCACGACCGGCATGCCGGTGATCGTACTGGGACCCACGCGACGGTTATCCTGGAAACGAATGACGTCTTCCTTCGGTGCGCCGGGATCGCAGTCGAAGCGCCAGACGTGTTTCAGGATGCGCGTCTTTCCAGCCGGCTCGACTGGAGGAATCGCGAAGGCATAGCACACGGCGTCACCTCCTCCGAAGAAAACAAGGTTCCTGTTGTTGATTGTTCCCAGGGCCGGAGAGGACCAGGTGCAGTGGATAGTGCCGGGAGCCATGTGCTCGTTGTCGCGCGCCACCAGCCTGCCGGTCTGTTTCTCAAGCACGATCAGGCTCGGAGCGTCCCGGGCGACGATACTGCGGTGATTGTCACTCACGCCATTCGACGTGCTAACGTAGAGCAAGGGGCCATCCACAAGAACGGAACAGTGAGCCGCGTCGTGTTGGTGGACGCCCAGTTCCTTGCGGATATCGAAGATCCAGAGGATGTCCGCGTCCGTCATGGTTACTGGCAGTGGTGACGCCGGGGGGGGAGTCATGTGGCGTCCTTCATCGCGAAAGGGGCCATCGTTGCCGTTGTGTTGCCCAAGGAGGTCCAGGCACATTACTTCCCCGCGGTTGTTCACGAGATAGACGCGTTCATCTTCGACGGTGGCTGGCGAGCAGATGCCGGTGTTGGGCCAGTCCGAGAGGCGGTGCTCTTGCAGCTTGGGAACGGTGAGTTGCCAGTGGAGGTGGCCATCCTCCTCGTCGAGACAAAGGAGGATGCCACGGTCACCGGCATGCCGGGGGTCGCGGGGCCTGCCATTGTTCGTCCCGATAAGCACCCTCCCGCCAGCAATGACTGGCGAGGAGTTTGTCTGCGTACCGAGAGGAACGGACCACTTGATGTTCTCGCCGGTGTTCGGATCAAATCGCTCCGGCAGATTCGTCTCACCGGATACCATGTTTCGTGATTGCCACTGCCCCCACTGTGGCTGTTCCGCTCCCATTGAAGGTCCCGCGCAGTGAATGACCACGAGGGTTGCCAGGATCACCCCTTTCATCATTCCTCCTATACGGGCCACCTCGCCCGATCTGTTCAATGGATGACGATCCGGATCACTTTGTGGTGCGTGAGCGTATCAGTCGGGTCAGTTTCTCCGGGGAGGTGATCTTCACGCGTTTGCCTTCCACCTCAATGAGACCCTGCTCCCGGAGGTGGGCGAAGGTGCGGGAAAGGGTGGCGCTGATGGTGCTGAGCTCCGCGGCGATGGCCTGTTTGCTGATGGTGAGTTCGATTTCGACCGGTTCATCGCTTTCCGTGTCCGGGCAACGGTTGAGGAGCCAGTTCGCGAGCCGGGTCTCGACATCGCGGAGAGTGAGGTCCTCGATATGACCTACCAGATCGCGTAAGTGCATCGCCATGGAGGCAAGCATGCGCAGTGCCAAATCAGGTCGCCGGCCCAGCAGGTCGACGAAGTCGCTCTTGCGCACCATGAGGAGTTGGGAGCCCTCGACCGCCCGGGCTTCGGCGGGATATCCCTTGTCGGTGGCGAGAGAACCTTCCGCGAAACTCTCGCCGTCGCGGAAGATGTGTATCACCTGCTCCTTTCCGACACTGTTGACCCGATGCACGCTGATGGTGCCCTTCTGCACGATGAAGAATCCGGATGCCTCATCTCCCTCGTGAAAGAGGTAGTCGCCCTTCTGAAGGGATTTGATTACGGTGAAGGCTGCGATCTCTTCAAGCTCCTCCCGGGGAAGCCCCGCGAAGAGGCGGCAGTGTTCCAGCGTGTAGACGAGGGACGCTTCTCTGAGCTTGGTAATCTGTTCTTTCATGAACCGGGGTCGTTAATAAGTGTCCATCGGCAGCTCCTTGATCGTGCCGGGGCTCATTAGGGCAGATTCTGGCGGATGAGCCAGCATGATCAAGTGCGGGTCGGGAGAAAAGGGGGGTGAGAGGGCGATGGGAAGGAGGAATCGATTTCCAGGGTGCGGCGGACAGCCCGCATCCCCTGCTTCGTGCAGCATTCATGCAGGCAGATTGCGGGGTGCGATCCCGTGTCGCAATTGTCGCTTAATTGGGCATCACTTGGGCTTGCTCCGATCTGCGATGCACTGTAGCTGTTTAGGGACTGAATTTAAATCGACCACTGACGCTCAACCGTGAATGATATCGCACCGACCCGCAGAGATCAGGTCCGGAAAGCCCTGGCCCATGAGAGTGGCCGGGTTCCCATGGATTTCGGGAGCACGGCGGTGACGGGCATCCATGTGTCCAGCGTGGAACTGCTGCGTGATCACTACGGGCTGGAAAAGCGCCCCGTCAGAGTGTGCGAACCCTACCAGATGCTCGGGGAAGTGGAGGAAGACCTGGCCGATGCAATGGGGATCGACACTGTGAGTGTTGTTCCCCACAAGACGCTCTTTGGTTTTCCGAACGAGAACTACAAGGAGTTCCAGACTCCCTGGGGGCAGGTGGTTCTGGTCTCGGAACATTTCAACACCCGGGTGGAACCCAATGGGGACGTGTTCATCTTCCCGGAAGGAGACATGACGGCGCCGGCCAGCGGGCAGATGCCGTCCAACGGCTTCTTCTTCGATACCATCGTCCGGCAGCCGGTGATCGACGAGGACAAGCTTGATCCTGAAGATAATCTGGAGGAGTTCGGCCTGATCTCGGATGAGGATCTGGATCACTACCGGAACGAACTGGACCGACTGGAGGGCACGGACCGGGCCATCGTCGCCACTCTGGGTGGGATGGCGTTCGGAGATATTGCCCTGGTTCCGGCCCCGTTCCTGAAGCATCCCAAGGGCATTCGGGATATCGCGGAGTGGTATATCTCCACCGCTGCCCGGCAGGACTACATTCATGAGGTCTTTTCCAGGCAGTGCGACTACGCCGTGCAGAATCTGGAGAAACTCAACAAGGTGCTCGGGGACCGGATCGACGTTGTTTTTCTTTGCGGAACCGACTTCGGCACTCAGGTGAGCACCTTCTGTTCACCGCAGACATTCAGTGACCTGTGGGCACCCTATTACCGGCAGGTGAACGACTGGATTCACCGGAATACGAGTTGGAAGACTTTCAAGCATTCCTGTGGTGCTGTTGAGAGCTTCATGGAGCATTTCATCGAAGTTGGATTCGATATCATCAATCCGGTTCAGTGTTCGGCTTCCGGGATGGATCCGCGAGTGCTCAAGGAGAAGTACGGGGACCGTCTGGTGTTCTGGGGTGGCGGGGTCGATACCCAGAAGACGATGCCCTTCGGAACCCCCGAGGAGGTACGCCGGGAGGTGCTGGAACGTTGCGAGATCTTCGCTCCGAACGGCGGATTCGTGTTTGATTCCATCCACAATCTCCAGGCCCTGAGTCCCGTGGAGAACATGGTGGCCATGATCGATGCGGTGAGGGAATTCAACGGAGTGAATTGACGAAGCTTCCGGGACATCGGGAGCGGAGGCCGCTCACGATGGAAACTGCAGTTCCTCCACGAAGATGTCCTGGAAGGAGGCATCCGAGTTCAAGGTGACGTGTTCAACCATCTCAAGGATATCCCGGCAGGAGGTCAGATCGGGGGTGTCATCGAAGAGCGCGAGCTTGGCGCCCCGAAGAGCCGTATTGCCGGCGGGATAGACGCGATCCGGGTCAAAGGCGATCAGCCCGATTCTCTGGGCGCTGGAGCGATTGATGTAGTTTCCGAAGGCACCTGCCAGGTAGACTCTGGATAACCCGCCGGGCATCTCGCCCCATTGCTGAACAAGAATGCGGATACCGGCGGCAATCGCGCCCTTGGCAAGTTGCAGTTCGCGGATGTCACCCTGGGTGAGTTGGACGGGAGGACTGAGAACCAGGGTGTCGGCACCCGCCAGTCGTCCGCTGAACTCGATATGGTTCAACTCGAGGCCGGCAGCAATCGCATCGACCAGGCCGCTCCCGCAGATGCCTCGTGGCGGGACACTGCCCTGGACGCGACACTGCAGTTTGTGATCCTGCACGACGACCCCGGAGATCGCCCCGGTGGCGGCGCGCATGCCCATCGAGATACGGGCCCCCTCGAAGGCCGGCCCGACCGCGGTCGAGGCTACCAGCAGCTTTTCGCGGTTACCCACGACAATCTCGCCATTTGTTCCGAGGTCAACCAGGGCCTGTGGGCTCTCTTGTTCGTGAATACGGGTGGCGAGAAGACCGACCAGGACATCGCTGCCCACGAAACCGCCAAGGCAGGGAAGGAACCGGACTACGCAGTCATTCTCGAGTTCCCAGCCGAGCTGGCTGGCGTGGAATACCTTCAGCCCTCCGTCGACGGGTTCGAAGGGGTGCTGCGCCAGTGGTGTTATATCGATGTCGCAGAAGAAATGATGCATGGCCGTGTTGCCGACCAGGACCACCTCGGTGAGGGGCGGATGCGACTCGTCCGGGACGGTGTGCAGTTTACTGATCAGGTCGCCGACTTGCTCGCGGATCATCCGTTTCAGTTGTTCCTGGCCGTTGCGGGCCGTGGCGTGCTCGATCCGGCTCATGATGTCAGCACCGTGCCTGGCCTGGGAATTCAGCGCGGTTCTTACCCCGAGGACCTTTCCGGACCGCATGTCGATCAACTGAGCGGCGATGGTGGTGGTGCCAAGGTCCACCGCCACGCCGAGACCGTCCCGCGGGGAAAAGGAAAACTCCGAGTCGTCGGCCAGGATGGGAGTTTCCCACTGGGCCAGATCGAGTTTCAAATCCTCTCTTACGATGCCACGACAGGCCAGACGCCAGCCCGCCTCGAGTTCCTCCCGGGAGAGGAGGTTTTCTTCAGCGTCCGTGAGGGGCAGTTCACCCTCGATTACCCGGATCCGGCAACCGCGGCAGCGCCCCTGCCCTCCACAGGGAAATTCCACTCCCTTGGCGAAGAGAACATCGTGCAACGAGGTGCCGTGGGGAGCGGAGAGGATCTCTCCGAGCGGGAGCAGTTCGATGCGGATCGAGTCCCCGGAGCTTGTTTCAGAACGGCTTGAGCTCATCACGGCTGATGGCTGCACGCATAGTCGCGCATGGCGCGGAGATTGTCCTCAGGCGTGTCCCTTGGAACTTCGCAACCGGCACCGACGATGAAACGTGGCCCGGCCTCCTGATGGCAAAGAGCGACCTGCCTCGAGACCGTCTCCGGATCTCCATCCCGAAGAATGGACACGGGATTGATATTTCCGAGCAACACCTGGTCCGGGTCCATCCGGTTCCTGCCCTCGGAGATCGGTGAGAGGGAGTCGAGATCGACAATGTCGCAGCCGAGTCTTCCCATTCCCTCAAGGATGTGGCGCGTATCCCCGCAGATGTGGAGGCGGACACGGGTGCCCATGGCATGGAGACCCTCGATCAGTTTCTTTTCGTAGGGCCAGATGAACTCCTCGTAGATGGCCGGTCCGACGAGGGATGCTGCGGCGTCACCAACTCCGATCGAGTCGGCCCCGGCCTCGACCTGAGCCCGGGCGAAGCGCAATTCCATTTCGATCACAAAATCGAAGAGATCGCGAACGAAGTGCGGATCGTCGTAGAAATCCAGCATGAGGGTATTGATACCGCGCAGATCGGCAGCTTCAGCGCAGGGGCCCTCAATCCAGCCCTCGACCATCTTCTCGCTCCCGACTTGCTCCTTGAGGAGAGCGACGGCCTTCACTCCGTTGTGCATGCGACCTCCTCCGAGAGGATCAGGGATCTTGAGGCCGGTCAGCGCGGTTCGGTCGGCGAGGCGGGCCTGATCCTCGACGATGGCCGGGGGTTGATCGTCAAAATACTGAACGATGGCCCCGCAATCCGCCGCCTCCCGGGCCGGATCGGACATGGTGTTGACGTAGTCGAAGTCGAATTTTGAGGCCGTGCGAATCTGCCCTTCGGCCAGAACGCGGAAGTCGGTGGCGTAATCGCGGTAGCGAGCGCCCGTTTGTGCCGCTGCGAACATCATGGTGATGGGAAGGAAGGGAATCCGATCCACTGCACGTCCTTCCAGGAAATCAAGGACTCGTTGACGGCCGTTCATGATTGCTTCGTCGTGATGATGTCTTCGCCGTAACTTGCGTCGGTAGACCTTCCGGGTGGAACGACGAGAAAATCGCGCTCATTCCAATCACCGTTGAGAAGGCGCTGAATCAGAGAGAGGTTCCCACGCATTTTCTCGAATCTCCAGCCCCGTTGTTCGGCCTCTTTTCGGGCCTGATGTTCGAAGCGGTCATCGGGTTCGACTCCCATTTCGATGAAGGTTATCTGCCCGTAGTGGCGGGTTTGATCCGTGAGAGTGCTCTGCAGGTAACGGGCATTCTCCTCTCCGTATTTCTCGACCATCTCTTCGTAGCTCGCATTCAGGCCGTTTCTGGTGGAGATCGAGAGCTGGTTGATTTCATCGGAGTTCCGGCTGCCTTCGATCCATCCACTGCTCTTGAAGTAGACGCCGGGATTCTCCTGAAAGTAGTCGAGATAGCGTTCCTTGCTGCCCATGAGGAGCGTGATGCAATCGTGAGCCCGGGAAATAACCAGCGGGATCGTTCCCGCAGTAAGCCCGGTGCTGCCGTTATTGCAGACCCCGTAACCCAGCAGGATGGCATCGTAGTCAGCTTCGTCGACGTCGTTGATTTCCTCCTGAATGCGTTTCCTCATCAGGGAGCAGTCGATCTCGTGAAGCCCCTTGGGGAGGAAAGTGAGATCGATGTGGCAGGGAGAGCGTCGGGCGGCTTCTGCCATCTCGCGGCGGAAGACGCTGCAACTGATGACTCGAAAGCGTTTCATTGGTCCACGACGGGAAGATTCTCAGCCACGACACGAATGAAGTCCGGATTGGTCCCACAACATCCCCCGACGAAAGTTGCCCCTGCCTCGGTCAAAGCTGGAACGAACCGGGCAAATTCATCGGGAGTGGCCTCGTATTCCGGTTTGCCATCCACCAGTTCCGGGAGGCCCGCATTGGCCTTGATCCAGATCGGATGGTCAGTGGCGTCGTGCAGGCGGCGGCAGATGGGGATGAACCCCTCGATACCTTGACCACAGTTCGCGCCGATGACGTCGGCACCGGCTTCGCTCAAGGCGCCTACGGCTTCCTCGACGGTGGTGCCCATCATGGTGCGGTCCATGTCCCGGCCCGAGTCGAAGACCATGCAGCCCACCACCGGGAGGCCTGTGGAAGAAGCGGATCGCACTGCGATTTGAGCTTCCTCCGGGTCGCTCATGGTTTCCACCACGATGGCATCGGCCCCCGCTTCCGCGAGCGCGCCGGCCTGTTCACCATAGGAGTCTGCAAGTTCCTGCGGGCTAGTTTCGCCCATCATGAGCACCTTCCCACTGGGGCCCATGGAGGCAAAAACAAAGGCGTGGCTTCCGGCTGCAGTTCGCGAGATCTCAACTCCGGCACGATTGATCTCGGTAACCTGGCCCGCGCACTCATGTTCGCCGATCCGGACTCGATTGGCTCCAAAGGTGTTTGTCAGGACGACCC
Source organism: Akkermansiaceae bacterium UBA7890 (assembly GCA_002501065.1). Classification (GTDB taxonomy): domain Bacteria; phylum Verrucomicrobiota; class Verrucomicrobiia; order Verrucomicrobiales; family Akkermansiaceae; genus Roseibacillus_B. Next base: position 28,920 of record DLRK01000074.1, read on the forward strand.
TGCTTCCTGCATCCACGTACGCTTGTGCCACTTCGAGAACCGCACTGGGGTGAGTCAGGTTCCAGTCATCGGGAAATTCTCCACATGCCAGTCCGCGGGCCTGCAATTCGGTTCCCCACGCCCCATCGGTGATGACCGGCCCTCCGGCGATGAGCTTCTCGATCAGGGAACTCATGGCGGTGTCAGGTTTGGTGGTGACGTCGATGAGCGGAGGCAATGATGTTCATCGGCCCTCTGCGATGGTTTGTTTCGCGAGTTCCACGGCTGCCACGGCATTGCTCCCATATCCGTCCGCTCCGATCTCATCCGCGAATTTCTGAGTAACCGGGGCGCCGCCAACGAGGACCTTCACCTGGTCCCGGAGTCCTGCTTCCTGCAGCGCTTCGATCGTGAGTCGCATGGAGGGCATGGTGGTGGTGAGCAGGGCGGAGAGAGCGACAATATCGGCGTCATTCTCCCTGATGGCGGAGATGATTGCCTGCGGATCGACGTTGACACCGAGGTCCACGACTTCGAAGCCCGCTCCCTCCAGCAAGGCCGCCACGAGATTCTTTCCGATGTCGTGGAGGTCGCCTTTCACCGTTCCGATCACGACCCGACCCGCGGACGGGTGTTCACTGGCGATCAGGAGGGGGCGAATGAGCTCCAATCCGGCCTTCATGGCCCGGGCAGAGAGGAGCAACTCGGGAACAAAGTACTCGTTGGTCTCGAAGCGCCGCCCCACCTCGTCCATGGCCGGAGTCATGTACTCGTTAACGAGCTTCAGCGGTTCATGACCGGCGGCGAGCGCCTGTTCCGTGACTTCTCGGACGACTGTGGCGTCGCCGGTGATGACTGCTTCCTGCAGTTGAGAGAGATCTTCCATGATGGCCGGTTACACTACCTGATTCTCGCGTAGGCTGTATCCACCCAGCCGGGGGCACTATGGAGCAGAATTTGTAGTTGAGCGCAGCGATTGTCAACGCGTTTTCGGTTGAACCAGCCCTTCGCATGAAATCGATGGCCTGACTGATGCCATCCTCCATCATGGCCCGGACATCTTCGGGTCTGGCGGGCATTTTCCTGTAATCCCTGCCCCATTCCGGAACCAGCTGCGACCAATGACGGGCCGGGATGGGGTGGAGTGAATCGGGATGGTATCTGCGCCGGGAAGGGTTTGCCGGACTCATGCAGGGGAGTCTCGGGATCGATTGTGATGATGACGTGGTGTCCTTGGGATCACGTTTCATCTCCGTATCGGAGAGTGTCCCCTGCGGGACATGTTTCATTCACTCATTTCAGCTGGATTTCCTGCTCGTGGCCCCTGCAGTTGGAATATTGCTTCATATCCGCTCAATTCGAAACGGAGGCAGAAAAGGAAGAAGAGTTCCCTCCAAGGGCAGGGGAGCTGATTCTCCAGTTCCAGTTTACGATGGCCCCGGGAGGTGGGACGTCTTCTCGACGATGGCCCGTACCAGGTCCCAGAGCCTGTGGTCCGCTCCTGCCAGCGAAAGGCTTTCCACTTCCTGCAGGGGCATCCATCGGATGGCAGCATGATCCAGGGCCTGCGGTTCCGGAGATGACGGGACGAGGCGACAGGGGAAGGCCTGCAGGCGCAGGGAGAGAGCGGGGTAGTGGTGCTCAATGGCGGGGAGCGCCTCTCCGATCTCGACCGTGCAAGCGAGTTCCTCGCGGATCTCCCGCTGCAGGGCGGCGGCCGCTTCCTCACCCTCTTCCACCTTGCCGCCGGGAAATTCCCAGAAGCCGGCGAGATGCTGTCCGGGAGCCCGTTGACAGAGCAGGATTTCGTGATCACGAAGGATGATGGCACAGACGACCTCAAGCACGGGGGAGGTATAGCACGGGAATGGAACAACCACCATCCCTGCCGGGTGTCGCCCGGTGGCTGGAAAGATGAACGTTGCTCCAGGGTGGGGTGGCCCTAGAGTCAGTGATTCTCTTCTCTCCTTTTGCTCAAGCCATGCGGATCAAGGCCTCTCTCGCGCTCTTCCCTGCCCTGTCTCTCACGGCCGGGTGGGTGCATGGCGCACCCAAGCGCCTCGAACTGGGCTTTCCCCAGCTGGCGGAACGTGTGCAGGTGGTCCTTCCCGGGAACTACAGTCCGGACCGCAAATGGCCTGCGGTCTTCTACTATCACGGGACAGGGGGCCGGCCCACCACCGAGCTGATCCAGGCTCACACGCAGGACCAGGACTGGATCGTGGTGGGCATGACCTACACGCAGGAAGGCAACCTGCCGGCCACTGCGGAGTATATCGAGAAGGAGTTCCTCATTTTTTCCTCCACCCGGCGGCATCTTGTGGCCAAGTGGAATCTCGATCCCAGGCGCTGTTACGTGGCGGGTTTCAGCAAGGGAGGCTGGATGGCAGGATTTCTCCTGCAGCACGATCCCGGGCTGGCCGGTGCCGTGATTCTGGGAGCGGGTCACCAGTTTCTCATCAGGAAGCCCGCGAAGTTCCGCCGCCCCAGGTCGCTCTTTGTCGGGGTTGGGCGGCAGGACGAGACCTATCCTTTCGCATTGCGGGCCCTCGTCCACTATCGGCCGTTGGGGGCACGGACCACGTTCGAGACCTGGCACGGACTGGGGCACCGTTTTCCTGAGAATGGATCGCCAGCCCTGCGCCAGTGGTTGAAGATCGAAGCTAATCCGAAGGGAGATCATCAGGTTGCGGCCGAAGAGTGGGTGAACAGGCGTATCGACGAGATCAAGGGGATGCCGAATCTCGTGGACCAGTGGGTGGCCTTCCGTGATCTGGAGAAGGCTCCGTATCTCCGGGTGCTTGGGGCGGAGGCGGAAGCTCGCGTGAGCGCTCTGGTGACCAAACTTGAGAAAGGAGGGCGGGTGGGCGCGGAGGTCAAGGCCCTGGCGGCGCATCGCGTGCTCCTGCGGGAGGAGGCCAAGGGTCACACCATCCCCCTCTGCCAGAGACTGGCCGGGGATTATCTCGCCCTCAGTGAAGCTCACCGCGGGACCCGCCAGGCAGAGATCGCCCTCGGCGATCATGAGCGAATGAAGAAACTGGCTCTCCATTTCAAGGAGCAGCTCAGGATCATGAAGGAAAAGGAAGCGGAGGCGCAGAAGAAGAAGGATCTCATTCCGCCGGGGAAAAACCCCGATCCCTTCAAGCGTGCCCCGGACAACCGTCCGCGGATCCCGCGTAACCCGCTGGTTCCACCGCGGAGATAACGCTGCTCACGCGGGACTGGTGATTGCTGTCGGCGGATCTTTCAGCAGGAGGGTCGTGACAACGCTGCTATCTCCCATCAGCAAGGCGCTCTGCCAGGTTGGGGGGCAGGCCGGCGTCCAGGATCTTCTGCTGGGTTGTCTTGCGGTCGTAGTCGACCCGGCGGAAGATAATGAGATTCCTGGGGATGTCGTAGATGGCGTAGCAGGCCCGCGGATCGCCGTCGCGCGGCTGGCCTACCGAGCCGATATTGATGAAGTACTTGAGGTCTTTCTCCACCTCAACGAGTTCAGCAGCCACTTCGCGAACGCGGTTCTCCTTCACGAAGACACGGGGAACGTGGGTGTGACCATGGAAGCAGACGTGAGTGAACTGGTAGGAGAAGTTCGACATGGCATCGAACTTGTTGGTGACGTAATTCCAGGCCTGCGGTTGATCGAGGGTGGAGTGCACCACGGTGAAGGCGGAAACCTGCCGGACCATGCGCAGGGTGTGCAGCCACTCCCGCTGTTCATCGGAGAGTTGCTCGCGGGTCCACTCCAGGGCGGTGGCGGCGGTCGGGTTCATGGTTTCGAGGCAGTGATCACCGCTGGCGTCCTCGTCATGGTTTCCTTTCACCACGGGGCATTCCATCTCCCTGATCAAATCCAGGCACTCTCCGGGATTGGCATTGTAGCCCACGATATCGCCTAGACAGACCCATTCCGTGCAGTCCTGGCTGGCAGCGTCCTCCAGAACGGCATTCAGGGCCTCCAGATTGGCATGTATGTCCCCAAAGAGAGCGATTCGCATGTCGTTCCCCGCTGCGGCGGGAAGCAAGCAATAGAAACGGGTCGAAAGCCTGTCGAGTGAAAGGTTCAGGCCGGGTGACGACTCGGGGGGGATTCTACCGTTTCGCCTCCACTGATCGCAGATACGTCTGGTAAGCATCGCGAGGGCGATTCATCCAGATGCTGCGCCAGGTTTTCGTACGGGGTTCACCCGTCACGGGGTGCAGGGGATAGGGTTTCCGGGTGTAAGGATCGTGATCGAAGGTCTTCCCGGGAGGAAAAGTGAGGGGGTAGAGGTGACTGGGAACCTCGAATTCCTCGCAGAGTTGATTGATCATCTCCTCTACCCCGTCCATGGGAAAGCCTTCGACCTGCCGGAACCAGTAGTCGGGAAGTTTCTGTGCCGCTGCCATGCGGGAGCCCAGGATTTCCTCCATGCTGTAGGTGGTTTCTCCTGCCCACGATTGCAGGGCGAAGAAGATGGTCTGCGGTGTGTTGTAACGGCGGTTTCCCTCGTTGGTCCACATCCTGCGGCACGCTTCCCAGGCCTCCGTCTTACGGTCCGGGATGCGAGACAGGCAGTAAACGTGATTTCGCTGCAGTTGTGGGGCACCGCTCTCGGCATGACCCCGCTCGAAGCATTCCACCGCGCGCTCGAGGTTCTGAGGACGCCAGTTGGCACTGAGGGCGTTTCCGAGCAGGTGGCAGAGACGCCAGTCCCGGGGGTTCTGTTCCACTCCACGTTCAAGGAAGGCGATGCCCTTCTCGAAGAATTCCTGCTGCTTCCTCTTGCGGCGTCCTTCGCTCAGTCCGGGTCTGTCCGCGTAGTCGGCATAGGCATTGCTGTAGAGGTGCCAGCTGCCCGCATCCCAGTAGTAGCGCACGCGTGGCTGGAGCGCCACGATGGTCTTGTAGCTCTGTTCGAGTTCGTGCCAGTCCTGTTCTTCCCAGTGGCCGTGGGCCTGGATATTGGTCATTGCAGCCACCAGCGGGCGCAGGCCGCCCAGGGCGATGGCGAGGGCGGTCTGTCCCAGTTCCTCGCGGGTATCCAGTGCGATGGGAGGAGGAAGAAGATTGCGTTCCTGCATGTCTTCCGCCAGGCGATCATCGAAGGGTCGCCGGAGGAAGCCGGTCAGGATGACGGCGGCCAGCACCACGGAGAGATTGCGGAAGAGTTTCACTGGGTTCCGGATTCTTGCAGCCCGAGGTCAGGACTCCCTAGATCTCCTTGTAGGTGAAGATAAACCAGCTCAGGACGACGTAAAGGCCTACATACAGACCCGTGGAGAGGGCGAGGCTGCCGAGAATGTCAGGGGGGAAGATCTGGCCTGCCAGCACTTCGTCGACAATCTTGAAGGGGCGGTAATCCGGAAAGGCGACGAAGAGGGATCTGGTCGAGAGGTCCCCGAGGCTCCCTTCGCTGATCCCGGAAGATCCCTGCCAGTGGTCCAGACCGTCGGCGATGAAGTTTCCGATGAAGTAGGACAGGGTGGAAATGACCACGGTAAAAAGCGTGCTGGTTGAGAAGGTGGAGACGAGGAGGGAGAGGGCGGCGATGATGGCCGCTTCAAAGAAGATAACCAGGATGGCTCCCTGCAGGCCCCAGGTCACTCCGTGGCTCAGGAGTTCCGCCCTGGCTTCCTGACTGTCCTCCACGGTCCATTGCTGCTGTTCGATCAGGATGTCGGCCACCTTGTCGAACTCGGTGAGGATTCCCTGCGTGCGATACCAGAGGACGGCATCAAGAAGCAGGGTCATGATCGTCAACCCGGCCAGGATGAGGAGAAGGACGCCGAAGAGTTTGCCGAGGAGGTAATCGAGCCGCGGGACCGGTTTGGCCAGGATGGTGTAGAGGGTGCGGTCTTCCACGTCACGCGGGATAAGGAGAGCGGTCGCCACGATCCCGATGATGATGGCGAAGAGTTTCATTGTTCCCACCAGCGGGGCCTTCAGGAGTCGGAGTTCTTCACCGCCCACACTTTCCGGTCCGGCGGTGTGGGGAAGTTTGAAGACATTCAGCCCGAGCCAGATCAACACGAAGACGAGCAGGAAATAGAAGACCTTCATGCGCATGAGATGCGTGAAGGTGTTGCCCGCGATAATCCAGATGCGACTGAAGGAGAAGAGGGGCGGGGAGTGTGGGTGGCGGCTCATGGGGAATCCTCCTCGGTGTCGCTGTTGTATCCGTCCGGGTTCCCCTTGGCGTCCCGCTGGACCGTTTCGCGCAGGAACAGTCGCTCCAGGGTGGTGCGCGGGTTGCCGCTGCGGACGAACTCGACGCCCTCCTCGTGATCGGCCAGTTCGTGGATCCTGTGAAGGAGATCCGGGGTGGCGTTGCGCAGGATGATCTCGGTCTGGTCCTCGATGGAAATGAGTTCTTCCAGGCGGCCTTCCTTCACGAGGGCCCCTTTGTGAATGATTCCCACCCGGTCGCACACCTCCTGCACCTGCTCAAGGAGATGGGAGCAGAGGAAGACGGTGAATCCGCGTTCCTTGAGTTTGAAGATGAGGTCGCGGATCTGGCGCGAGCCGATGGGATCGACCCCGGCGGTCGGTTCGTCGAGAATGAGAAGGCGCGGATCCTGCACCAGAGCCTGGGCCAGGCCGATGCGTTGCAGCATGCCCTTTGAGTAGGCCCCCAGACGCCGCTTGCAGGCGTCCTGCAGGTCGACGAGTTCAAGGAGTTCCTCAGTGCGTTCCCGGAGGGAGCTTCCCCGCATACCGCAGAGCTTGCCGTAGAACCGGATGGTCTCCTCACCGTTGAGGTGTTTGTAGAAGTAGGGGTTTTCGGGGAGAAAGCCGACCTCCTGGCGCGAATCCACCTTGGAAGAGTCCCGTCCGAAGATGGCGCAGGTGCCGGAGGTGGGGGTCACCAGGCCAAGGAGAGCCTTCATGGTGGTCGACTTTCCCGAGCCGTTGGGACCGATGAGCCCGTAAACCTCGCCAGCGCCGATTTCAAGGGAGACTTCGTCCACGGCCCGGATCATCCCGCGGCCGAAGGCCCCCCGGAAGTCTTTCACGAGGCTGTTGACCTGGACCGCCGGTGTTTCGCTCATCCCTTCCTCAGCATACCGCTCCGATCCGCAGTGGCAACGGGTTTTGACGGGTGGGGAGTTATTCGGTGCAGCAGGGGTTGGAATTCCTGCGCCTCTCCAGGGACTGTGCTCCATGGCTGGATCGAGCCGAATTTTTGGTTCGCTCATCTGGAGGAAGATGTGAGGATGGCATCATCATGAAACAACAGATTACCCTTTGGATCGCAGGTCTGGTGGCCCTCTTCGGCATGTCGAGCTGCCTCGAGGTTGAGCAGGTGATCACCCTGAAAAAGGATGGCAGCGGGACCATTACCGAAGAAGTCGTCATGGGAGCGCAGATCGTTACGATGCTGGAGGGGCTTCCGGCGGGTGCCAATGCCGAGAATCCCTTCGCGGATCTCCACAACGTGGAAAAATACAAGGCGAAGGCCGCCGATTTCGGCAAGGGCGTGGTTTACTCCGGGATGGAGAAGATCGAACGCAATGGCGGCAAGGGAGTGAAGGTGACCTACACCTTCGGGGATATCAATAATGTGGTTCTCTCTCCCGGTTCGGCCATGGACGATTTTGACGAGGAGGGCAAGGGGGTAAAGGACGACCCCCTGAAGTTCGCCTATGCCGGAGGGGTGTTGACGGTGACCGTCCCCGAGCCGGCCGAAGGGGAAGAGTCTGCGGAGAAGGAAGCCCCGGGAGACTTTGAGGTGAACCCGGATGATCCTGCCATGCAGGCCATGATGGCCCAGATGTTCAAGGGAATGAAGATCAGCACCAAGCTGGTGACCGCTACCGGGATCCAGAAGGCTGATGCCACCTACGTGAAGGACGACACGGTCACCCTCATGCTGATGGATTTCGATGAGATCATGAAGAACCCCAATGGTCTCAAGGCGCTCCAGAAGATGGAGGGAGCCAAGCGGGCCGAGATCGCGGAAGCCCTCAAGGGGGTCAAGGGTGTGGAGGTGGAGACCAGGAAGGAAATCCGTATCAAGCTGAAGTAGGGGCCACTTCGGGCTGCCGTAACCAGTAACAGGACGGGACGGGGTGATCCTTCCCGTCCTCCTGTTCCTGCCCCTACTCTCCGATGCGCACGCGAATGTAGCGTCCCTTCCCGGTTTTGACAGGCAGGGTATCCCGGACGGTGATGGTGTTGGTGCCATCACCATTTTCCTCCTTCGAGACCAGCGCGACATTCGGGCTCCAGGTCTGGAGGTCGGTACTCACCTCGGCCGTCACGGTTGCGCCTGCAAGATCGGCCCGCAGCTGATAGGTAAGGGTCAGGTAGTCGGAGCCATCGAGGTAATCCACCGCCACAATGCTCAGCTGGTGGGCAGGAGTGGCGCCAAGGTCGTAGCCCTGGGCGTAAAGCATGAAGTTGCTGAGGTCACCCGGACCGGGAACGAGATCGGGATCTGCGAGAAGCGGATCACTGGCTGCGAGTGGACCGTAGAACTCGCGAATCCAGAGCTGGTAGGACCAGTCGTCACCGAGATCGGGTGCGCCGTGGTCGAGGTGGGATGTTCGCCAGCGGGATCCCTCATCCAATTCCTCCTCCGGGGTGCCGAGAGGATCGACGAGGACCAGGCTGGGCCCCTCTCCGTCGGGCGGCGTCGGCCAGGGCGCCTTGTCGTCGTAGGGGAAACTGAAAATCTTTTCCCCCAGGGCGTCCTCCAGGGCGAGGCGTTCCCCCTTGTTCGAGAGATTGGTGTCGCTGCCAAATTCGCCGAAAATGGCTGGTTCCACCGATGGGCCGTAACGGGAGAGGAAGGCTTCCCGGTTGTTTACGAGAAGAGCCCTCTGACCTGCCGGAAGATAGGTTCCGGTCGGAAACTGGAAGTCGATTCCCTGGTCGAACCTGCAGAGGCTGAGATCGATGCCGTCATCGCTCACGTTCTGCAGTTCAAGAAACTCGAAGTCGTTGTCGGAATCAGACAGAGCCAGTTCGGCCTCGGTGACAGGATCGGTGGGATGGTAGTGGATCTCCGTGATCCTGAGATTGTCGAAAGAGGCCGGGGTGCCGATCCGGTAGAGGATATCGAGAAGGGCCGACCAGGTTCCGTCGGCGCGCCGGGTGCGGGCCTTGAGCCACGTGGTCTGATCCAGGGACATGGTTCCGTCGTAGACCAGGGCAGAGGGAGCCACCGTGCCGCCGGGTTCGCCCGTGTTGCCTTCCAGCACAGCCTGGATCAGGAAGTCGCTGCTGCCGGAGGTGCGATTGAATCCGTGGATGGCGAGGATATTTTCCCCGGGCTGCAGGAACTGGATATCGCTGGACCGATCGAATGCCACGTAGTTGGCCGCAGCGGCGTCGCTATGACTTGCGGAAGCAGCCGAATTCCATAGTGCATTGCCGACGTTACGGGATTCGATCTGAACGCCATTCAGATAGGCCACAAAGCCATCGTCGTAACGGACGCGCAGGTTGAGCGCACCGAGGGAGTCAATGGTGGCCTGGTCGGAAATGGTGAACTTGTAACGGATATAGGCGGACGGGTTGACCCCATACATATCGGGGAGTTCCGTCCGGATAAGATCGTCGTAGCTGGGATTGCTGTTAGGGAACCGCTCGAAACCGACTCCGTTGGGACCGGTCACCCAGTCATCGATGTTGGAGGGGTCAGCGACCTGGAGCCAGCTCTCGCCGATCTCCGCATTACTGGCCTGAGTGGGCACGTGGGCCTGTACCGGGTGGCCGTTCGTTACGAAGGAGACAATACCCTGTGTGCTCGGGAGCCGTGGGTCCGCTCCATCCGTTGTGAGGTAGATGGTGGATCCGGGGGTGGTGGTCCGGAGGGTGAGGTTGACCGGTGAGGGGAAAAGAGTGTCCTGAAGGGAGGGCATGGGAGCCACTACATCGGGATAGAGATCCACGGCTTTAAACTGAGCGAGGACGGTGTTGCTGCGGTTGACAAGAAACTGGGAGCGCACCCAGTTGACCGCGGGGATCCACTGCGAATTCCTGGTATAGGGAGAGCGTCGGGAGGCGCCGGTCCAGGTATCGAGCCCCCAGCGTGCTGATTCGCCCACAATGGGGGAGTGAACGGTATCGACCAGACGATCCCAGTGGTCCTGCAGGTGTTGCAGGGAAAGAGTCCCCTTGTTGAACATGTGCTTGTACAGACGGTCGGCAAAGCGCAGTTGAAACTCGGGATGCTGGCGGAGGGCATCGTAGATGATGCCGGGCGAATCCGGATTGTCCACCTGCGTGAAGTCGTTCTCCCAGCTCCGCGGATTGGTGCCACCGGTGGCCTCGTTGCGCGAAAAGGGGATGCCCATCGACATTTCAGCATCCCAACTGTAGAAGATAAAGGGTTCCTCTCCGTTCCGGCTCCTGCGCGCGACATACCAGTTCTTGTCGTCTGAAAAGGTGGAGATGGGCTGGCCGTTACGGGTGGCAGGTGCCAGCCAGTCTTCGTCGCTGGACCAGATTCGGTGGATCATCGCATCGGCGAAATTGTCGATGTCAATGAACCGCTGGATGGCGGCGTAGTCGGAATCCGACTCGATGCCGTTCTCGGCCATGTTGATCAACTCGTTCCAGGCGACCAGGTCACCGGCTTCCACCTCGGCACCGTGCTTGATGATATCCCAGTCTTCCGGATCTCCGCCGTGGTGGGCGGCATTGTAGTGTTCATGGGGAAATTCCTGCAACTCGTAGACACCCCAGTAGTCGCCGTTGAGGAAAAGGCTCACCATGCGGCCATAGGGGGAAGGTTGCCCCATGTCCTGCTGCAGGCGATGGAGAAATTCGTTCCGGATGAAACTGGCATTGTTCCAGTCGTCACGGAAGGTCCATGCGTCATGGCCCCCACCGCGCAGGAGGATGCTTTTGAAGCTGTCGACCGGCGATTCAGGGAAGAGATTGTGATCGAGGCGGGTTTTGCCGTAGTCGGAGCGGAAATAGAGCCGGAAGTTCTTCTTGGGGTGCCGCCGGGCGTTTCCGCCATGGATGCGGATTCCAGACGGTTCCTGGGTCGAGTCGTCAGGGTTGGAGGGATCAAAATACTCGAAGTGTGCCTCGCGTTCGCTCGTGCTGCCGCTGAGACTGGGGAGGCTATGGATCCCGCTGGCACCGAACAGGTCGGTCGGATTGAAGGAAAGCGAAACGACGGGAATCTCCTTGAGAGCGGATTGAATCTCGTTGCGATAGGTTGTGGAGTTCACCACCGAACTGATCATGTTGCTCTGTTCAATGATGTCCTGGGTGTAGAGGTAACTCTTGGCGTCCACGTTGGTGGGAACCATGTCCGACCTGTAGGCCACCGCGCGCAGAACGGTGGTGGAGTTGACGGTCACGGGACCGGTATAGATCTGTCCATAACTGGGGGTGGGTTCCCTTCCGTTCGTGGTGTAACGGATGCTGACATCCGGGGTGGCGGAGCTGATGATGACCTCGATGGGATCGTCGTAGAATCCGCGCTGGTGTGAGAAGACCGTGTCCGCCACGAATCCGGTGAGACGGTTTCCGTTGGCCTCATTGGGAGTGGTAGGGAAGAGGTAGCCGAGGGTTCCGTCGTTGCCGATCCCGTAGCCGATGTCGCGTTTGAGGCTGGGGAAGGACGGGGCAAACTCGTGAATCACGGTTCCGCCGGGATCGCACAGGGCGAGATACTCGCCGTCGGATTCGAGGGAGAAATTGGTGTGTAGCTGCTGGCCCAGGATGGCGCGGTCCTTTCCGGAGGCGAAGACAACGAGATAGGAGTTCGGACCGAGGAACTGGCCTCCCGGGAAGGTCCACTTCCCGGGCACGGCCGGGTCGTCGGTCAGGCTGTAGCCACCGAGATTAAGCTGGGATCCGGTGTTGAGGATCTCGATCCAGTCCGACGATTCGCCATCCACGTCATCGATCGTGTTCTTGTTGTTGGCGACGATCTCGTTGATGACGAGCTGTCCAGTGGTGGGGAGGGAGGTCAGGACAAGGGCCAGGAGCCACCCGGCCCATGCCAGGGGGCGGGGGAGGGGTGCCGCAGCCCGGGTAGGGAGCGGGTGGTGGGGGTTGAAGGCCATGAGATGAATCTCCAACACGAAGTGGAGAGATTCTTATTCTAATCTGCTGACGCGACCGTGCAAGCGGCTGCGGAGGTCAATTGGCGTCAGTTATACCCATTTTGGCTTATGTGGGACCGACCACCGGCAGGCTTTGGGAAGACGCAATCAGGGTTCTTCCCTGGAGGAGGATCAGTAACCGGATGCAGGGTCCGGGAGGAAAGGCAGACAACCCGTGAACCGGAGCGATCCCTTCCGCCCTCCCCCTGCTTTCGGGTCCCGCCACGGCCATGAGTTGTTGAGCAAGGCAGGATGAGGAGGAAAGAAGGGGACAGATGAGGACGAAGAAGCAGCGATGATGGTTTCCACCGGTGCCAATTAAAGGGCGTTCACGCCCTGGGATGAAATTGCCGGTGAACCTTCTTCAGGCGCTTGTCGTCGACGTGGGTATAAATCTGGGTGGTGGCAATATCGGCGTGTCCGAGCAGTTCCTGGATCACCCGCAGGTCGGCTCCGTTCTGGAGGAGGTGGGTGGCGAAGGAGTGGCGCAGGAGGTGCGGGTAGATGTTCTGTTTGATCCCGGCCTGGCGGGCGCGTTCCTTCACGATTTTCCGGACACGATCGGGACCGAGTGGTCCGCCGCGCACGGAGAGGAAGATCTCGGAGGAGGTGTGGCGCTTGACGAGCTTGGGTCGCTCGTTGGCCAGATAGCCTTCCAGGGCGGCCCGGGCCCGCCCACCCACTGGAACGATGCGGGTCTTGTTGCCCTTGCCGGTGACTCTGAGGAAGCCATCCTCGAGGTCCAGCGTCTCCAATCGGACGGAGCAGACTTCGGCGAGGCGAAGGCCGGAGGAGTAGAAGAGTTCCAGGATGGCCAGGTCGCGGCGCCCGAGCGCTCTGGAGGGGTCGATGGACTCCAGCAGTCTTACGATCTGGGATTCGTGAAGTGTCTCAGGCAGGTGACTTCCAGTCCTGGGGGAAAGGAGAGGCTCGGCGGGATCGTCCTCGATGAGGCTACGACCGGCAAGGAAGCGGAAGAAGATCTTGGTATGAACCACCGCGATGCGAAGGGAGGAAGCCTCCAGGCCCTTCTTTTTCAGGTGGGCGAGGAATTCCCTGAGGTGATCGATGCCAAGATCCTGCCAGGTGTCGAGCTCCTGCTCCTGGGCCCAGTCGGCGAGGGTTTCCAGGGTGCGTCGCACGGAGAGCTGGTAGGCATCCGAGAGCCCACGCTCGGTGGCGAGGTAGAGGATGAAGGTGTCGATTTGCGGAGCCAACACGGCCATTGTAGCAGAAACCCGGGGCGAGGAAGGGCCGAAAAAGAACTCCTTATGCCATGGATTGCAAATCCAGCTTCAATTGGTGCCATGGAAGCCGGAGGTTGATCTTTTGCGGCAGGGACGCTAAGGGTCCCGCCCCGTCGTCAGCATGCACGGGAAGAGTCGTGCCCAAAGTATTCCTCAAGACCTACGGATGACAGATGAACGAACGTGATTCCGAGCAGGTTGCCCGGATGTTCGTGGAGGGAGGCTATACCCTCACCCGTGAGGAAGAGGATGCCGATGCCATCCTGGTCAACACCTGCTCGGTGCGCGACCAGGCCGAGCAGAAGGCGCTGGGCAAGATGGGAATGATGGGCAAGCACCGTGAGAAGCGGGCCCATGTGGTTTACGGTTTCATGGGTTGCATGGCGCAGAGTCGGGGAGAGGAACTTTTCGAGCGCATCCCGCATCTCGACCTGGTAGTGGGGACGCAGAAGTACCACCGGGTCTTTGGCTACGTGGATGACATCCTGCGCAAACGGATGGAGGAGAGAATGGATGAGCTCTCAATGTCCCTTGAGGGTCATACCGTCGAGGAGAAGGGAATCCGGATTCCGGGGGGCGGAACCAGGAACGGAAAACTGGTGGACACCGGTGTGGAGGAGGGGAGCCAGAACACTATTCGGGATCATGTGGCAGCAGGGAAGAAGCCATCAGCCTTCGTGTCCATCATGCAGGGATGCAACATGCGCTGCAGTTTCTGTATCGTGCCCGACACGAGAGGGCGGGAGCGCGGGCGCCCCCTTGCTGATGTGGTGGAGGAGGTGAGGCAGTTGGCGGAGCAGGGCACCAGGGAAGTGACTCTCCTGGGGCAGATCGTGAACCTCTATGGGCGTGCCGATTTCGAGAATGTCGAGGGCAAGTCACCCTTTGTGCAGCTTCTCGAGGCAGTTCATGAGGTGGAGGGGATCGAACGCATACGCTTCACCTCGCCTCATCCCATCGGCTATCGCGATGATCTGGTGGCGGCCTTCACCTATCTTCCCAAGCTTTGTTCGCATATTCACTTTCCCATGCAGAGCGGAAGTGATCGCATCCTCAGGGCGATGCGGCGTCCCTACAGGAATGAGAAATTCGTCGAGATCTGCGAGAAGATGAAGGCGGCGCGCCCCGACATGGCCATCACCACCGACATCATCGTCGGGTTCCCGACCGAAACGGAAGAGGACTTTCAGGCGACGGTCAACTGCATGAAACGTCTGCAGTTCGACAACAGCTTCATCTTTCGTTACTCCAAGCGGAAGAACACGCCTGCGGCCGAGATGGACGGGCAACTTCCGGAGCGGTTGAAGGAAGAACGGAACCAGGAACTGCTGCGCATTCAGGGTGAGATCGCGGTCCACAAGAATGCGGCCCTGATCGGCACGCGCCAGGAGATCCTCTGCTTGGGTCCCAGCAAGACCAACAAGAAGCGCCTGAGCGGTCGCACCACGCAAAACAAGATCGTCGTTTTCAACGGCGACCGGGAGCGCCTGACAGGGGAGATTTTAGAGGTGGAAATCGAGGATTCCACCGGCTTTACCCTCTTTGGGAAGGCGGTAGCGGGGGGGTAGCGGGAGATGTTCCCGATTCAAAATCCCGTACCAGGCTCGGGTGGAGCCGTGGTTTGGGCAGAATTCCCGCCTTTGCCCTTTACCTGCCCCCGGTGCTGGCGTAGCTAGCGCGCACCGAAATGGGTCCGCATCCCTACGAAAGTATTCCCCTCAGTGTTGCGGGCTACGCCATGGCGGCCTACCTCCTGGTTGCTCACGGCCTGATGGTCTGGAAGGCAAAGGTCTGCAAGGAGTGGTTCATCAAGCTGCCGCGTCACTACCCTGCCGGAATCTATACTCTGGCGGTGGGCATGTCCTGGTTCTGGCTTCTCATTGCCCCGGATGACATGGGTTTGCTGTCCTCCCTGAGCATGGACATCGGGGAGTTCAACGCGGTGAAACCGTGGCTGCGCCTCTTCGTCCCCATCGCCTTCCTGGGGATGGTCCTTTATGTGAAGGAGTTTCTTTTCGTGCGCGCCCTGGGAGTGCTGGCCCTGATGGTGACCGGGCCGCTGTTGGCGGCCTCCTTCAACAAGGATCCGGCCACGCGTCTGCTGGTCCCGATCTTCTCCTATCTTCTGCTCACCAAGGGGCTCTTCTGGGTGGGGATGCCCTTCACCTTCCGCGACCTGGTAACCTGGGCGACGGCCAGCGACAAGCGCTGGCGGATTCTGGCTTTCAGCGGACTGGGTTACGGAGCGCTTACCCTGTTGTGCGCCGTGTTCTTCTGGCGTGGGCATTAGCCCTCCGGGCTGCGAAGAAGGAGGGTGAGATGGAGGTGGTGGTGATGGTCGGGATGAGAGCGATGAGGGTGAAGACCCGGCCCACCCGCAGGATGACATGAGAGGTTTCGATAACGGGCGAACCGATTGGGGAGGGTGGTCTGGGCGACAGTGGCAAAGAGCAGGAGACCCGGGATCATGGTGGCGAGCCGGTCAGGCAGGTTGAGGGGCAGGGAACGTCCGCGCTCCCCACACCACCCGCGTTTTCAGTTCACTGGAATGGGGGAGAGTGCTGCTTCGAAGAGTCCGGTGGCCGTCATGAAGTTTCCGCTAACGAACCCGAGGGTCAGGAATCCCCCCTGTCAGGAACACCCCATTGGACCATCGATACGGCAGAATCCCAAATCTCCCTCTGGCACAATTAGAATAGTTCTAATTATGTCTTGAGAACTGGTTTCGCCCACGTAGCTTCCGGGCATGGTCGGCAACGGCGGCGAAGAACTACCGACTGTGGCGAAGGAGATCCCTCCCGAACTGCAGGGGCTTCGCATGACGAAGCAGCGGCGGGAGGTTTACAGTGTGCTTCTCCACAACCGGGACCATCCCACTGCCAACGAGGTCTTCCGGCGGGTTCAGGAAGGCATGCCCACCATCTCCCTGGCCACGGTCTACAACTGTCTGGATGCCCTGGTGGACCATGGGCTGATCAACCGGGTAAACTTTGACCGTGAGCCATCTCGCTTCTGTGTGAACCTGTCACCCCATGTCCACTTTCAGGACAAGAAGACAAGAGAGATTCATGATATTTCGTTCAAGGATGGCTGCCAGATTACCGATCTCCTCGACCTGCCGGGTGGCGTTGAGGTGAGCGAGTTGGAGCTCACCATTCGCGGATCCCTCCCCAAAGGTTCCTGATTGTCATCCTGCTTCTATCCCTGCCTATTTTAAGATGAGTCTCGTCATCACAAATCTCCATACGTCCATTGACGGCAACGATATTCTCAAGGGTCTGAGCCTCGAAGTACCCCCCGGTGAAGTACACGCCATCATGGGGCCGAACGGGTCCGGCAAGTCCACCCTCGCCAAGGTCGTCGCCGGTCACGAGGACTACGAGGTGACGGGCGGATCGGTCACCATGGACGGGCAGAATCTCCTCGATCTGGAGATTGACGAGAGGAGCCGGGCCGGGCTGTTTCTGGCGTTCCAGTACCCGATGGAAGTCCCGGGGGTCACCATGGCAAACTTCATTCGTGCCGCCCGCCAGGCGCGTCTGCCGGAGGGCGAGGAAATCGATGCGGTGGCCTACTACAAGGAACTCTACGAAAAGATGGACCAACTGGGAATCGACCGGCGGTTCACTTCTCGTTCGGTGAACGAAGGCTTTTCGGGTGGTGAGAAAAAACGCAACGAAGTGCTGCAGATGATGATGCTGGAGCCGAGCTACTGCGTGATGGACGAGACCGACTCCGGCCTGGACATTGATGCCCTGAAGGTGGTGGCCGGAGGGGTGAACTCGATGCGTTCGCCGGAGCGCGGTTTCCTTGTCATCACCCACTACCAGCGTCTGCTCGATTATATCGAGCCGGATCACGTGCATGTGCTGGCGGATGGCCAGATCGTGCGCAGCGGGAGCAAGGAGCTGGCCCTCGAATTGGAGAAGAAGGGCTACGATTTCCTGAAGGAGGAAACGCCGGTGGCTTCGTAGAGCCGGGAATGAAGGGAGCAGGAGATGAGTGAAGCAGCTTTGGATTCCGGGACGCAGGCGGCGATTGATATCGACCAGAGCAGGGGGGACTTTTCCTACCCCGAGTCACACAAGTATGATGCGGGTTGCGGGTTAAGCCCCGCCACCATCGACTACATCTGTGATGTGAAGGAGGACCCGGACTGGGTCCGGGAGTTTCGGCACCGGGCCCTCGAGACCTTTCTTGCCAAGCCCATGCCCACGCTCTGGGCCACCAAGGATCTAGAGAACATCGACTTCGACATCATCCGTTACTATCTCTCGGACGGCACGAAGCCGACCCGGAGCTGGGACGAGGTGCCCGACGATATCAAGGAGACCTTCGAGCGCCTCGGCATCCCGGAGCAGGAGCGGGCCTTTCTGGCAGGGGTGGAGGCCCAGTATGACTCCGAGGCGGCCTACTCCAATGTGAAGGAGGAACTCGAAAAGGACGGCGTCATCTTCGTCAATTCGACGGAGGGTCTGAAGGATTACGAGGAAATCTTCCGGCCCTGGTTTGGCAAGGTGATTCCTACCGGGGACAACAAGTTTTCGGCTCTCAACAGTGCTGTTTTTTCGGGCGGGTCGTTCATCTATGTGCCCAAGGGAGTGAAGGTGCGGCATCCGCTGCAGGCTTACTTCCGGATCAATTCCGAGAACTTCGGTCAATTCGAGCGCACGCTCATCATCTGCGACGAGGGTTCGGAATTGACCTATCTGGAGGGTTGTACCGCTCCCAAGTTCGAAACCTCCACCCTGCACTCCGCAGTGGTTGAACTGGTGGCCCTGAAGGATGCCAAGTTGCAGTACATCACCGTGCAGAACTGGAGTGCCAATGTCTTCAATCTGGTGACCAAGCGTGGGATCGCGCACGAGAACGCGGAAGTGCGCTGGATCGATTGCAACATCGGGAGCCGGCTTACGATGAAGTATCCCGGGGTGGTGATGAAGGGCCGTAAGGCGCGGGGCGAGGTGATCTCGATTGCCCTCGCCAATACCGGCCAGCACCAGGACACCGGGGCCAAGATGATTCATGCCGCTGACGAAACGACCTCGAACGTGGTTTCCAAGTCGATCTCGGTGGGCGAAGGGCGTTCGACCTATCGCGGCCAGGTTCACATCCCCAAGCACCTCAAGGGGTGCCGGAACAACACGGAGTGTGATGCCCTCCTGATCAACACCGGCAGCCGGACGGATACGTATCCGGCCATCACGGTGCGCGGTAACCAGCACTCCACCCAGCACGAGGCGAGCGTTTCACAGGTTTCCGAGGAGATGCTCTTCTACCTGCAGCAACGAGGGTTGAGCGAGGGCGAGGCCATGAGCCTGGCCGTGAATGGCTTCGTGAACGATCTGGTACGGGAGTTCCCGATGGAGTATTCGGTGGAACTCAAGCGCCTTATCGAGTTGGAGATGGAAGGGAGTGTAGGATAGCACCCCATGTTCTGTGTTCAGTTTTTAATGGACCGAATTTGATGACAGCGACATTGGACAGAGGGAACGTCCTGGAACGGGAACCAGGGCCGCTGGACGGAGTGCCGGACTGGTTTAATGCCTCCCGGCAGGCTGGCTGGGCTCGCTTCCAGGAGTTGCCCATGCCGTCCCGCAGGGATGAGGAATGGCGTTTTGCCAACTTGAGGCATCTCGACTTCGAGGGGGCACAGCTTCCTGATCCGCAGTCGATGGGGGAGCACCGCGGAGCCAGCGGCCTGGAGAAGCGTGCCGCGCGGATTGGATTCTTCAATGATGAGATGAACGAGCAGGAACTCAATCTTCCCGAGGGAGTCATCTGCCTGCCCCTGCGACTTGCCCTGGAGGAACACTCCGATCTCGTGCAGGAGTATTTCATGAAATCCGAGTACCCACTGGGCTCGGCCAAGTTCGCCGCCCTACACCAGGCTCACGTCTCTTCCGGAATGTTCATCTACGTGCCGGATGGAGTGGTGGTGGAGGATCCCATCGAGATCTTTCACTGGCTTGCCGGCGACCACGTCATCACGTTCCCTCACAGCCTGATAGTGACCGGCAGGAATGCCCGGGTCACGGTGGTCGACTACTTCCAGTCCGATACCAGCGCCCGGAATGCCTGGGCCATTGCAGTCAATGACCTGGTGGCCGGACCGGGATCGCAGCTGACCTATCTGGCCCTGCAGGACCTCTGTGACCAGGCCCGGATGATCCAGGTCGGCAACACCACCGTTGCCCGTGACGCCACCTCCAAATCATTCATCCTGAATGCGGGAGCGGCCTGGGCCCGGCAGGAATCCCGCAGTTGCCTGGAGGGAGAGAATGCCCATTCCGACATGCTCTCGGTGAGCATTGCGCGGGATGAGCAGGAGTATGACCAGCGTACCTTCCAGCATCACGCCAGCGCGCGCAGTTACTCTGATCTCCTCTACAAGAACACGCTTTACGACGGGAGCCGAACCGTCTTTTCCGGTCTCATTATGGTCGATGACGGGGCGCATCAGACCGATGCCTACCAGACCTGTCGCAACCTGCTCATGAGTGAGGCGGCAGAGGCAAGTTCCATGCCCGGGCTGGAGATCAAGGCGGACCAGGTGAAGTGTTCCCACGGAAGCACTTCGACCATGATAGATGAAGGGGAGATCTTTTATCTCCGTGCCCGGGGCGTCAAACCGCACATTGCCAGGCAGCTGGTGGCGCAGGGATTCAGCGTGGAGTCGATTTCACGCCTGAAGAACAAGGCCCTTGAGGATCTGGTGTTGAGTTTTGCAGCGCGCGAGTTCCACCGTATCTCGGAGCGGGTGGGGACCCGGTAGAGTGCGCCTGGGCCGGGATGATGACGGTTTTCACCGGGGCCATCATTCACAGATGAAGAGGAGGAAGAGTCTCGTAAAGAGCTTCCGGGACGATTTGCTGTTGCCTGGGTCCGGACATTCAACATAAAGCTAGCCCAGGGGTGGAATGATGAGAAGGAACATGGTCGGCGAACTGGGCAGGAGGTCATGCGGTGGGTTCGCCTGTGCTTGAGCTGGAGGATGTCACGGTGTGGCGTGGTGACAACAAGGTCTTTGGCGGACTGTCCCTGCGGATCGAAACCGGGGAGAAGGTTGCTATCCTGGGACCCAACGGTGCCGGGAAGAGCACGCTCCTGGCGCTGATTTCGGGGGATATTCATCCTGTAGAGGACCAGGGCAGTTCGCGGCTTTTCGGAGAGGAATACTGGTCGCTTTACGATCTGCGCGAGCGTGTCGGACTGGTCACCCCGGAGCAGCATGGCCTCTTTGATGCCGACGAGCTGGCCAGCGATGTGGTGCTCACCGGATTGCATGGGACCTACGGGATCACGCGAGGCCAGACGTTCACGGCGGTGGAGAAGCGCAGGGCCTGGAGGGCCATGAAGGCGGCGGGCGTGCACAAACTGATGTGGAGGGACTATGGTGAGCTCTCTTCCGGCGAACGTCGCCGGTTCCTCCTGGCCCGGGCTCTCGTGCACGAACCCGGGATGCTCATCCTCGACGAACCCACCACCTCCCTGGATCTCCCCGGGGCCTGGGATCTGATTGAGGTGGTGCGCGCACTCATGCGCAACGGGACGGGAGTCATGCTCGTCACCCACGATGTGCGCGAGATTCCTCCCGAGATCGACCGGGTGGTCCTGATGAAGAAGGGGCGGATCCTGGCCGATGGAAGGAAGCGCCGGGTTCTCACCGCGGAGCAACTGGGTGCGTGCTACGGGGTGGAGGTCAGGGTGAGCTGGAGGGATGGATTCTGTGCCGTTCGTCCGGCATAGCCGGCTCCCGAGGGGATGGTCCCAGGGGAAGCCGTCCGGGGATCCGGTGCTAATCTACCCCTGCATTCTTCCAGTAGGAGTACTCGCTGCGATTGAAATCGATGTATTCCGGGGAAATATCGCTGGTATAGATGGTGTAGTCGGCCTTGCCGAGATGGAGGTTCACCGTGATGGTGAAGCTGTCCTTGGCCGCAATGTCCCGCAGGGTCCTGATGGGAGTCCTGGCCATCAGGCCACCTTCGCAGGCCGGTTTTCCCTCATAGGAAATATCGATGAGCTCTTCCCGGATGCGGGCCCGGGAGTAGCCGATGGCGTGGATGATGCGGCCCCAGTTCGGGTCGTCGCCGTTCCAGGACGACTTGACGAGGGCGGACTTGGCAATCGCTTCCGCGACCTTCTTGGCGTCGAGATAGACGGATGCGCCGACTACTTCGAGGGTGATGAACTTGCTCACGCGTTCGCCGTCGCGCACGCAGGCCTTGGCAAGTTCCAGGAGCACATGCTGGAGGGCTTCGCAGAATTCGCGGCAGGCCTTGCCGCCACGGGCGATGGGCTTGCCTCCGGATTGTCCGTTGGCCAGTAGCAGGACCGTGTCGTTGGTGCTCATGTCACCGTCGATGCAGATGCGGTTGAACGATCCCTCCACCGCTTCCAGGAGAGTCTTCTGCAGGCAGGCCTTGCTGATGTTGGCATCCGTGGTGACGAAGCAGAGCATGGTGGCCATGCTCGGGCAGATCATGCCGGCTCCCTTGGCGCAGGCGCCGATGCGCACCTTCCTTCCACCGACGGTGGCGCTGATGGCGATCTCCTTCACGGTGGTGTCGCTCGTCATGATGGCCCTGGCCACTTCGGTGCCTCCCCTGGCGCTGAGGTGATCGGCCAGTCCGGCCAGTCCGGTCTCCATCCGGTCCATGGGCAGCGGCAGGCCGATCACTCCGGTGGAGCATACGCCCACTTCGCGCTGCCGGAGGCCCAGGGTGGCAGCCACCGTCTTGGCCATGATCCGGGCGTCCTCGATCCCCGGGACCCCGGTGCAGGCATTGGCGTTACCGCTGTTGGCCACGATGGCACGTAGCTCACGGGCGCGGAGGTGGGCCTGGGTGACCTTTACCGGCGCCGCCTTCACCCGGTTGGAGGTGAATGTCCCGGCCGAGACGCAGGGGTGTCTGGAGTAAACGAGAGCGAGGTCGGAACGCGGATTTCCCGGATCCTTGATCCCGCAGCTTACCGCGCCGCCCGAAAATCCGACCGGGGCGCACACACCGCCTTTTACCTTCTTGAAGGCCATCGCCAATCGTTCGTTCCTTTTTCCTTAAACCGTTCCCAGGCCTGTCGTATCCGGCAATCCGGTCATGATATTGAAACTCTGCACGGCCTGACCGGCCGCTCCCTTTCCAAGGTTGTCTTCTGCACTCAGCAAGAGAAGACGACCGGTGCGTTCATCGTGTTGCCAGCCGATGTCGATGAAGTTTGTGTGGGTCACATTCTTAGTATCAGGGCAGGACCCCGTGCCGAGCAAGCGAACGAAGGAACTGTTTGCATAAGTGGAACGGAGGGCGTGGTCCACGCTTGCGAGGTCCCCCTGCAGCATTGCGGTGGTGGTGGTGCAGATCCCGTTTTTCACAGGGACGAGATGGGGGACGAAGGTGATGGTGACGTTCTTCATGGCGGCGGCGGAAAGCTCCTGCTCGATTTCGGACAGGTGGCGGTGCCTGGGAAGGCCGTAGGCGCGTATGCTTTCGTTGCACTCCACGAAAAGAAGGGCGAGGTCGGCCTTGCGTCCGGCACCGCTCACTCCGCTCAGGGAGTTCGCCACGATGGTGGCGGGGTCAATCAACCCCTCGCGCAGAAGCGGGATGAGGGGGAGCAGGATGGAGGTGGGATAGCAACCGGGAGAAGCCACCAGGCGGGCGGCGGCAATGGCCTCCCCATGGACTTCGGGCAGTCCGTAGACCGCCGTGGCGAGGAGGTCCGGCGCCGGGTGCGTTTCGCCGTAGAAGTCCTCGTAGGTGGCAGCTTCACGTAGTCGGAAGTCGGCGCTCAGGTCGATCACGCGCAGGCCCTTTTCGAGCAATGCGGTGGCATATTGCGCAGCTGCTCCATGAGGGAGGGCAAGAAAGGCAACGGTCGCACCGCTCTCCACCACCGCCTCCATGTCCGGTTCGATGAAGGGCAGTTGGCTGCCGGGGAGTTGGGCAAACCTGGGGAATACCTCGTCGATCCGTCTTCCGGCATTGCTGCGGGACGTGGCGGCGGTGATCTGCGCTGCGGGATGGACCAGAAGGAGCCTGACGAGCTCCATTCCGGTATAGCCGCTTGCGCCCAGAATGGCGACCTTGGTGGCTTCCATGATGAACGGGGGGACATGGCAGGAAAATCGCGGCTTGCCAATGCCGAATGCGGTGGGTTACACAGCGCGCGGCTCCCGGCCCCATCCAAATTGCCAACATCGGGACGTGGCGCAGCTTGGTAGCGCGCCTCACTGGGGGTGAGGAGGTCGCTGGTTCGAATCCAGTCGTCCCGACCATTCATTTCCTCCGGGGACGGGGGTGCTGCCTCCGGGGGGTAGTCGGGGGCGCAGGTGAGCGGTCCTAATCCTGGTCGCGATTATCGGGATCGTCCCGTTCGCGGTATCTCTCTTCGTCCGGAATCTCCTCGGGGGGATGCCGGGGATCGAGATGTTCCTCGTCTTTCTCCTGCTCCTCCCCGGGGTCGGCCGGGTCGACCTCTTCGTGGAAGTTGAAGCCCTGCTGCTCCGGGTCGTGAGCAGGCGGAGAGTCGCTCTCTCCGGATGGATCCTCCGGTTCCCCGCCGGTATGGCCGTCGTCCCCGAAGCCGAGATCCCCTTCCTCATGCTGGTCTGCGCGGAAGGAATCGTCGTCGGTATGATAGTGGTAGTCTTCCGCCTCGTGGTCGTGCTCGTGGTGATAGGGACCGTGTCCGTATTCGTCCTCACCGTCCCCGCTGGAGCCCTGATCATTGCCGTCGTCCGGATCATCTGGATC
>DLRK01000074.1:53306-59642 GCA_002501065.1 Akkermansiaceae bacterium UBA7890
GGATCGTCCGGATCGTGGGGGTCATGAGGATCGTCGTCATCGTCTCCACCGTCCTCGTCCTCGTCGGTAATGCCGAGTTCCTCCTTGCGCTTCCTGATCTCGAGGAGGCGTTCCATGCGTTCTTTCTCTTCCTCGGCCTCAAGGCGGGAGGTCTTGCGTTCCAGGAAGTAGGCCAGCCAGATACAGATCTCGTAGAGGATCACCATGGGACCTGCGAGGAGGCAGAGGGTGAAGGCGTCCGGAGTGGGAGTGATGAGGGCGGCAATGACGAAGATGGCCAGGATGGCATAGGCCCGGGTGCGGCGCATCATCTCGCAATTGAGGATGCCCAGCTTGACCAGGGTCATGACCAGAACGGGGAGCTCGAAGCTGAGTCCGAAGATCAGGGTGAACTGGGTGGCAAAAGAAATGTAGTAACCGATGCGCCACTCGTTTTCGATCATCATGTCCGAGCTGTAATCGTGGAAGAACTCAAGGACCTTGGGCAGGACGATGTAGTAGGAGAAGAAGACCCCGGAGAGGAAGAGGCCGAAGCCGATGGCCATCGCGGGCCAGAGGGCCTTGCGCTCGGTTTGATGCATGCCCGGCAGGACAAACTGCAGAAGGAAGAAGAGCAGGAAGGGGAAGGAGATCACGATACCTGCGAAGAAGGCGAGCTTGATGGAGAGCATGAAGCCCTCGGTGGGCTTGAGGGCCTGCATGAGGACCAGCTTGCCACGTGCATCGGACTTGGGATTGGGATTGCCCTCGATCAGGGCGAGAACCTTGTTTTTCAAGGCCTCGTCGAGGCCGCTGTGCGATTCGATGAACTCCCGTTGCTCCATCTCATCCTCGAAGGTGAGGGCGGCACGAAAGAGGTTGACGATCCGGATATTGTTGAGGATCTCCCCGGGATTTCCGTACTTTTCCAGGTAGTGGGTGCGGTCCTCGGGCTGCAGCTTATTGAAACTTTCCGCGATGGTCTTGGCACTCTCCCAGTCCTGGAGCGGAATCCCGGTGTCCTTCAAGGCACTCTCCTGCCCCTGTTCCCAAACCTGGGTGACCGGTCGCCGGATGATGTCCATGAGCTCATTGCGGAAGATAAAGCAGGCCACCGTGGAAATGAGCAGGGTGAGGACGACGCGCGTAATGCATACCCGCAGATCTTCGAGGTGCTCGAGGAACGGCTTCTCGGCGCTGGGATTGGTTTGATCCCGGAGCTGAAAGATTTTCTTGAGGAAGAACATCCGTGGGGCCGATTTGTTTAGGTTGAGAATACCCGGAGGTCGAGGGTCTTGTGCTGACGAATACGGGGATCCGCTGCTGTTTCCAGCATCGCAGAAAGGGCGGTTTCAGGCTTCAGGCCGTCGGATCCTCTCCCGTGAAAGGCCTTTTTGTGGCCTTGGAGATCACAATCATGGCAAAAATGACCGGAATTTCCCAAGGCTTGTTCATTTGGAGTGTCTTAAAGCTAGAAAGGATGGAATCAGGTGGCAGTTTCAGGTTTACAATGCTTCCCGTCGATGGCCGTGGTCGTGGCCATCGTGGTTCCCATGTCCCCTGAGCCCTCCAAGGCGCCCAAGCCTTCCCTTGAAACGGTATTCGAAGCGGAGGAGACCCCGCTTCTGCGCTACGCGTTTGGCCTGGTGGGTCGCCGGGAAGTGGCCGAGGACCTGGTGCAGGACGCCTTCCTGCGCCTCCATCAGCACTGGGACGAGGTCCGGCAACCGCGCGCCTGGCTGTTTCGCTGTGTAAGGAACAGGGCCTACAACCACATTCGCGACAACAAACGCGAGACGCTTGCCGATCCTGCCACCCAGGAGAGCATCGGGGACGGGGATGCGACCAATCCGGGGGGATATGGCGGCATGGGGGCGGGCCGGAAGGACATGGGACGGGAGGCCTCCGATGATGTGCTCGGGAAGATGGAGGCAGCCGGGATCCTGCACATGCTCATGGGGGATCTCGACGAGCGCGACCAGCTCCTCCTCCGGCTCAAGTATTTCGAAGGGCTCAAGTATGAGCAGATCAGCCAGCGCAGTGGCATGAGCGTCGGGAACGTGGGTTACCGGCTGCATCACGTTTTGAAGGACCTCGCTGATTCCATGCGGCGTGCGGGGGTAGAGGGAGCGGAAGGATAGGGAACATGAGCGACGACAACTACAGTGATGATCTTCATGACGGGATCGAGTCCCGGGTGGTGGACCTCGTTCTGGGCGAGGCATCTGGTCCGGAGGTCGAAGAACTGGAGCGCATGGTCGCTGAGCAGCCAGAGGTCCGGGCCTTCAAGCAGCGCTTGGAGTCCCTTCATGGCCTGCTGGGCGAGACCCTGGTGCCGGAGGATGATGAGGAATGGAAGTTGGCCCCGGAGCGCAGGGCGCAGCTTCTGGAAGCGCTTGCGCTGGCGGGGTCCACCGGGGAAATCCCGGGAGTGGACTCAGTTATCGGGGAGCGCGCCCGCGAGCGCCGCATCCGCAGGGCTGGTCGGCGTGTGATGTGGTCGGCGGCAGCCTGTTTCGTCCTCACCCTCTTTCTGGTGACCTTCCTGACCCGGCCCTGGGTGGCTTTTGACAGCAAAGCTGGCAGGGGAGCGAATGACGGGAAACAGCTCGTGGTGGAGTCCCATACAATTACCCTGGATTCCGACGATCTCTCCCGGGATGCTGATGAGGCGAGCTTCGGTGAGGCTTCGGGGTTCTCTGGGGGGAAGGCTAACCGGTTTCAGGACGATCTGCTCGGAAAGGCTGAGGCGGCGGAGGTTAAAGCGGACGAGAATTCCGGGGAGGACGCGCCGGCGCAACGAAGGGAAGTGCCATCTTCCCGCCTCGCCACTCCTGAACTGGACTCGAAGGTTCCTCCCCAACCGGCCGCGGCGGCTCCCGCTCCCCCGACGGCGGCAGAGCGGGCCGCTGATAAGAAGCAGGCGCTGCATCCGCAGGAGGCGGTGAAGGAGGCGGCGGATCTCCCGCGCGCGGATCGCGGTCCGAAACCGAAAGGCCGCAGTGGCGAGGCGGTTCCGCTTGCTGAGGTTCCCCTGGAGAAAGGAAAGCAAAGATCCCCGAAATCTCTCGAGAAGGAGCAGACCACCAAGCTTCACCTGGCCGAGAAACCGGCCGATCCCGCCGAGGCCGAGTTCAAGCTCACCGAGTCTCTCGAGCAGGTGGACCCCAGGCAGGCCGGGGAACGCGATGGGGGCGCATCCCTCAGGTCCCGTTCGAATTCGGAACAGGCACCGGAAGTGGAAACTGGGGTGTTGGCGGAGGAGTCCCCTGATCAGGGGTTGGAACCCCGGGTGAAGGACGAACCGGAACGGTCCGGCGCATCCGGTCCGACCACCACGGTTGAGGAAAAGGAAGGGCCAACCCGGGAAGTGGCCTTCCTCGGCTTGGGCGTGCTCCTGGGCTTGGTCCTGGGCTTGGCCTTCGGCTTGGGCCTGGGGAGGACCTGGCAACGCCGGGCCCAGTCCTCCCACTGAGCGGCAAGAGTCTTCACCCGCCCGGGCCGTTGGGGAGCCAGGTTCTTCTGTTCGGTGCGGTCGGAAGCCAGGTCGTAAAGTTCCCACCGCCCCTTCTCCCCGAGGCGCACCAGTTTCTCATCGCCCACCCGGATGGCAGCGTTGCCCTCGTGTTCCCAGAAGAGGGGGCGCCTGGCGAATTCCCCCTTGCCGGTGAGGAGCGGGCGCAGGCTTTGCCCTGCCATGGCGGGAACCGGGCGGCTCTTGCGGGTTGCGGGATAGGGTGCCGCGCCGAGGTCGACACAGGTCGCCATCAGATCGATCAGGTGGGTGGGCGTGCTGATCCAGTCCTTGCGGGGGGTGATTCCGTCCGGCCAGTGGGCAATGAGGGGCGTGGCAATCCCGCCTTCGTGATTGTAGTGCTTGTACTGGCGGAAGGGAACGTTGTTGAGATGGGCCCAGCACCGTCCGATGAAGACATTGGAATGCGGGTCGCCCGGTTGCTTGCCCTCATAGCGTCCCTTGATGCCCGCTTCGGCGTTTCCACCGTTGTCGGAGAAAAACAGGATGAGAGTGTTGTCCAGTTGTTTCCGTTTCTCGAGGGCGGCCACCAGCCTGCCCACGTTCCTGTCGATCTCCTCGATCATGGCGGCGTAGATGGCCATCATGTCGTCATAGCGCACCCGGGCCTTCTCGCCCAGGGACTTCCAGGCCGGGATCTGCGCGGGACGGGGTTCCGGCTTCCAGCTGGCATCGATGAGGCCGGACTTCACCTGGCGGGCGTGGCGCTCGCGGGCCAGCTGATCCCATCCGGCACGGTACTTGCCACGGTATCTGGCAATGGTCGCCTCCGGGGCCATGCACGGGAAGTGGGGCGCGACATGGGCGAGGTACCAGAAAAAGGGTTTGTTGGCGGCGCGGGCTTCGTCAAGGAAGCGGATCCCCTGCCCGGTCCAGAGATTGGATCCGTACCACGGGGGAGAGAGCCGCGGGTCGTCCTTGGTAATTTCCTTTCCGTTGAAGAACAGTTTGCGGGTCTCCATCCGGCCAGTCTGGTTGGAGAAGTGCACTCCTCCCTGATCGAGATTGAGGCTGCGGAGGAAACCGCGGGCGGTGGGGTTGACCTGCTCGGAGTAACCCACGTGCCACTTGCCGGTCATGGCGGTGAAGTAGCCGGCCCGACCGAGAACCTCCGCGATGGTGTGGCACTGTTCGGTGAGCCGTCCGCGGTAGCCCGGCACGCCCTGGTCCGCAGTCATCCAGCCCACTCCGGCCTGGTGGGAGTAGAGGCCGGTCAGGAGCGAGGCCCGCGTGGGACAGCAGCGGCCCGTGTTATAGAACTGGGAAAATCTGGCTCCCCGGGCCGCGAGGGCATCGAGATGCGGGGTGGGGATCTCACTCCCATAACAGCCGATGTCCGAGAATCCCATGTCATCCACCATGATGAGGATGATGTTGGGCCGGTCGTCCGCGGGGAGGGGCAGGAGACTGGCAAGCAGAAGGGAGGGGATGATGGAAAGGATCTTCATTGGACGGGGGAGCGTGGTCAGCGTGACTCTCGTGCCCTCCAGCGCACAAGGAAACATTTCACTTCGTGCAGAATTCCAGGGCTACCTCCAGGGCTCCCGGCTCGATGCCTCTTTTGCTTTTCGATCGAGGAACAATTCGTTATATCTTCCTGGTATGCGCATTCCCTTTCCCACTGCGATCATGACTACGTAACGGCTTAGGATGATGGCAGGAAATTTTATGGACCTGGCTCTTTCCGGACCGCCTGCGTTGGGTGCGGAGGCAGGAGAAGTTGAGTGGGGTCCGATAGTCATCGGTTTGTTCGTCCTGCTGGTTCTTCTGGCCTGTTGTGCACGAGGTGTCATTCAGACCTTCAGGCGGAACTGGATCCTGGCCCTCGTGCTTCTCCTGTTTCTGTTCCCGGCTTGGATGATCTGGGCGTTCGTCGAGATTTTCCTCCCGCGTCCGCAAGGAGGAGGAGCGGAAATAGTCGTTACCCACCGTGGGATTCCACCAGTGCAGATCTATCAACAGGGGCCGCCAGCGCAGGTGGTGAGCCAGCGTTCCACTCCCCCACGATTACCTCAGGATCGGAGTTGAGCGGTTCTGAGGTCAGGCCCGAGATTTCACACAAGGGCAATGATGCCGCTTGAAGGGAGAGAGGTCGACCCTCTGCTCCCGGGCGCCCCGGGGACTACCGGGTGGAGGCTCCTGATGGCCTCACTTCCTCAGCGCCCGGGACGAGCAATCCCGTGCAACCTGTAACAGGCGCAGCACGGACCACCGAACAGAGGCGCAGCTGGTGCAGTAAAATGCAACAGCAGGCACCTCAACCAAACCCGGTAAAGGGGTTTAACTCGGGGTGAATGGAATGGGGGCCGCCACCAACGGTGGCTGAATCAGGTTAAACAACCTTGACGCTGGAAGCTTGGGGCCCTTTAGGCCCGTCAATGGCCTCATACTCAACTGTGTCGCCTTCTTGAAGTTGGCCTCCTTCAACCTCATTAATGTGCACGAACAAATCCTTGCCGCCTCCTTCGGGTTGAATGAAGCCGAAGCCTTTTTGATCGAAGAAACGAGCTACTTTACCTGTTGCCATAATATCTTGTCTTAATTTGAAGATCCCCGCTAGGCGCGGGGAGGGCGAGGTGTTTGGCTCGAATTGAGCCAAATTGCAAGAGGTAAGTTCGGCCAAGGCAGGCAGGTCACCAGCAGTAATTGGGGGGAAATCTCCCCCATTCGGGGGAGGGGCCCCTGGAACCGCAAGACACTGGGAAAAAGCGAGCATACCGGGAACAGGACTCGAACCTACCCGTCCTGGGGACACCTGATCCTAAATCGTTCCCAGATGACCCCTGCGCCGTGCGGGACTGTATTCATAGGGTTTCATGAGG
>DLRK01000049.1:0-47215 GCA_002501065.1 Akkermansiaceae bacterium UBA7890
TGACCAGGCTCGGGGGTAATGACCAGGGCTTTCACCTCCGGAAGATCCCCGACCCGCTTTTCTTCCTCCTCGATGACCAGAGCGTCCTTGATTTCACCCGCTCGCGTCAGCCGCCGTTTCTCGGTATCAAGGGCCTTCAGATACAGTTCCACGGTTGTCTTCAGTTTTTTACTGCGGGCAGAACGGATCTCCGTCAATCCCCTCTCCCATTTCTCGCGAACCCGTTTGAAACGAAAGTCCGCATCGGCCGGAAGATCCTTGGACTCCTCCCCGTCTTCAATCATCTCGATCTCTGCCAGAACCTGGGTGGCGCCCTTGAGATTCTCGGCTCTCCCCAACTCCCCCTTGAGCTTCTTCAGCACTTCAAGGTAGTTGAGTCGCAGGTCCCGGGCGGCTTTCCCATGTTCGTCCAGTTCGGCATTCATCCGCCTCTCAAACGAAGCCCGGTACTTTTCGACGGTCTCCGCAACATCCGCCAGCACCGGCGCGGTCATGCTGAAAGCCAGGACAACAGCCAGAAGACGATCACGGAAAATTCTTTTCATACTGGTGAGTGAAGGCCCTCTAGTTTCGTTGCGAACGATGCCCTCATCAAGCGGTAATTGCCTCCTTAATCCGGATGGTCACAAACCCTCGTCCACTGTTCCCCGGTGGGGAGCAGACAGCTTTTCCTGTCCCGCAGCCAATACCGATTGCGGGCCACCAGACCGTAGCACCAATCCCGCAGGACGCAAGGCACCCAAAGCCCAAGAGCGGCCAGAAGCCCATATCGAGGCAGCCGCGTCCCGACGCGCAACGCGGCTGTGCTGCGCTTGAAGAGGTGTTCGTCCTCGAGCAGGCACATGGTGTCCAGGTCGGATTCGCCCACGTCGCGATCGCGTAACAGCCGGCGGCCTGCCTTTGACTGGATCGAAGCAACGTGGAAGAGACCCTGGCGATCCCGCTTCAGGATGAACTGCATGGTGGCCGAGCAGAAGCTGCCCTCTCCCTCGGAGAGAATCACCATCATGGATTTGCCGGTTCAATCCGCTCCCAGGAACTCTGCCAGGGTCGTTACCACATGATCCTGCATCTCCCGTGTAAGCTCGGGATAAATCGGCAGGCTCAGCGCTTCTGTTGCCAGCAGGTGAGCTCTTTCGTTCCCCGTCCGGCTCCTCTCCGGAAGATTGGCAAAGCACTCCTGCTGATCCATCGTAAGGGGATAATAGATCTCAGATCCTATCCCGTGGGTGCCCAGATGCTCCCTGAGGGCGTCGCGCCGGCCCTCCCCGCGCACCCGCAGGGTAAACTGATTCCAGATATGCTCGTTGTGCTCGCAGCAGGTGGGCAGGACAACCCGGGCCTCCCCCGGGGATTCTTCCCGGCCGTCGGCGCAGCAGCAGCGCGCCGGGGCCGCCACCACCCCTTGGAGGGCGGACAACTTCCCGGTGTAGTAGGCGGCATTCTCCTGCCGGGCCCTGGTGTAATCGCCGTAACGGCGCAGCTTGACCCTGAGGAGGGCGGCCTGCAGCGGATCGAGGCGGAAATTCCCCCCCACTTCGCGGTGAAAGTATTTCGGCTTGGACCCATGCATGCGCAGGATGCGGGCCCGCTCCGCGAGATCGTCATCGTTGCAGACCACCATCCCGCCGTCACCGAACCCGCCCAGGTTCTTGGAGGGGAAAAAGCTGTAGGTCCCGAAGTCCCCCATCGCGCCACAGCCGCGTCCCCTGTAGCGCGCCCCGATGGCCTGCGCTCCGTCCTCGATGACGTGGAGGTCGTGTTCCCGGGCGAGGGCCATGACGGCATCCATTTCCGCGGATTGGCCGAAGAGGTGGACCGGAATGACGGCCCTGGTGCGCGGCGTCACCTTGCGGGCCGCATCGTCGAGGTCCAGGTTGAAGCACCCGGGACAGGCATCCACGAAGACCGGGGTTGCCCCCGTCCGGGAAATGCACCCGGCCGTCGCGAAGAAGGTGAAGGTGGGACAGAGCACTTCGTCACCCGGACCGATCCCAAGCGCCATGAGAGCCACCAGGATGGCGTCCGTCCCGGAGGTCACTCCGATCCCGTGCCGGGCCCCCACGAATTCGGCCACCTCTGCTTCCAGGGCTTCCACCTCGGGGCCCATGATGAAACGGCCCGAGTGGAGCACCCGGGTGAAGGCCGCGGTCAGTTCTTCTTCCAGGGGAAGATTCTGCGCGTTGACATCGAGGAGAGGGACTTTCATGAATCGGTCAGTTTGAATAATTGGGGATTTGAGACTGATCCTGTGATTGAGTTGAAACTGGGCTGGTGAAATCTTCGCCGCAATTTGACGGTCATCCCGCGCATCCTCCCGCCGATCATCAGCGGGCTTTCAGCTCTCCTTGAACTCATCGTAATTCTTCTCCCCTTGAGCAAGCTCTGGGGGGAGAGATGCTTCTTCGTCCAGGTCCAGGCAGCGCAACACCCCGTCTGATTCCCGGTAGCGATAACCGCTCTCCGGGCAGACCATCACGCCCTCCGCGTCCGGCCTGGCAAGACGATGACCATGTCGCGACATCCAACCCTGCACCCGTCCCGGCACACCCATCACGAATCCGTAATCCGGAATATCACGGGAGACCACCGCTCCAGCTGCGACGAAGGCGTAGCGCCCGATCGTGATGCCGCAGACGATGGTGGCATTTGCTCCCACCGTCGCCCCGCGCTTGAGAACAGTCTCTTCGTAAAGCCCCTTCCGCTTCACCTGCGAACGCGGATTGGTGACATTGGTGAGGACGCACGAAGGCCCGAGGAAAACGTCGTCTTCCACCACCGTGCCCGTGTAAATCGAGACGTTGTTCTGGACCTTCACGTTGGAACCGATGATTACCCCGTCCGCGACCATCGTGTTCTGACCGAAGGAACAGTGCTCGCCGATGCGGGCTCCCGCGCAAATGTGTGCGAAGTGCCAGATGCGGCTCCCTGCCCCGATCATGGCGCCTTCGTCGATGACCGCGGTCGGATGTGCCGAGTACTCACTCATTCCCTTCAATGCATCAGGATGCGTTCCAGCACCGTTACCACCGCCAGGCCGTTTCGTCCGTCCGAGATCGGCGCCTTCCGGGTCCTGATGCAGTCAATGAAATGTTCAAGTTCGATCCGCAGGGGCGCTTCACTACCCTCAAAGACCAGCTCACTTCCCTCGTCAACGCTTTCGAGGTCGGCATTGATCCGCTTGCGGTGCAGGGTGACGGTGGCCGCGTTTTCATCGTAGACCAGCATTCCCTTCTCGCCGATGATGGTGAGTTGCCGGCGGTTG
This sequence comes from Akkermansiaceae bacterium UBA7890, assembly GCA_002501065.1. GTDB lineage: Bacteria > Verrucomicrobiota > Verrucomicrobiia > Verrucomicrobiales > Akkermansiaceae > Roseibacillus_B. Next base: position 3,266 of record DLRK01000049.1, read on the forward strand.
GTTGGCCAGAGCCAGGAGTTGTGCAGGTGAGCCTTGATCCCATCGAGGAATTCCAGATGCACGTAGACATCATCCTCCACCTTCTCCTGGAGTCCGCAATGGCCCGAGGCGAAGACGTGGCGCGGTTGACTGCCGACCAGGTAGAGGAGCACCGCGATATCATGCACCCCGAGGCTCCAGGTGACATTCTCAATGTAGCGGGCCCTCCCCAGCTTCTTTCGCTCCTGGTGGAGATGGTAGATCTTCCCCAGCTTCCCCTCGTCAAGGAACCGCTTGATGAACTGAATCGGCGGCTGATAGAGCAGGAGATGACCCACCATCAGGATGCGCTCGTGTGTCTCCGCCAGATTCACCAACTCCTCGGCTTCGCCCGCGGTGAGCGTCATCGGCTTCTCGACGAAGACGTCCTTCCCCGCCCGCAGGCTGGCGGCTGCCAGTTCGAAGTGGGTCGGCACCGGCGTCGCGATCGCGACCGCATTGCAGTCTCCTGCGATGAGGTCGCGGCCGCTTGAAGATATTTCCACGGAGGGAGCGATGTCCCGGACCGCCTGCCGGTTGGCTTCAACTGGATCTGCAACCTCGCTCAGGACCCCCAGCTCCAGAAAATTTCTCACCAGGTTTTTCCCCCAGCTTCCGGCTCCAATGACTCCTACTTTCATGGTTCTTTTCCTGCCTGGCAGCGCCCTCAGCTTCCCAGCACGTCATGCATGCGCACCACGCCCTGCAGTCGCCCTTCTTCATCGGTCACGGGAACCGCATACACCTTGCGCTGGGGATTTTCCATGACATCGAGCACGTCGGCCAACCGCTCCTCCGCCCTGATCGTCACCGGGGTGGTGGTCATCATGGCATCAGCCCGGGTTTCATAGCGCTTCCCCATGACCGCCCGTCGCACATCCCCGTCCGTGATGACACCCAGGATTCTGTCTTCGGCGTCCAGAACACACACCAGGCCCAGGGGAAACCTGGTGAGGGCCGTCACGATCTCATCCAGACTCGCACTTTCCCCAAGAACTGCCACGTCGGGTCGGGGTTGCATGACGTCCCCGGCGCTCAACAGGAGGCGGCGGCCGAGGACCCCCCCGGGATGGAGAACCGCGAATTCCTCCTCTCCGAAACCGCGCTCCGCCTGCAGGGTGGCGGCCAGAGTGTCCCCCGCCACCAGCGCGAGGGCGGTGCTGCACATGGGCGCCAGGTTGAGGGAATCCCCCTCTTCCCCGATCTCGATCGGAATGACAAGATCCAGATGGCGAGCCAGGGAACTGTCGGGCTTGCCCAGCAGGCCAATGGTCTGCACTCCGATGGCCCGCAGGCTGGGCATCATGCGCAGGAGTTCCTCCGTCTCCCCGCTGTTTGAAACAAGAAGCACCACATCGCCCCCGCACACCACGCCCATGTCCCCGTGCAGGGCCTCGGCTGCATTGAGGAACACCGCGGGGGTCCCGGTGGAGGCGAGGGTTGCCGCGGTCTTGTGTCCGATGATGCCCGATTTGCCCACCCCGGTGACGACAACCTTGCCCTCGCTTTGGAGGATGAGGTCGGCTGCCTGGCGCACCCTTTCCCCGGCGGCGCCCCGGAAGCGCTCGAGGGCATCGGCCACCGCATTGATCAGCTTGTGAAACGGCTCGTTCTTCATGGGATCACTCTGCTTTTCAGGTCTTCCTTCCTGCCCCCTGCCTAGGCCTTCACCACCTGACCCTCGCGTGGCGTCAGGCCGGCCCGGGCAATGGCGTTGCGGGTGTCGATCACGAGGTCGGCAGATTCAAGGAGTCCCGCCAGGTCAAAGACCCGGTGATTGGTGGCAAGCAGGACGCAGTCGAAGCCCGCGATGTTTTCCGGCGTCCACTCCACCGACCTGGCACCCGTCCAGCGTGCATGCTCACGAGTCGGGCCGATTTCCGGGATGTGCGGGTCGTAGTAGTCAACCTCCGCCCCCAGACCGGCCAATTCGTCCATCAGGGTGAAGGTCGGCGATTCCCGCATGTCGTCAACGTTCTCCTTGTATGCCAGGCCCATGAGGAGAATCCGGCTCCCCTTCACCGACTTGGAACGCTGGTTGAGGGCCTCCATCGTGCGCTGCACCACCCAGTGCGGCATACTGCGATTAATCTCTCCCGCCAGTTCGATGAAGCGGGTGTGCACGCCATACTCCCGCGCCTTCCAGGTCAGGTAATAGGGATCGATGGGGATGCAGTGCCCGCCCAGGCCTGGTCCGGGGTAGAACGGCTTGAACCCGAAAGGCTTGGTTGCAGCCGCCTCAATCACTTCCCAGATGTCAATGCCCATCCGCTCGGCGGCCACTTTCAATTCGTTCACCAGCCCGATGTTCACCGCCCGGTAAATGTTCTCCAGCAGCTTGGTGAACTCGGCCACCTGGGTGGAACGCACCGGGACCACCTCCGAAACCACGGCCTGATAGAGGGCCTGCCCCACCCGGGCACAGTCCCCGGTGGTCCCCCCGACCACCTTGGGAATGCTGGTGGCCGAGAAGTCGGGATTGCCGGGATCCTCCCGCTCCGGGGAGTAGACCAGGAAGATGTCCGTGCCAACTGCCAGCCCCCGGTCCTCGATGAGGGGGCGCAGTTCCTCGTCCGTGGTCCCGGGGTAGGTTGTGCTTTCCAGGCTCACCACCTGCCCGGGTCGCAAATGCGGCACGAGACTCTCCATGGTGCTGAGGACAAAGCTGAGGTCGGGCTCAAAATGTTCATCAAGGGGCGTGGGCACGCACATGATGAGGGCGTCCGGGCGACTGGCCTCCGAAAAATCCGTGGTGACTTCCAGTTTCCCGCTCTCGACGGCCTCCGCAATGGACCCGCCCGGAATGTGCTCGATGTAACTCTCCCCCGCCCTGATGGCCTCAATTTTCTTCCGGTCGATGTCGATTCCCATCACCCGGAAGCCCCGGCCCACAAAGCCGAGAATCAGGGGGAGCCCGACGTAACCCAGGCCCACCACCCCGATCACGGCGGAACCATTCTCTATCTTCTCCAGGGTCTGGTCTGCCAGTTTCATATCTTCTTTGACTACAGGATCATCCCGGCTCCCACCGTCTCGTTGGTGCCGGGATCAATCAGGATGAATGATCCGGTCTGCCGGTTGCGACGATAGGCATCATGCAGGAGAGGGACCGCCGTGCGCAGCCTGATGCGCCCGATCTCGTTCAATTGGAACGATTCCACCTCCTCGATCTTATGGAGCGTGTCGATATCGACCTTATAACGGATCTCCTCCACCACCGCCTTGGTCTCCCGGGTGGTGTGGCGCAGGATATATTTGCCCCGGGGACGCATCGGCGTCTGCGAAAACCAGCAGATCATGGCATCGATATCCTGATCGATCCTGGGCTGGTTGTTGGGCTTGGCGATCATGTCCCCCCGGGAGAGATCGATTTCATCCTCCAGAGTGAGGCAGACCGACTGGGGTGAATAGGCCTCGCTCTTCTCCCCGTCCGCGGCATGAATTCCCTTCACCCGGGTGGTGAAGCCCGAGGGCAGGACCGCCACCTCATCCCCCGGCTTGAAGACGCCCCCGGCGACCCGTCCCGCATACCCCCGGAAGTCGTGCCACTGGTCGCTCTGCGGCCGGACCACCCACTGGACCGGAAAGCGCGCATCCACATGGTTCTCCTCTCCGCCGATGTAGACGTTTTCGAGATGGTAGAGCAGGGACGGTCCCTCATACCAGGGCGTCCTCTCCGAACGTTCCACCACGTTCTCCCCTTCCAGGGCTGAGATCGGGATGGACTGGATCCCGACGATGCCATCAAGGCGGGAGGCAAAGGATTCATAGTCCCGCACGATGTTCTCGTAGACCTCCTGCGAGTAGTCCACCAGGTCCATCTTGTTGACCGCCACCACCAGGTGCTGGATCCGCAACAGGTTGGCGATGAAGGAATGCCGCTTGGTCTGCTCGATCACGCCCTTGCGCGCATCGATCAGGATGATGGCCAGGTTGGCGGTGGAAGCACCGGTCACCATGTTGCGGGTGTACTGGATATGCCCCGGGGTATCCGCAATGATGAACTTGCGTTTCGGGGTCGCGAAATAGCGGTAGGCCACGTCAATCGTAATCCCCTGCTCACGCTCCGCCCGCAACCCGTCGGTCAGCAAAGCCAGATTGACGTGCTCGTCGCCCCGCTTCCGCGAGCTTTCCTCGATCGCCTCCAACTGATCCTCGAAAATCGACTTTGAGTCGTAGAGAAGCCGTCCAATCAGGGTCGATTTTCCATCGTCAACCGAGCCAGCGGTGGTGAATCTGAGCAGGTCCATTCCGTAAGTGTTGAGTTGCGGGCCTTCCTTCCGCCTCCCGGCTGCAGCCATGTCCAAGCCATGAACTGCGGGCGGCGGTTGAAATCGCCCTCTTAAAAGTATCCTTCCTTCTTCCTGTCCTCCATCGCCGTTTCCGAGCGCTTGTCGTCAGCCCGGTTGCCGCGCTCGGTCTGCCGGGCCGCCGCAACCTCCTCGATGATCCGGTCCATGGTGTCGGCGCCCGATTCCACCGCGCCGGTGATGGTGGCATCCCCCATCGTCCGGAAGCGGATCACCTTCTTCTCAACGGTCTCACCCTCGCGCGGCTGCACGAACTCCGACACCGCCAGAATGGTGCCGTTCCGGGTGATCGTCTCGCGTTCGTGGGCATAGTAGAGGCTGGGCAGCTCGATGCCCTCCTGCTTCATGTACATCCAGACGTCCATCTCCGTGAAGTTGGAGAGGGGAAAGATGCGGAAATGCTCGCCCTCATGCTTTCTCCCGTTGAAGACATTCCAGAGTTCAGGTCTTTGATTCTTGGGATCCCACTGCCCGAAATCATCCCGGTGCGAAAAGAAGCGCTCCTTGGCCCGGGCCTTCTCCTCGTCACGCCGGCCACCCCCCAGCGCGGCATCGAAGCCGTGCTCCTCGATGGTGTCCAGCAGGGTGGTGATCTGCAGGCTGTTGCGCGAGGCATTGCTTCCCTTCTCCTCCTGCACGCGCCCTTCATCGATGGATTTCTGGACCGAACCGACAACCAGACGCGCCCCCAGCTTTTCGGCAAAGGCATCGCGGTAGTCGATGGTTTCCCTGAAGTTGTGGCCGGTGTCAATGTGCACCAGCGGAAAGGGAAGGCGGGCAGGCCAGAAGGCCTTGCGGGCCAGGTGAGCCATCACGATGGAATCCTTCCCGCCCGAGAAGAGCAGGGCCGGATTCTCGAATTGGGCCGCCGTTTCCCGCAGCAGAAAGATGGCTTCGGCTTCGAGTTGCTCGAGGTGACTGAGGTGGTAATCAGGCATGTCGCTCTTTGGTGAAAGGGATCGGACCGTTCAACTCCCTGAAGGCCCGGAGAGGTGGTCGAGGAGGATCCGGGCACACTCCTCCGCGTCGTGGGTATCGGTATCGAGCACCAGTTCGGCCTCGTCTCCGGGTTCTTCAAATCCGCTGTCCCTGCCCGTGAACTGCTCGATCTGTCCGGCCTCCGCCCGGGCGTAGAGTCCCTTCGGATCACGTTCGGCACAGGTCGCATACCCGGCCTTGACGAAGACTTCCCGGAAGTCCTCTCCGATGATCCCCCGGGCCAGGGCCCGCAGGTCCCGGCGCGGCGTGATGACCGAAACAAAGGTGATGATTCCCTGCTCCGCGAAGAGTTTGGCCACCTCCGCATTGCGTCGGATGTTCTCCGAACGGTCGTCATCCGAGAATCCCAGGTTACGGTTGAGCCCGGAGCGCAGGTTGTCGCCGTCCAGGATGGTCGTGAAACGTCCCTCCTGGGACAACGCACGCTCCGCGAGGTTCGCAATGGTCGACTTCCCGGATCCGGAAAGACCGTAGAGCCAGAGCACCACACCCTGCTGGTCCAGAAGCCGTTCCTTGTCCTCCCGTCCCAGGAAGCGATGAAACTCGGGGTGTATGTTGGTTGCGGCCATGAGGTCGGAGGACACGGTTCACAAGCGGCTGGCGGCCTCGCGGATCGTCCCGCGGGGCACGATCTGCCACAGCCGTTCGTGAAGATAGTAGACGAGGAACTTGGCGAAAAACTCGATCCCCCCGATGGCGAGGGCCGGCCTGATATCGCGGTAGACCAGCCAGGCGATCAGGATGGTGGTGATGGTCGCGATCACCCGCCAGCTCACCGCCTTCAGCAGGCTCCGCGCCTTGGACTCCTTCTGCATCTCTCCCTCCATCGTTATTTCTCCAGGGGATACTTCTTGAGATCCATCAACTGGGGGAGGATCGCGAAGATGAATCCAGCGTTGTTGATCGAGTAGCGGCGCCAGAGGCGACGGGGTTCCTGGCAAAGGCGGAAGAGCCATTCGAGGCCCCTGCGCTGCATCCAGCGCGGGGCCTGGTTCACCCTGCCGGTGTGAAAGTCAAAGGCCGCCCCCACGCCGATCATCACCAGGCCATGGCCCCACCCGGCACAGAGATCGGGGTGACGGGCCAGGAAGCCGTGCATGAAACGTTCCTGCTTGGGAGTGCTCAGACCGACCCAGAAGAAGTGGGGGCGGGTTTCCCGCAGCTGGTCCACGAGGTCCCGTTCCTCCCGGTCTGTCAACTCCCGGAACGGAGGGCACTCGACCCCGACCACCCGGGTGCCGGGAAACCGTTTCTGCATGCGTTCCCCCAGTTCGGTGGCCACTCCCTGATTTCCTCCCCAGAAGAAATGCCCGCGGCCACTTCCGGCGCTGGCGAGCACCACTTCAATCATCAGATCGGGGCCGTAGACGCGGCCCACGGAATCGTGTCCGTTCCAATGGGCCATCCAGACCATCGGCATCCCATCCGGGGTCGAAAGGTAGGAACGATTGTGGATGCGCTTGAGTTCCACGTCGCGCTGCGACTCCATCACTCCGTGCACTCCTGTCACCGTGACATAGCCGCTGAATCCCTCCCGGTCCGCACCCTCAAGCACCTCCTTCACTGCACGCGGCATGTCCAGGGTGCTGATCCCCACCCCGAGCACATTGATCCGCTCTATTTCCCTGGAAGTTTCCCTGCTCATGCTGACTCGTCGACGTCGAACATCAGTCCACCACCACCTCGCCACGCTTGCGGCGTTCGTATTGCTCCTTGATCCAGTGATAGGTCTTCTCCAGCCCGGTGGCCAGATTGACCTCCGGTTCCCAGCCGAGGGTTTCCCGGATGAGGGTGTTGTCCGAGTTGCGACCCCGAACCCCCTGCGGCTTGCTCAGGTCGTAGTTGCGGTTGAGTGTGATCCCGGCAATTCCCTCGATGATCTCAAGCAGGCCGTTGATACTCACCAGTTCGGCCCGTCCCAGGTTGAGCGGCTCGGAGTGGCCGGATCCCATCAGGCGCGCCATTCCGCCCACGCAATCATCGATGTACATGAAGGATCTCGTCTGCTCGCCATCACCCCAGATCTCTATCTCGTGATTCCCCGTGTCGGCCGCCTCGATGACCTTGCGGCAGAGAGCAGCGGGCGCCTTCTCGCGCCCTCCGACCCAGGTCCCGAAAGGTCCGTAGACGTTGTGAAAGCGGAAGACCCGCACGTTGAGGCCAAAGTCCTCGTGGAAATTCCGGCACATGCGCTCCGAGAAGAGTTTCTCCCACCCGTAACCATCTTCCGGTTGCGCGGGATAGGCGTCCGATTCCTTGAGGGCCATCACGTCGGCGTCGTCCTGCCGGTAATCCGGGTAAACGCAGGCACTACTCGCGTAAAAGAAGCCCTTCACGCCCAGGTCGCGGGCCCCCATCAGAAGATGGGTATTGATCAGGACGCTGATCATGCAGAGGGCGCGGTTGAACTCGATGAAGCCCATCCCTCCCATGTTGCAGGCCAGGTTATAAACTTCGTCACATCCCCCCATCACCTCGTAGCAGGCCTGTTTTTCCTCCAGGTTGAGGACGTGATTCTCCGCTTCCCCGTGCACCTGGTACCATTGGTCGAGACTCTTGATATCAGCGACCACCACCTGATGGCCCTTTGCCAGCAGCGAGCCCGCCAGGTGTCCCCCGATAAAGCCCCCACCTCCGGCGATCAGGATTCGTTTCTGTTGCTGGGTCATGGGTGTTTCAATCGTTGTGCCTGATGGTGTCACTGAGCCAGTAGCGGATGAAGAGGCAGTTGTTGACGAGGTAGCGCCTGAAGAGGCGGCGGGGCTCCTTCAGCAGGCGGTAAAACCACTCCATGCCAATCCGCTGCATCCAGGCCGGCGCCTGTTTCACTTCCCCGGCATGAAAGGCAAAGGCCGCCCCTACCCCGAGATAGACCCCGGGGGGCAGCTTGTCCTTGTGGCTGCCGATCCATTTTTCCTGCTTGGGGCATCCCAGTCCCACCCAGATCATGTTGGCCCGGCTCCTCCGGATCTTATCGGCGATCCGGTCAAACTCGTCCTCCGGCCACTCCCCGAAGGGGGGAGAGTAGCTGCCCACGATCCGGGCCCGGGGACAGTCGTTCCCGAAGCGTCGCTCCAGTTTTTCCAGGGTGCTTTCCATGCCCCCGAGAAAAAAGTGCCGGATGCCGGTGTCGGCGGAGGATTCCAGCGAGCGCAACATGAGACTCGGGCCGTAGACCCGGCCCTTCAGGCGGTCCTCCTCCGGAACCCGGTGGTTCACCGCCCACACCAGTGGCATGCCGTCGGGACAGATGAGATCAAAACGGTCGATCGCCTTCCGGTATTCCGGTTCATGCTGCGAGAGGGAGACCACGTGCGCGTTGGCCGCCGCCACCGCATAGGCGGCGTCACCCGCCTCGGCCCATCGGTGGATCAGCTCAACGGCGAGAGCATAGTCGAGCAGGGCCACCGGCAACCCACAGAAGGGAACCGTTTTGATGCCGGCCCTGGCGGCCGCGTCTGACTGGTTTGCACCCACTTATCCGGTGGCTTCCACAATCTTTTTCTCCCGCTCCGCCAGTTCCAGGTCCGCATCCACCATGATCCGCACCAGGTCCTTGAACTTGACCTTCGGCTCCCATCCCAGCTGGGCCCTGGCCTTGGAGGCATCCCCAATGAGCATGTCCACCTCGGCCGGCCGCTCGTAGCGGGCGTCGTATTCGACCAGGGTCTCCCAGTCGAGCCCGAGATAACTGAAGACTTCCTCCACGAACTCGCGGACCGAATGGGTCTCCCCGGTGGCCACCACATAGTCATCCGGGGTCTCCTGCTGCAACATGAGCCACATCATTTCGACGTACTCCTTCGCATAGCCCCAGTCCCGCTTGGCATCGAGGTTTCCGAGATACAACCTGTCCTGCAGGCCTGCCTTGATCCGGGTGGCGGCCCGGGTGATCTTGCGGGTGACGAACGTCTCCCCCCGGCGCGGAGACTCATGGTTGAACAGAATCCCGCTACTTGCGTGCATGCCATAGGACTCGCGGTAATTCACGGTCAGCCAGTGTCCGTACACCTTGGCGCATGCATAGGGAGAGCGCGGCCAGAAGGGCGTCCCCTCGGTTTGCGGGATGGCCTGCACCTTCCCGTACATTTCCGATGACGAGGCCTGGTAATAACGCACCTTGTCGATGAGACCGGTCTGGCGAATGGTCTCCAGGAGCCGCTGGGTTCCCAGGCCCACCACGTCCCCGGTATATTCCGGCTGGTCAAAGCTCACCCGCACGTGGCTCTGCGCCCCGAGGTTGTAGATCTCATCCGGCCGGGTCTCGTTCAGGAGGCGGGCCAGGTTCGTTCCATCTGCCAGATCGCCGTGGTGGAGAATGAGGCGGGCATCTTCCTCCTGCCGGTCCCGGTAGAGGTGGTCGATGCGCTCGGTGTTGAAACTGGAGGACCGGCGGATGATCCCGTGAACTTCGTAGCCTTTTTCCAGGAGGAGCTCGGCGAGGTAGGAGCCATCCTGCCCCGTGATTCCGGTGATTAATGCTTTCTTCATAAGGTCTGATTGGGTCTGAAATTCACCCTCTCCGCACCGACCCCGCAGCCCGTTCGGCCAGGAACGAGTGGTAGGTGCTACGGAGTCCCTCCTCCAGGGAGACGGTCGGTTCCCATCCGGTCTTCTTCATCCGGGAGACCTCCATGAGCTTGCGAGGCGTCCCGTCCGGCTTGGAAGGATCGGTGAGAATATCGCCCTTGAATCCCACCGTCCGCCCAATCGCGGTGGCAAGGTCAAGAATGCTCACTTCGCTCCCCGAACCGACATTGACCCAGTCCGGCGGATCCTCCTCGCCGAGGAGATGAAAGCAGGCCCGGGCGAGGTCGTCGACGTGCAGAAACTCCCGCCGCGGCGTGCCCGTGCCCCAGATGACCACCTCCCTGGCATTCTCCTCCTTGGCCTCGTGGAAACGGCGGAGCAGGGCCGGGATCACATGCGAGTTCTCCGGGTGATAATTGTCGCCCGGCCCATAGAGATTGGTCGGCATGGCGGAATGATAGAGCACCCCATACTGGGCCCGGTAGTGCTGGCACAGTTTCAGCCCGGCAATCTTCGCCACTGCGTAGGCTTCGTTGGTAGGCTCCAGTGGACCACTGAGAAGACAGGATTCCGGCATGGGCTGGGGCGCCTGCTTCGGGTAGATGCAGGAACTCCCCAGAAAGAGCACCCGACTCACTCCCGCCTGGTAGGAGCCATGGATCAGGTTGGCGGCAATGGTGAGGTTCTGGTAGATGAACTCCGCGGGATAGGTGCTGTTCGCGACAATCCCGCCAACCTTCGCGGCCGCGATGATGACCTGGTCCGGTCGTTCCCTGCCGAGGAACTCAAAGACCGCCTGCTGGTCACAGAGGTCGAGTTCGGCCCGGGACCGGAGCAGGAGTTCCACCTCCCCCGCCACCGGTGCGGCCCGAACCAGCGCCGCCCCCACCATGCCCCGGTGACCAGTAATGAAGAGCTTCACGTTCTTTCTGAATAAGTTGTGAATAAGCTCGGCGGGCTCCACCAGCTGATCACGCTGCCGCCCTTGGTCGTTTGGACTTCAGCGAAGTCAAGACCTTCAAGAGATGCCTGAAGCGGTGTGAATAAGTTGGCCACCTGCCGCGCGTTGCAGGGGGAGAGACACCCAATGGGGCAATCAGTTCAAGAAAAATTGAACGAATTCATAAAAAAATGAACTCTTCGCGATTCCCTAATCGATTTCTTCCTGCTTTGGAAGGGGCTTTCGCGGCAAAAGCAGCGAAAAAAGGTCCACATCAACCGGCTGGTCCTCCCCCAGGAATTCGACAAAAATCCGCACTCTCTCTTCCGCTGGACGGACCTCGATCACCGTCCCGGTCATGCCTTTCAGGGGACCCTCCACCAGTTCTACTTCGTCGCCCGGTTCTGCCACCGGCTGCAGGGTGATGAGCTCCTTTCGCTCCCCGTCCCGGACCAATTCGGCCCGGAGATCTTCCACGAAGCGGTCGGGCACGGTGGGGATGTGCTCACCAAACCGCAGGATCCGGCTCACTCCTTTGGCATAGCTGACAGCTCGTTCCTGTTCCCCCAGCACGAAACGTGCAAGCAGGTAGCCTGGAAAGAGAGGCTCAATCCACCAGACCTTCCCGCGCCGGGTTGCTTTCTTATAACGAAGCCGGGGGCAAACCACCTCGATCTGCCCCAACTCCCTCAAGGATGCAGCGGCAATATGCTCACGCTTGATCTGCGTCCTGAGACAGTACCACGCCGCTTCCTCCCGTTGTTCCCCGGCCATCGTCATTCTCCCAACACCCGCTGGACCAACGGCATGAGAAGCTTGGCCTGCTTCAGCCAGCGCTCCAGTTTCTTGACTCGCTCATCGTAAAAGGCCCGCCGGGCGGCATCGCCTTCCTTCATTACTTCGTTCTCAAGGACCTTGATGCGATCCTTCCCGCTGTCGAGGTGCGGACGAAGCTGCTCACGAATGAAACCGCCCACCAGTTTCTTCAATTTGATGTCCGCTTCAAAATACGTCCGCCGGGCATCCGGACCGTCAACTTCCCGAAAGGCCCCCAGCGTCCGCAGGAACTTGAGCCCCTGACTCGCAGACCCCTTGGAAATCCCCAGACGCTTTACCAGATCATCAAGGGAGAGAGGCTCCCGGGAAATAAACAGGAGCCCGTAGATCTCGCCGATGGAACGAGGCAACCCGGCCACCCGGACTCCATCCGCAAAAAGCGAAACCACCTGCTTCTCGATCACCGCGAGGCTCTTGGACTCATCGTCAGGCACGCCATTATCCTGCACACAGGTCGACCCATAGTTCAATTTTTTTTGAACTCGATGGAAGGTCCAACCGTTATGCCCAGATCAACCCCAGTGAAGGCGCGAATCCCCGGTATCAGGCAAGGGAAGGTGTCATCAGGACGGGGTAGAACAGCGCCGCGGGGAACGAAACACCCAGGATGATCACCCTTCCGGGGGGGTCCCGGGGAGATCGCTATGGTTTATACATATTTATTATAATATTTTATAGACATTCCGGGTTTTTTTGCAAAATTCCAGGACCCCTCTTTCCATAATCGCGAACTGGGCCTTACCCCCCCCTCATCCCCATGTTCCCCCCCAAAAGATCCATCTGCACCATCCTCGCCCTTGGTCTCCTGTCCTCTGTCGCGGCAGGGACTGACTTTCACGTGGCTCCCCCTCCCCTCGGCGACAATGCCAACCCAGGCACCCTGGCTCAGCCATTCGCCACGATTACCCATGCCGAACTACAGACGGCGGCGGGAGACACCGTCCACCTGCACGAGGGAATCTATCGTGAATTTGTTCTTTTCCGGAGTACGGGGACTCCTGCCGCCCCCATCACCTACCAACCTTACAACGACGGTTCGGGGCCGGACAAGGTAACCGTTTCCGGCTTCGATCCCATCACGCCCGGCAGTAACGGGGCCGGTCATTGGCAAGTCCACGACGGTTCCATCTACAAGATCCAGCTCAGCCCAAACTATGGTTTGATCCCCGGCGCATCCACCATCCTCCTTGACGGAATTGTCCAGAAAATCGCCCGCTGGCCCAATGCTCCTTCCCCTTATGATTTCCACTGGAACAACATGGCTTCTCCCCAGGGAGCAGCTCACGACCCTTCTTCAGAAGGCCCCGAGCCTCCGTATTCAGGAACCTTCTTCACTGCCACCTACACGGACGCCGAGCTTCCCGGGGAGGGGCCAAACGAGTGGCTGGGAGCTCGCATTGACACCAGCCCGGGGACGGGAGTCTTTCGAGATACCGGGCTTGTGATTGGCTCCGATGCCGGGGGGCTCACCTTCCGTTACCGACCCTACCTCCAATCGACCGCACTCGTTTCTGAAGCGGATCCCTATTTTCTCTGGAATCACCTGAGGGCCCTGGATCAGGAAGGGGAGTACTTCTACGACATCGAGGGAGTAAGCGGCCCCCCTCACACTCTCTATCTCCACGCCCCCGGCGGGACTTCTCCCGCCGGGCACCGGGTCGAAATCAAGAGCCGCGAATACTCCTTCGATCTGAACTGGTCCCGTAACGTTCGCATCAGGGAACTCGAGTTCCTGGGGGGAGGGATCAGGTGCCCTGTCTCCAGTTCCCATATCTCCATGGATGACCTCGTTCTCCGCTATTGTGGATCGGGGCTGAACTCCCTGTGGACGGGCCGGGCGGCGATCTGGATCAAGGGAGACGGGCACAAGGTCCTCAACAGCTGCATCGATTCCTCATATGGAGGAGGACTGATCACCCTGGGAACCAATACGGAACTTAAGAACAACGTTATCCGGGATTGCCTGCTTTACGGGATTGCCTCCTGGGAAAGTTCCCATGCCACCGTGCACCACAACACCACCTTCGGAATCGGCAGTGAAAACATCCACATGTATTCCCCCGCCGGGACGTTCAACTACAACCATTGCTACCATGGCGGCAAGCGGGTGACGGACTCCGCGAGCATGAACTCAAATTACAACGGTGACCTGCAGGGGATGGAAGTCGCCTACAACTGGGTGCACACAAACGTGGCCCGCCGCAATGACGATCATCAATGGGGCGGGGGACGGGGAATCCGGATGGATACCAGCCCCTCCAACGTCTTCATCCATCATAATCTGATCTGGGGAATCTCTGCCCCCACTCTCAGCCTCATGCTCTGGGCCCTTGATTCCAACCAGGTCAACTACCAGAACAGCATGCAACGGGTTTACAACAATACCATCGACGGCCAGATCCACATCGCCGGGAACGGGAGTATTGGCGGGATCGATGTGAGGAACAACATCTGCAGTGAAATCAGGGAATTCGGGACCGATCCCGACCCTCATATCGTCCGGAACAACTTCCTCACCATTGGAAAATTCGAAGACCGCTGGCCCGGAAACACCATCGACAGCTCCTTGTTTGTCTCGGCTTCCACCGGGAATTTCGAACTACTGGAGGACTCCAGAGCCATCGACGCCGGCGAAAACATCCCGGGAGTTACTTACGGAACGGTTCATGGCATCGCCCCTGACATTGGAGCTCTCGAATACGATGGGGACTCGAATCCTCATTGGAGTGCCGGCGCCATTCTTCGTCCCGGAGATGCTCGAAACCTCATGTTTTCCCTGCTCAAAAAACCCAACGGCGATCATTACCTTGTTGCTTCAGGCATGCCTGAAGGAAGAATCCCTCCCAGGGAATTCACGGTCCGGCTGGGGGGCGCCGTGACCCTTGCCGACCACCGGTTGATCTACTCCACACAGTCTCACACCGGCGAAGCCTACTTCAGGATCGAAGAGGACAATCTCTCTGGAGTGATACCCGTAGAATTCTCCCTCGATGGAGTTACATACCAGAATCACGGTGACACCGTTGAATTCAGCGGTCCCTCCCTTTCGATCGATTCTATCGACGTTACATCCTCCACTTCCTCGGGTGGATCTCTCCATACCATTTCGGGACAGGGTTTCGGATCGACACGCTGGACCGTCCCGCTACGGATGGAGAATATCGTTGGAGATGACCTGAGCCGTGCCCCCGTGCCCATCGTTTTCAACACCAGAGAGCACATCGAAAAGAATCGCATGAACCCCGATTGTTCTGATCTGCGGGTCGTGCACTGGGAAACCGGCCGGGAACTGAGTTACTGGGTGGAATCAGGAGCAAATTCCGAGAACACCCTGCTCTGGGTGAAGTTCGGGGAAGATTCCGCCCTGTCCGACAGATTCAGTCACATCGATGAATCGGGCTACTATCTCTCCTTCGGGGATCCTGACCGCCAATCCGCATCGGATCCGTCAATCATCTACAATTACTTCCCGGAATTCCTCGACGGCGAACTACGGGTGTGGGCCTCCGCCAACCGCCTGGCTGAACAACTCAACCACGGTGACGCCATCGCTTCCTGGGGCGGCAGTGATCAGGCCACCACGCTTACGCAACCCGACCCCAATTCCCGGCCATTCCTGAAACTTGATCAACTCAACGGTCTGCCTGCCGCCTGTTTCAACGGCGCCGACTATCTTCACATCAACGACTTCCCCGCCACGGTGCGGGAGGGATTGACCGTCTTTGCGGTGACCAAGGCCCATCCCTCCCACGATCCCCAGGGACGACTTCTCAGTATCGGAGACGGAATCAGGGAAACCAACAACGTCAGGCAGATCCGGAATTCCAGATGGAGCGTCTATGGCGTGAAGCGGGCCTACGACGGCAACATCACCGCTATCGGCACGGGTCGCCGGTTTGAGGGATCCTTCCATTACATGACCGCAGATATAGCCGAATTGATAGTCTTCTCCAATCTTCAGAGCAACTCGACCGGAGTGGGCATGGACCGGATCCGGAATTATTTGGAGCGAAAATACGCTATCGGCGACACGCCGCGCGGAGTGGTCGATGATGCCAATCTTCAGGAACCCACCAGATTCCATCTTGACGGACGGCTCATCGAATCGGTCACCATCCTGAACGAGCGAACCGCGACCTTTTCCGCGCCCGCCATCGACCTCCCCTCATCGGGGCCACTGTCTCTCCCCCTTTCTGTCAGTCGGGGCACGGAGAGCAGCTCCGCCCCCGAGAGATTCCGGTATTACCTTCCCGCCTACGACCAATGGGCAACCCGCAATCTGCCTTCCGAAAGTCGGGGCGCACTTGAGGATCACGATCACGATGGCATTACGAATCTGTTGGAATTCGCGACTTCTTCCCTTCCGGTCGGGTCAACCGGAACTCCGCTTTTTCCCGTTTCCCATGAGGGGTCAACACTGCCTTCGATGCGGTTCTACCGCAATCCTGACGCAACTGATGTATTCCTCACCGTTGAGTATTCCCATGACCTGCGATCCTGGAGCGCACTTCCCGCGGATGATCCGGGGATATCGGTGGCGGATCCTGATCCCTTCGGGGACGGAAGCGCCATCCTGATGGAGGTGGGGGCCACCCCCGACAATCCCCGAGTGTTCTACCGGCTACGGGCAGAGAGATTGGGTCTCTAAACGGGCTCTAGGGCTCTATCACAAATCGGTAAAAAGCCTTTTCAGCGGCACTGGAATCATCCGTCCATTCGAGAAGGCCGGATCCTCCCAGCCCGGGAATCCCCGGCAGGTCTTCCCACCCGGACAGATCGAAGGACCGCTGCAGGCGTAACGGGTAATCGTGTGAAGCATTGAACTCTCCGGGAATGACGGGCAACCCTGCGAGACTGATCCTGACACTCTCCGGGAACCTCTCGACAGACACCCCCCCATGCCGGAAGCGATCCACTGCGTCACCGTCATTCAGGAAGGGACTGAACCCGAGTAATCTGAGATCCAGTTCCTGCTCATCGGACAGACCATCTTCATCGCGATCCGCAGTGCCGAGGGCAGGCTTTTTCACATAGAAGACATCGTCTTTAAACGGTATTCCGGACAGGGCCTCTTCCAGTTCCCCAAGCGCCCGCGGGTCGATCCCGTTCGGAAACGTCCCGAAATGCTCCCCCGGATCAGCGGCATGATCCATGACTCTTCTGTAACTGCCGAAAAACGGGCCCTCGACCAGCTTCCACGTTCCCAGCTGGCCAATACGAAAGCGGGGCTTAGAATTTTTCGGATAGGTCGTACAGGACAGGGCCGGGGTATTCCACTCACGATCCGGATTCTCCTGCAGTGGGGCCAGAGACTGGCCATCGATGGGCTTGGGATAGGGCGAGACTCCTGCAAGGTCCAAGGCGGTGGGAAGAACATCGATCAATCCCACCTGGCGGTCACAGACCCGCCCTTCGGTAGCCATTCCCGGATGATGGATCATCATTGGCACGTGAATGCTTTCCCTCGAATAATTCCGCTTGGAATAGAGGTGCAGGTGCTCCATCAGGCTGAAACCGTTGTCACTTGCAAAAATAATGACCGTGTTGTCCCAGAGGTTGTTGGCGTCGGCGAAGTCCAGCACACGTCCCAGATTATGATCCATGAGGGTCACGGCACTGTAGTAGGCGTGAAAAAGCTCCCGCAGGTCTTCCTCGGGAAGCAACGGCCGTTCATCCGCAGCCTTTCCGTAGGGATAGGCATAAGGCGGCCAGTACGCGTTATCATATGATTCCTCAATGTACTCCGGCAACGTGAAGGCCGCCGGATCATAGAGATCAGAGATCGCCTTCGGAACAATCCAGGGAGTGTGGGGCATGAAAAAGCCGACCGCTACGAAGAACTTCTGGTCCGCTTCCAGGCATTTTCCCATGGCGGCCATCGCCCCTGTTGCCGTCACTCCGTCCGCAAATTTCGCCGGATCTCCACCGTCGTATACAATGAAGCTCGTATCTCCGCTGATCCCCTTGTGGCCACTGAAATCACGCACCGAAGAAAACCGCCCATCAACAGAAAACGTCCGGGGAATCAACTCGTCCCACCGCTCGCTGCGCTCGTAGTGTTCCACCTTGCCATAGCTCCCGGCCCAATAACCCTCGGACCTGAAATACTGTGACATCCACATGCGATTCGGCACCACGTTTTCACCATTAGCCGTAGTTCCACCTGCAGCATGAATCCCAAGGTTCCAGGGAAAGAGCCCGGTGAGGAACGACCCCCTGGAGGGGGCGCAGAAAGGATACTGGCTCAGGCAGTTCCGGTAATTCACGGTCCGTGCCGCCAGACGCGTCAGGTTCGGCGTAATCGCATCCACGTCCCCCAGCGGAGCAATCCGGCTGTTCAGGTCATCGGATATGATCAGGAGCACATTATACGGCTCTTCCGTCCCGGCCTGCACGTTGCCAAGCAGAATACCTGCGAAGAATAGTCTGATCGCCGGGCCCAGAGGTTTCATGAACTTCCTTGTCATCCTGTCACTAACGTTAGTCCATCCAGCGACCGAGGGCCGCGGTGAGAGATTCTGACTTATCAACCCGGAACTGCTCGCCGCATTCAATGGTGGCTCGCTTCCCGGTTCCGCTCTGCAGGTGGAGCAGAACAGGTGTTTCCCCGGGATGAGATGCCAGCACGCTCTGGATCTCCTCGAGATCCCCCACCTTGCTGCGCGAGACCCAGAGGGAGAGCTCCAGCGGTCCGCCGCCATTCTGGCCGTTACGACCCTGGCGAAGCTTCAGCTCCTTCAGGCTGCTCCCCATGATCTTGCGACTCTCGGTCCGGTCATCGATCGAAACCTCTCCCTTCAAGGCGATGACCCTGCCCTCTTCCAGGATGCCGGCATCCCGCGCCGGGATGTAGGACTCCCCCCAGCAAAGCACCTCCTGGCTGCCCGTGAAGTCTTCGATGACAAGAATCCCGAAGGGCTTGCCCTTCCTGGTCACGCGCTGCTCGATTTTCCGGATCATTCCGGCGAATGGGAAGCGTGCCCGCCGGTCACTCAGATCAAGATCATCCAGCAGGCCAAACTTGCAGAAGCGATCCGAGCTCAGCAGAACGCGATACTTGTCAAGGGGGTGACCCGTCACGTAGTAGCCCAGCAGTTCCTTCTCCTTTTCCAGACGTTCATCCTTGGGCCACTCCGGCATTTCATGTCGCGCGGCCGGGGCCGCCAGTTCCTCGTCGCCAAAAAGTGCTTCCTGACCGCTCTCCCTGTCGCGCTGCGCTGCCCCGGCTGCCGCACAGACTTCCTCCAGTCGATCACACATCCCGGCCCGTGTTTCGCGCGTCCAATCCATCGCCCCCGCAAGGACCAGGTTCTCCAGAATGCGCTTATTGACCACCTTGGAGTCCTGCCGGTTGGCAAAATCATCCATCGACTGGAAGTCGCCATTCCCCTCACGCTCCGCGATCGCCTGCGCCATGGCCCCCTCCCCCACATTCTTGATGGCGGCCAATCCATAACGGATGGCCATCTTGCCGCTACGGATCTTCTCCGGGGCGAAGCGCAGCTGGGAACGGTTTGCGTCAGGCGGCAGGATCTCGATATCCATGCGGTGACACTCGGAAACGAAGACGCCAATCTTGTCCGTGTTGCTGAACTCGTTCGAGAGGAGCCCCGCCATGAACTCGACTGGAAAATTTGCCTTCAGGTAGGCCGTCCAGTAGGAAATGTGTGCGTAGCAGGCCGAGTGGGACTTGTTGAACCCGTAACCCGCAAAGCTCGCAATCTTGTCGAAGATCCGGTTGGCCAGGCCCTTGTCGATGTTGTTCTCAGACTTGCACCCCTCCACAAAGGCTACGCGCTGTTTATCCATCTCGGACTGCTTCTTCTTGCCCATCGCGCGGCGCAGAATGTCGGCTCCTCCCAGCGTGTAGCCGGCCAGAAGCTTGGCTGCATTCTGCACCTGCTCCTGGTAGATCATCACCCCGTAGGTGTCTCCGCACACCTGTTCCAGCAGCGGATGTTCATACTTCACCTCCTTGCGGCCTTCCTTCACCTCGATCATCTCGTTGATGAACTGCATGGCCCCGGGACGGTAAAGCGCAAGAAGGTCGATGATGTCGTCGATTCGCCGGATGCCGTAACGCCGGCAGGTCTCTGTCATCCCGCCTGACTCAAGCTGGAAAACCCCCATCGTCTCCCCGCGATTAAGCAGATCGAACGTGGGTTGGTCATCGAGGGGAACCTTGTGAATCTCGAAGTCGGGATCCTGCCCCCGGATGAAGTCCGTGGCCTCCTGGATCACCGTCAGGTTCTTGAGTCCGAGAAAGTCCATCTTGAGGAGACCCACTTCCGTGATGGCCCCCATGTCATACTGGGTTACCACCTCCCCTTCGTTGCCCCGGCTGAGAGGAACGTGCTGATCCAACGGACGGTCTCCGATCACCACTCCGGCGGCATGCACCCCGGTGTTGCGGGTCAGGCCTTCCAGCTTGATCGCGTAGCCCCATAGCTCGCGATAGGTAGTGCTGCTTTCGATGGTCTCCCGCAGTTCGGGCTTGTCCTCGAATTCCTCCTTCAGCTTCACCCCGGGACGGGCCTCGATCATCTTGGCTATCAGATCGGCCTCCCCGTAGCTCACGCCCATCACCCTGGCCACGTCGCGAATCACGCTCTTGGCTCCCATGCTACCGTAGGTGATGATGTGCGAGACGCAGCGCTCCCCGTATTTCTGCCGCACATAGTCGATCACCTCCGGACGGCGGGTCTGACAGAAGTCGATGTCGACATCGGGCGGACTCACCCGCTCGGGATTGAGGAAGCGCTCGAACAGAAGCCCGAAGCGCTTCGGACAGATGTCCGTGATCCCGAGGGTGTAGGCCACCAGCGAGCCGGCCGCCGACCCCCGGCCCGGGCCCACCGGAATACCGTTCTCCTTGGCCCAGTTGATGAAGTCCGCCGTGATCAGAAAGTAGCTGTTGAAGCCCAGATCGTTGATGGTCTGGATCTCGTATTCCAGGCGCTCCCGCAGTTCCTGGTCGCTTTCCGCCCTCTCCTTCCCATAACGCTCCTCAAGACCCTCGAAGCACTGCTGCCGGATGTAGGCCTCCCGGCACATCCCCCCCGGCGCTTCAAAGTTGGGATACTTCTCCGAGCTGGTAGCATCCAGACTGAGCGTCACATTGCAGCGCTCTGCAATCTCAAGGGTGTTGTCGCAGGCTTCCGGGATGTCCTGGAAAACCTCCCGCATCTCCTCCGCGCTCTTGAAGTAGACCTCCGCCGGATAGCGCATGCGTTTCTCATCAAAGACGAGCTTGCCCGTCCCGATGCAGATCATCACGTCGTGGGCCTCATGATCATCCCGCGACAAGAAGTGAACATCGTTGGCCGCCACCAGCCCGAGATCAAGCTCCCGGGCGAGTTTGATCAACTGGGGTTTGACCTCGTGCTGCGCTTCCAGACCGTGGTCGTGAATCTCCACGTAAAGGTTGTCGCGACCGAAGATCTCGCGCAGCTCCTCCAGCATCTCACGCGCCTTGTCATACTGCCGCTGCAGAAGCCATTCGTTGACTGGTCCCCCGATGCAGCCGCTCAGGCAGATAATCCCCTCGGCATGCGCTCGCAGCTCCTGCCGGTCCACCCGCGGTTTCCCATAATAGCTCCCCTCCAGGTGGCCCTTGGTGACGAGCTGGACGAGGTTTTCCCAGCCCGTATTGTTCTCGGCAAGGAGAGTGAGATGGGTGGCGCGCCGACGGCCGGGAATCTCCTGCCTGTGCTCCATGGACTCCGGGGCAAGGTAGATTTCGCATCCCAGGATCGGTTTTACCCCCTTCCCGCGTAGCGCCTCGTAGAATTCGATCGCACCATAGAGATTGCCATGGTCCGTCATTGCCACCGCTGGCATTCCCAACTCCGCCGCCCTTGCCGCGACCTCCTTGCAGCGCACCGCGCCATCCAGCGTCGAGTACTCGGTGTGCAGGTGAAGATGGACAAACGACCCGGCCATATTATGCGCTCCTGCTTCAGCATAGCTCCATCCCCGCCCCTCGCAATTCTGAAGCGTCCCGCCCACGAAAATTTCATTTTAGAATTTCGCGGGAGGGTTTGCTTGGAGTCCTTGAAAGTCATGGCTGCGAATCTCCCCGATTGCGTTTATCATTCTGAAGAACCTGTGCTACCAGTGCTCAGTAGACTGGAGCAGTTTCCTCCGTATTTTTAGCTGGCCCTCGCGCCGGGCAACCTCACCATTAGCGATCATGCAGACCTCCCTCTTCCGCTCCCTGGCCGTCCTTCTGCTCCTTGCCTGGATGGCCACACCCGCCCCCGCCGATGACAAGGAGGAGGACGCCGCGGAAGAGAAGAAAGGGGAGGCCACGGAAGAAAAGAGCGATCCCGCCGAGTTCCGCACCTTCACCTCCACCCGGGGCGACAAGACTCTCAAGCTGAAGGTCGTCGCCCGCATCGACGACGAGACCTACAAGGTCGAGAACCCCGAGGGGAAGGTCTTCAATATCAAGACCGCCAACCTCAGCCACTCCGACCAGCGGTTCCTGGATTTCTGGGAGCCCGATGCCATCCTGAACCTCCAGACCGCCAAACTGCCCAAAGTTCTCGAGCAGATGGGATACAGCACCCTCGATCTCACGGTGGTTGAAAGCACCTTCTTCGTCAATGTGACCGTTGATGGAAAAAGCGGCAAGTTCCTGCTCGATCCCAACCGTGGCTGGTCCACCTTCGATCCCGCCGCCGCCAAGGAAATCGGCATGAACCTCGGCCAGGGCCGCATCAACTTCACCGATAACACGGGAAAAACCAGCCGCTCCAAGCGCGGTGCCGTGAAAGAATTCAAGGCTGGGCAGGTCACCATCACGGCCCACGAATTCGAGGTCATCGAAGTGGCCAAGATGTTCCGCGCAGTTCCGGCCAACACCATCGGAGCGATCGGAGGAGACCTCCTCAAGCGCCTCAACGCCCTGATCGACTTCGGGGGCAAGCGTCTCTTTGTGAGGAAGGGCCAGTAGCCGGGAAGGACCGCCTGCCCCTGCCCCCGGGGTCACCATTCCCGCCAGGCAACCGCCCTGCGATGTAACCAGCGGGCAGAAAACCACGTCGAATACGGTAGCAGCCTTCCCTGTCCCACCCTGCGACATGTTGTTCGCCTGAAGTGCCCTCCAACCCGCCTCCTGAACTCTTTTCCCGGTCCCCGATGCGCCGTCTCCTTCGCCTCTCCATCATCACCGGGTTGATCGTCTGGACTCTCCAGCCGATCACCCGGGGGGAGACACGTGCCAATGATCCATGGAAGCCCATCCTCAGGGCCTCCTCCCTGAGCACCCGGGACCGTGCCATCGTGGGATACCTGCGCCCCTGGCTCGCTCCCACCGACTATCTCGCCCTCGATACGGACCGGCGGAAACAACTCCTGCGCTATGCCGACAACCGCCTCTTCAGCGATACCCCGCTCGCCCGTTGCTGGTCACCCGACACCCCGCTTCACGTTCTCTTTGCCTATCACGCGGTGGAGGAAGCCGCCCACGCAATCAAGAACCACCGCAAGGCCAACCAGTTTTTCGCCCGCTGGAGCCGCACCGCCACCAACGGCTCCGGACAGAACGTGCAGGGAAGACCGGTCACCCTCACCTGGAGTATCGTTCCCGACGGCACCCCCATTGCGAGTGACCCCGGCATCGGCGACAGTGACGACCCGAGTTCCCTGCGGGGCCGCCTGGCCGATCTCTACGGGGGCAATGGCGGCGCCCCTGAAGATCAACCGTGGTTTCCCCTCTTCCGCGATCTCTTCGAGGCGATCGGAGCCCAGACCGGCATCACCTATCTCTACGAACCCAGCGACGACGGCCAACCCATCAGCATCCTCAATCCAGGGCAGCCCGGCGTGCGCGGAGACCTGCGGCTGTGCGGACATCCTATCGATGGAGATGGCGACACCCTTGCCTATAATTTCTTTCCAGACCATGGCGACACGGTGATCGACACCAGTGACAGCTGGTTCGAGGATCTCTCCGGCAATTCCCGGCGCCTCGTCAACACGATCTCTCACGAACATGGACACGGAATCGGTCTGGAGCACGTGTGTCCGATCGACCAGACCAAACTCCTTGAACCCTTTATCAACACGGGGTTTCGCGGCATGCAGTTCGATGAGATCTACACCCTGCAGCGCTGGTATGGCGATCCCTTCGAGCAACACGACAACAACACCGGGCGCAACAACGATTCCATCGAACGCGCCCGCAGTCTGGGCGTGTCCGCCGGCTCTCCCTTCGCTTTCCAGTGGCTCAGCATCGACGACAATTCCGACGTGGACTACTTCCTCATCCCCCTGCCCGCCGGGGCCCGCCTGACGGCATGGGTCATCCCGAGCGACAGGATCTATCTTGAAGGAGAGGAACAGGAGCAGGGATGTGAGGCCGGCACCACCTTCGACTCATCCAGTGTTCACGATCTCTCCCTCACCCTGCTCGACCACACCGGGCGCGTTCTGGCCACCGCTGATGACGCTCCCGCGGGAGAACCCGAAGGGTTCAACCAACTCCCCGTTCCCGGAGCCGGGCAGCGCTTTCTGCGAATCGCAGGCGACAACACCAATGCGGCCCAGCTCTACCGGCTGGAAGTGGAAATCAGCGCCCCCGCCGTGGCCATCGCTCCCGGCGAAATCCGCATCACCTCCGAATCGCACGCTCCCGCCAATGGCCAGATCGAACCGGGCGAAACCATCGAACTTCAGGTCAAACTTTCCAACTCCGGCAGCGTCACCGCCCAGAACGTAAGCGCTACCCTCTCGGCCCCTGACCAGCCCACCAGCTTCACCGGTTTCACCACCACCCGTAACTACGGCACCCTCCCCCACCAGGCCACGGCCGGCCGCACCTTCACCCTCGCTCTCCACGGAAACTGCGGGGACCTCCTCGATCTCGAACTCACCGTCACTGCCGACGACGGATTCTCACGCTCTTTTCCCATCCGGCTGGGACTCGGCGAAATCATCCGACGTCTCGATGAAGATTTCGACGCGGCGGCCGTTGCTCCCCTGCCATTCAGGTGGTCCTCCACTGCTTCGCGGGCCGGAAGCGGTTGGGCGCGCTCCAGCACCCGGCATGATTCAGCGGAGTTCTCCGTCTCTGCCTCGAGCCCGCCGAGTCGGGGCGCTTCCACTCTCACCTCCCCTCCCGTGAGGATCGGTTCACAGGGCGGCACCCTGCGCTTTCGTCACTTTGTGAATACGGAAGCCAGTTCCTTCAGCCCCACGGTGGGATTCGACGGCGGCGTCCTGGAGGTCTCCCGCGACGGGGGCCGGTGGGAGGATATCGAGGATGCCGGCGGAGTATTTGCCCAGGGGCCCTACAACCGCACCCTCAGCGAGGCCTACCAGAATCCCCTCCCCAATCGCCGTGCCTGGTCGGGATCCCTTGGCTGGATCACCACCGTGGTCAGGATCCCCTCCCATCTCGCCTCCGAAGCGCTTCGGTTCCGCTGGACGCTGGGTCACGACACTTCTGACGCGGAAGAGGGATGGTATCTCGACAATATTATGGTGAGTAGCACAACCTGCGCCGACACCAGACCCATCGTCCGCCTTGCCGTTGGCAATGACTCCGCCTCCGAGTTTCTGCCCACGGGCATTGCCCGGCTCACCTTCTCAACCCCGCTGCCTCTCGCCGGCGACCTCACCCTCCCCCTCCTGACCAGGGGAAGTGCCACTCCCGGGGTGGACACCCGTCCCTTCGACAACGTCGTGCTGCCAGGCGGCCAGAGGCTGTTGGAATTGACCTTCCGCCCCCTGCGGGACAACGAGGCGGAAGGCACCGAAATCCTTGAGCTGTCTCTCAATCCGGATCTCGTCTTCCCCGAAGGGGTGCCCTCTGCCGTGATCACCATCGCGGACACGCCCTACGGGCAATGGGCGGTCACCCATCTCGGCCCGAACTCCGCCAATCGCCCCAATGACGACTTTGATCACGACGGATCGGTCAATGCTGAAGAGTATGCCTGGCAGAGCGATCCGGCCTCCGCGCACTCCCGGCCGGTGCCAAACTACCGGCGGGAGGGACGGTTCCTGCGCGTCGATTTTCCGCACCACGCGTTGCCCGCTTTTACAGGGGTGCATGCCGAGACTTCACCGGATCTTCGCCGGTGGACCAGACAGGGAGTGGAGACCCTCCCCAACGGATTCCGCGTTCCGCTCAACCTCCCGCAACGCTATCTTCGACTCGTTTACAGGGAGATCCCCCCCCCTTGATTCGCCCGATTCCCTTCCTGGAATCTTCCGCTGGTCAACTGGCACGGGAATTGCTACCAACATTGACCAATTACGAACCAAGTGCGTCCATGAAGAAAGTTGAAGCGATTATCAAGCCATTCAAACTAGAAGAGGTCAAAGAGGCTCTGGCCGAGATCGGAGTGCAGGGAATGACCGTCACCGAAGTAAAAGGTTTCGGGCGCCAGAAAGGACATACGGAGATCTACCGCGGTAGTGAGTATACCGTGGATTTCCTTCCCAAGGTCAAAATTGAAGTCGTCATCGACGACGCGGAGGCCAACACGGTCGCGGAAGCCATCGTCAAGAGCGCCAATACCGGCAAGATCGGTGACGGCAAGGTCTTCATTTCCAGCGTGGAAGAAGCGATCCGAATCCGTACCGGCGAAACCGGCGCGGAGGCCGTCTCGGTCAACTGACCACGGCTCTCCCACTTCTGAACCGGTATTCTTCTGAGAGCCGGGCCTGCGTTCTGCAGGCTCGGCTTTCTCTTCGTTACAAGTTTACGGATTCTCCCTGCCGTGGGCGAACTCGATCGAGAACCCCTTGGACCTGAATCGCCAGGTGGAGATTGCCTCGCCCCTCGTCTTCAGGGTCGGAGGCTTTGTCCCGGTTTGCGTCGATCGTGATACCGACTGGCCGCCCGGGCGCTGGCGAGCAGGCCGGCAAAGGCAGCCGTGGCCAGGACGGGCCGCAGGACACGGCTCAGGGCAGAGGTCGCAGGTTTCATTCTCGTTTCGGGGTCAGTGGTTGTGACTCATGTCCGCGTAGCACGCGGTCTTCCCTCTTTCAATCGAAGCGCCTGCTCCCTGTTTTCAGAAATCGCGAAAGAACGTCCCCATTTGAATTCCCTTGGAAAAGGAAACTCTTCCTGTTGGTCCTCGCCATGATAGAAGAATCCCTTTCGCCCCCTGGAATTCTTGTGGCCCTCTTTTACAATCAGATTACAAAGAAATCATCAGTCCCCGGTTCATACAGGCATGAAAATCATGAATATATCAATCCCCCTCAGCATCATTCTGCTCAGCACGCCTCTCCTGGGACAGCAAGTTCCCTTCGCGGCCACGGCCAACAACGGATTTGGCCTCGACCTCTACCGTGAGATGGCCGCCAGGGAAGGCAATCTCTGCCTCTCCCCATTCTCCATCGTGACTGCTCTTGGCATGACGGGCAACGGGGCGGCGGGTGACACGCTCACCGAGATGGAGAAGGCCCTCCATTGCCCGGGAAAACTGTCTCAACTCAGCGCTTCCCTGTCCATTCTCCTCGAGGACTTCGGGAAACGGAAGGAACAAGCCGCGGCCTTGGCCGGAAAAAACCCGGCCAGAAAGAATGGAGAACCCTCCTTTGACCTCACGGTCACAAACTCCCTCTTTGGACAGAAGGGCTATCCGTTCCGGAAGGAATTCCTCACCACCTTGGAAAAGCTCTACCGGGCTCCCCTGCAGTTCGCTGACTTCAGGAACGATGCGGCAAAGGAGAGAGCAAGGATCAATGAATGGGTCTCAGCGCGGACAAACGAGAAGATCCAGGAGCTCCTGCCGGAAGGATCGCTGGACAGTTCGACCGGTCTCGTCCTGGTCAACGCCCTCTACTTCAAGGCCGGATGGCGTTATGCCTTCCCGAAATCCGCCACCAAACCCGCTCCCTTCCACCTCGCCCCGGGCAGGGCCATTGAAACGCCAACCATGCACACCACCAAAAGGTTCGGATATTCCAGGGAAGACGGTTACACCGCAGTCAACCTGCCCTACTCACAGAACTTTGCCATGCTCGCCCTCGTCCCCGACGAGATTGACGGCCTGCCTGCTCTTGAGAAGACCCTGAGTGCCGGGAAACTAACCGCTCTCAGTCGCCTGCCGGCACGCAAGGTGGCTCTTCATCTTCCCAAGTTCCGCATCGAAGGTGACACCATCGCCCTCACCAATCCGCTCAAGAGGCTCGGCATGAACCTGGCCTTTACAAGAGGCGCCGACTTCAGCCTCATGACTTCTGATCCCCGCGGACTCTCCATTGACGATATCTATCATAAGACCTTCATCGCAGTAGACGAAAAGGGAACCGAAGCGGCCGCCGCTACCGCGGTCGCCATGACATTCCGCTCCCTGCCCCGTCCCGAAAAGCCCGTCGAAGTGCGTCTCGACCGACCCTTCCTCTACGCCATCATGGACACCCGCACCCAGACCGCCCTGTTCCTCGGGCGGATTGTGGATCCTCGTTGAATCAAAAGCGGAGTCCCCTCACGGCACGATCACCACCCGGTCCCCCGGCTCGGTGATTTTCCAGAGTTCGGCGGCATTGCCACGCGGCACGCGGAGGCAGCCGTGGGACGCCGGGTAATCCGGGCAGTAGCCTTCGTGAAATCCGACCGCCCCGCAACTGAGCCGCTGGAAGTAGGGCATCCTGACACCCTTGTAGATGTTGGAGACATGATGACGGTTCTTGTTGGTGATAACGAACTCGCCCGTCTTGGTCCGGTAGCCCTTCCTGCCGGTGGAGACTCTGGTGGAAAACAACTCCTTGTCGTCCTTGCCGTAAACCCAGGCCTTCTGCTCGGAAAGATCCACCTTGAGCCAGCGTTCCTCGTTCCCTGGATCCGCTCCCAGCAGCAGTTGCATCATCTTCACGTCATTCCGGCGGGAGGCGAACCCAATCGGGTAGTAGGACTTGCGACTGGTCCAGATAAAGCGCTTGGCCCCATGCTCCATGAGAAGCTTGGCCAGTTCCAGGTTGCCACAGTCCGCAGCCGCCATCAGGGGCGTCACCCGCGAATCGTACTTCAGGTGAGTCTTGAGATACCCCACCGGACGCACCCGCGCGAGGAAGTCGCCGGTTGCCGGGCGGGAGAAGGAGACATTGGGATCCGCCCCCGCTTCGAGGAGAAGCCTGCACAGATCCAGCCGATTCATGACCACCGCGAGATGCAGAGCGCTCTGTCCCTCCCGTCCACGCCTGGCCAGGCCGGCCGCCTGCACGATCCCCGCCTGGAGAAGGTGCTCCACGAGTTCGGCCTGCCCCTCGCGAACCGCCGCCACCAGGACGGGATCCTTCGATCCGGGCTCGGACCTGACTCCCTGCCCCACCAGAAAGCCGAAGATCTCGCGATCGCCTTCCACCACCGCATTGTAGAGCGCCGATCCGGCCTTGCCTCCATGCCGCAAAAGCACCCCGGTGCGCTCAAAGTCGCGGGCTGCCAGCAGAACCTGAACCGCCGTCCGACCGTCCGGCCCTCTCTGGTTGGGATCAGCCCCGCCCTTGATGAGGAGTTCGAGTTCAGCGGGGGATGACTCCAGGGCCAGGGCGAGATCGAGGGACGTCCGTTCGCCCGCCCCCTTCACCCGGGGGTCCGCCCCGTGTGCCAGCAGGATCTTCATCGCCTCCTGGTCACCGCTCTGCAGGGCCAGCTGCAACGGGTTCCAGCCACTGGGATGCTTGTCGGTGGGTGAGCCGCCGGCCGTCAGGAGTTGGGCCAGGACGTCTGTCCGGCCCTCCAGAACAGCCACATGCACGGCCGACTCTTCCCGTTTCTCGCGGGCATGCAGGTAGGGCCAGTCGCCGTGCAGGGACAACATCAAGGAGCCGGACCAGCCTTCCTCCCCGGCATCGGAATCCGCTCCCGCCTGCAGAAGCAGGGAGAGAATCCCGCTTCGTCCGCTCCGCACCGCCTCGAGGAGGGAGGGAGGCCGGACCGGAATGGCTTTTCGTGAAGGAGTGACCCGCATGGAGGTCCCATCATCGCGCTCAATCCCGGACAGCAATCCCGTCGTCGAGACGGTCAGGGCACAAAACACCGG
Source organism: Akkermansiaceae bacterium UBA7890 (assembly GCA_002501065.1). Lineage (GTDB taxonomy): Bacteria > Verrucomicrobiota > Verrucomicrobiia > Verrucomicrobiales > Akkermansiaceae > Roseibacillus_B. Next base: position 32,905 of record DLRK01000049.1, read on the forward strand.
GATGAGGGGAACTTGGCGCATTTGGGACTATCCCGACAGGGGGAAGGGAGCAACGAGCCTAACCCCTTATTCCGCTCACTCGCAACATCCTGCTTTCTCGTTAAGTTATCCTGGAAGATTGGACAGGTTTCACAAATCCGGAGAGCCATTCCCCGGCCGGACTCCTGCAACCGTCGAAAGCAACCGCTACCCAAGCACCTCCGTGATCCGGGCGCAGACTTCCTCCACGTTCTCCCGCGAGTTGAAGGCGGAAATCCGGAAGTAGCCCTCGCCCGCGGCACCGAACCCAGCCCCCGGAGTCACTACCACCTGGGCGTCCTGCAGCATCCTGTCGAACATCCCCCAGCTATCCATGCCCTCCGGACACCGCACCCAGACGTAGGGCGAGTGCTCGCCTCCATACACTGCCAGGCCGCACTTCTCGCAAGCCTCCTTCAAAAGCGCGGCGTTGCCCATGTAATGCTCCACCAGTTTCCTGATCTGGGTCTTGCCCTCCACTGAGAAAAGAGCCTCCGCTGCCCGCTGGACCGGGTAGCTCACCCCATTGAACTTGGTCGAGTGCCGGCGGGCCCACAATCCGTGCAAGGTCACCCGCTCACCACCTGCAGTCGAACCGGTGAGCTCCTTCGGGATCACGATGAAGGCGCAACGGGTCCCGGTAAACCCACCATTCTTGGAGAAGGAACGGAATTCGATCGCACACTCGCGGGCTCCCTCGATCTCGTAAATAGAGCGCGGCAACCCGGCGTCCTGGACGTAGGCCTCGTAAGCTGCGTCATAGAGAATTACGGCATCGTTCGCGCGCGCATAGTCGACCCACTTCTGCAGCTGCTCCCCGGTCGCCACCGTCCCGGTCGGGTTATTCGGATAGCACAGGTAAATGAGATCCACCTTTTCCTCCGGAAGCGCGGGGGTGAAATCATTCTCAGCCGTGCAGGGCAGGTAGACCAGCCCCGCAAACTGTCCCCTTTCGTCACCCTCCCCGGTGTTGCCTGCCATCACATTGGTATCCACGTAGACCGGGTAGACCGGATCGGTAATCGCAATCTTCTGCCCCCCTCCGAAGATATCGAGGATGTTGCCCGTATCACATTTCGAACCGTCCGAGACGAAAATCTCATCCGCATCAACTCCCAGTCCTGCGTAGGCATTCTCTGCCACGGCCTTCCGCAGGAACTCGTAGCCCTGCTCCGGCCCATATCCACGGAAGCTCTCCCGTTCACCCAGCTCATCCACCGCCTCCTTCATGGCGGTGCGCGCCGCCAGGGGCAGCGGTTCGGTCACATCCCCGATTCCACAACGAATCAAACGCGTAGCCTTCTCCGGCTCCGCGTCCGAAAAGGCGTTCACCCGCCGGGCGATCTCCGGGAAGAGATAGCCCGCCTTAAGTTTCAGGAAGTTCTCGTTGATTCGAGCCATGGCGGGCACCCTGTAGCGGGCTTCCCGCCAACTCGCAAGCGTTGGAGTTCCATCTCCACGTTTCGCAGGGGAACGCACTCAGCCGAACCCGCTGGTCCGGCCGAGTCAAAACGGCTACCGGCAACGGCGGCTATTCCGCAACCTTCCGCAGGCCGGCCGCCACCGTGTCCCAGTTGATGATCTTGAAGAAGGCTGCCACGTAATCGGGCCTGCGATTCTGGTAGTTCAGGTAGTAGGCGTGCTCCCAGACATCGAGCCCCAGGATGGGCACACAGCCGGAGCAGCCGGAAATTTCGCCCATCATCGGGTTATCCTGGTTGGCGGTCGAACACACGCTGAGCTTCCCGCCCTTATCCGCGCAGAGCCAGGCCCATCCCGATCCGAACCGGGTCATGGCCGCCTTGGTAAAGGCCTCCTTGAACCCGTCCAGGGATCCGAAGGCCGCGTTGATCCCGTCCCCCACTTCGCCACCCGGCTCGCTGGCGCCACCCGGCTTGATGCAGTTCCAGAAGTGGCTGTGATTGAAATGCCCTCCCCCGTTATTGCGCACCGCGCCCCGGATGCCCTCCGGAACATCTCCCACCTTCATCACCAGCTCACAGATGGACTTGTCGGCCAAATCCGTCCCTTCAATCGCGGCGTTCAGATTGGTAACGTAGGCGTTATGGTGTTTGCTGTGATGAATCTCCATCGTCCGCGCATCGATATGCGGTTCGAGGGCATCATACGCGTATCCGAGATCAGGGAGTTCGTGAGCCATAGGAATAATGTGTGGATAACTGTTAATATGTTTGCTTTGCGTGCTTGCGACAGTTGCGGCTATAAGCGAGGGCTGGCAACTGACTCCGTAGGAAACCAGCTTCAACCCAATCTGCAAGGGCAACTTCACTATGGATCTCGAACCTTGGCTCCCTCATCTCGTCGGTATCGTGGGCACTGCGATCGGTGCCGCCCTCACCTGGTTCCTGTGCCGTAACAAGGCGCACACCGTATGCGCGCGCTACGAGGAGCGGGACAGAGCTGCCCGGAAATCCGTGGCCGATCTGGAAGCCGGTTGTGCCAACCTTGAAGCGGAAGTGCGCCAGCTCCGTCACAGCGAGGCGGTGGCCCTCAAGCGTCAGTCTGAACTCGAAATCCTGGCCCAGACACAGCAACGCGGTCTGGCTGAAAAACAACAGCTTCTCAAGGACGCCGAAACCCGGATGGCGCAGAATTTCAAGGCCATGTCGCTCAAGACCCTTCGCGACACCCAGCGCGAGTTCATCAAGTACGCCCACGACTCCCTCGACTCTCGACAGAAGGAAGCCACCAGTGAACTGGAGCAACGCCGCATGGCGGTGGAAACCCTCGTCAAGCCGGTCGCTACCACCCTGAACAAGGTGGAGAGCCGCATCGAAGATCTCGAGCGGGCCCGGCGTGAAACGGAAACAGCCCTCGGCGAACACGTGCGCAAGATGACCAGCGCCCAACTCAGTCTCCAGAAGGAAACCGCCCAGCTGGTCAAGGCCCTGCGCCAGCCCTCCGGGCGTGGACGCTGGGGCGAGCTCCAGCTCCAGCGGGTGGTGGAACTCTCCGGCATGCAGAACTACTGCGACTTCTATACCCCTACCGAAGCGGAGCAATCCAGTGCCGACGGCCTGCAACGTCCCAATCTGGTGGTGAATCTGCCCGGCAACCGGATCATTGCGGTGGACGCCCACGCCCCCCTTGAAGCCTATCTGGCCGCCGTGGAATCCACGGACGAGGAAACGCATCAGCGGGAGATGCGGCGGCATGCCGCCCTGGTCTCCCAGCACCTCGCCGACCTCACCACCCCGCGCTACGCCGCCCAGTTTAACGCGAAGCCGGAATTCACCGTCCTCTTTTTGCCCGGCGAGGGCTTCCTCACCGCCGCCCTTGGCGAAGAGCCGGATCTCCTCGAACGCGGAATCGAGCGCGGCATCATTCTGGCTACTCCCAGCACCCTCATTGCGCTCCTGCGCTCCGCCGCGGTGGGTTGGCGTCAGGAAGGCATCGCCGAAAAGGCGCGCACCGTCTCCGCGGCCGGACGTGAACTCTACGGTCATGTCACCCAACTGACCGAGCGCATCGTCAAGGTCGGCCGGTCCCTGGACGGCACCGTGCGGGACTACAATTCCGCCCTCGGCACGCTCGAGCAGGGGGTTCTTCCCAGCACGCGCAAGCTCAGCGACCTCGGCATCCCGGCCCACCCCTCCAAATTGCCCACCGTCTCCCAGGCCAGGGTAACGGAGGAGGTGCAGACCCCGTCGTCGGACGAGGAAAGCGTCAGCGCCCCGGTGTGACCGCTCCGGGAAGGCCTCGACACGGGTCTACAGCTCCCTGACGAAGATATTCGCGAACTCCAGCGGATTGCCGTGGTGCTGGAATCCAAGCTTGCCGGTGGGTTTCACGCCGGGGAGCTGCGCTTCGTGCAGCACCACCTTCCCGTTGAGAACCACGGTGAGGCGGTCACCCTTCACCGTGATGACGTAACGGTTCCACTCCCCCGCCTTGTTGTCGGCAGGGACCCGCGGAGTGAGCGCGGCCCGGATGGGAAGAGGCTGCCTGCCATCGTTGCGGATTCCATAGACCTCGCCGGAACCGACCGTCCAGTTCCAGAGATTGACCTGGGTATGAACTGCCCCGCGTAAAAGCACGCCACTGTCATACTCATCGATTTCGGAGGTCACCCCCTTCTTGTCGGGTCCGGTTTTCTGCAGGCCATTGAGAAGCAGAACCGGCTGGTTGCGTTTGCCGCTGTGTTCACCGGTCCAGCGCCAGTCCACCACGGTGGTGAAGTCCTTGTATTCCTTACTGGTCCAGAGATTGGTCCCCTTGCCATCATAGTGCAGGATCCAGTCGTCCTTCACCGTCCAGTGGCCCTTGTTCTTCGGGTCTTCATCAAAGTTCTTGAGAGATCCTCCCGCCATGACCGGCGTGAATCCCTCGCCCGCCAGCCTGTCATCCGCCTTCCCGGCCGGCTGGTACCAACCCTCCGATTTGTCCTCGCCGAAGGAAATTTCCGCGATCCGCATCTTGCGCACCCCGATGATTTCCCCGTGACCAGCAAAACAAACGTGTCCCTTGCGCCGCTTGACTCCCTGGTGCTTGGGCTTCTTCCTGCTCAGTTCGTCAAGGTTGGCGTCGGTGATGCAGACTCCGTTCAGTTCGACCGTGACCCGTGGGCCACGCACCGTCACCCGCTGCCTGTTCCACTCTCCCACCGGGGCGAGGTGCCCCCGCAACGAGGCCTGCAGCGAATAGACCGACCCGTGGAACTGCCATTCCTTCAGGTTCTTGTACTTGTCCGCGGTATTGTCAATGATCTGCAGTTCCATTCCCGTGTAGGCCGGGTTTCCGCTGCCCGGATAGTGGATCCCCAGGCCGTTGTTGGCACCGGGAGTAAGCTGAAATTCCAATTCGAGAATGTAGTCCGAATACTGCTTCTCGGTGATCAGGTTCCCGCTCTTCCTGGACGACTCGATGATCCCATCCTTGACGAAGTAGCCGTTCTGCTCGGTCTTTCCGGGCGCTCCGAAGTTAGTGAAGTCCTTTCCGTTGAAAAGCTCCACCCAGTCGGCGGAAGCAGGGAGGGAAAGGGCAAGGAAACAGGTGGCAAGAGCTTTCATGATAATCGTGTGGTTGAATGTGAATCTTGTAACTTTGAACCCGGAAATTGGAGGCCGCTAAAGTTCGACGGTTTTCCCGGTCCGGTAGGATTCGTCGGCGCCCGCCACGATACGCATGGAATTGAGGGCATCTTCCATGTGGTCGCTGAGATCAAGGTCCTCCTGGATGGCCTTCAGGAAATACTCCTGCTCGCGGAAACAGAGCTCGTCGTGATCCGGTTCGTCGGTCATGTCGATCCACTCGTCCTCCTTCGTGAACTCCCTGTTTTCGTCCACTTCACTGTGGTGAATACGGAGCGACTCGGTCTTGCTGTGCGCGTCCACGTCCGCGGAGGACCCCTTGCCCCCCGCCTCCTTGGCTTCAATGGTGACGCAGCCCTTCGGCCCCACCACATCCTTCACGAAGAAGGCCATTTCGCTCATCATGGGACCCCATCCCGCCTCATACCACCCCACGCTTCCATCCTCAAAGGCCACCTGCAGGTGTCCGTAGTTGATCTTGTCCCCGGGGATGTCGTCGGTGAGCCGTGCTCCCAACCCCGAAACCCGCACCGGCCGTGAACGCGTCATCTGGCACATCACGTCCACATAGTGCACTCCACAGTCCACGATCGGGGAGATCGAGGAAATCAGGTTGCGGTGCGTCTCCCAGGCCGACCCCGAGCTCTGCTGGTTCAGGTTCATGCGCATGACCAGCGGCTTGCCCAGGGTCCGGGCGATCTCGATGAAGCGGATCCAGCTCGGATGGACCCGGAGGATGTAGCCGATCACCAGCTTCTTTCCGCTCTCCCTGGCCTTCGCCACGATGCCTTCCGCTTCCGCCACCGTCTCTGCCAGCGGCTTCTCAATAAAGACGTGTGCCCCGGCTTCAAAAGCGGCCTCGGCGTAAGGCCCATGGGTATCAGGATACGTCGAGATGCTCACCGCGTCCGGCCTGGTCTCCGCCAGAGCCTCGTGGAAGTCGCTAAATTCCGCGTAGCCCCCACCCAGTTCCTCGTTGAGCTTCCCGCGCGATTCAGACGAGCGGGTCACAATTCCCACGATCTCGAACGCGTCGAGCTTGTGGTAGGCCCGGGCATGCGAGCTTCCCATGTTACCGGCGCCGACACAGAGGATACGGATCTTGTCACTCATTGGGTTGCAGGGACGATGGCATGACCATCCCGGTCATGTCCAGATGCGACCGGGAGGCCGCACCAATTCTGCCAGCAGTTTCCTTACACCTTCCAGGGTCCGCGCATCTCCTGGTGCACGTACTTGTCGGCCTCCGGTTCATCGATCTTGAAGGTCTCGGGATCGTAGCGAAAACTCTTGTTGGAGCGGTGGGCGATCGTTCCCAGGTTCACGATGGAGGCCGAACGGAAGGCCTTGGTCTCGTTCAGGGCGAAGGTCTTGCGCTCCCGCACCGCCTGATGGAAATCGGTGATCTGCGGCTCGGGATCCTTGAGCGACTTGAGCTTCTCGTTGAAGCCTTTGATGTCGGACTTGAAGCCGCGCATGATGTTTCCTGCCGAGCCCTGGATGTAGGGTGTGTTCTTCTCGCGGTTGTCGCCGTCGAGAATGATCTTGGTGCCATCGGCATACTTGTACTCGATGCGCCGCCAGCGGCCCACCGCGTCGTGGTGCTGCTTGTCGGCATCGATGAAAACTTCCACCGGGCTCTCCTCGTCCTTGCCCAGAATATACTGCACCGGATCGAGATAGTGCTGTCCCATGTCGCCCAGGCCACCGCCGTCGTAGTCCCAGTAGCCGCGGAAGGATCCATGGGTGCGATGCCGGGTGTAGGGCTTCACCGGGGCCGGTCCGAGCCAGAAGTTGTAGTCGAAGTGCGCCGGAATCTTTTCCTCGGGCTGGTCGATCTTGCCCGACCATCCGAATTTCCAGTTGAAGCCCTGATTTCCGCCGACCGTCACGGTGAGCGGTCCGTCGCCCAGCAACCCGTGCATGACCGCCTTGCGAATGGGAGCGACCGGCGTGCCCATTCCGTAGAAGCCGTCCTTGAAGCGGAACCAGGTGTTGATGCGGAAGATGGTCTTGTGCTGGCGCATGGCCTTCACCATCGCGATGCCCTCGCCGATGGTCCGGCTCATGGGCTTCTCACACCACACGTCCTTGCCCTGCCTGGCGGCCTCGATGGCCATCAGCGCGTGCCAGTGGGGCGGAGTGCAGATGTGGATCACGTCCAGGTCGTCACGCGCGCATAATTCGCGGAAATCGTGATAGCCCTTGGGATCGTGCCCGCGCTTCTTGGCGTCCGCGGTGCGACCGGCGAGGCGCTGCTTGTCGACATCGCAGAGCGCCAGGAGCGGCCCCTTCTGCCCCACGTGCGCTCCCGATCCCGAGATCCCTCCGCAGCCGATGATTCCGCGCGTGATCTGCTCGCTGGGAGGACGCTTTCCCCTGGCCCCGATGACGTGGCTGGGAACGATCTGGATGGTGGCGAGAGCCGCCAGCCCCTTGAGGGTTTTGCGGCGGGTAAAGATTGGTTGCGATTGTTTGTTCATCTTCAGTAATTCCTACGTTTTATGATTGAATGCTCTTCCATGGGATCCGGTCTACTCCCCAGTCTCGTCGTCCTCAGTCACCTTGATCTTGTCCCAGAAGGCGAGAAAGAAGATCACCGCAACGACCGCTGCCATGATGGCCGGGAACATCCAGAACGACTTCCACTGCGCCATGGTGTCGGAAAGCAGAGTTCCATCGACGCCCTCCGGCATCTTCACTGAGAACATCTGCCCCAGTTGCTCAAGGAAGCCCGGATCAGCATCTCCCCGCGCCGTCGAGATGGCTCCGTCGAGTTCCCCAAACTTCGTCACTCCATCCCCAAGTCCGCTAAAGTCCGTGTTGATCCAGAACAGTTTCGCCGGTCCTCCCTGGTAGAAGATACCGAAGGTGATTGCGTAGCCGATATACATTCCGATTCCCTGCGTGAAGAAGACCAGCATACTTTGCGCCTGGCTCTGGATCTTCTTGGGTGCCACCCGGTCCGTATACATGAATCCAGTCACGAAGAAGAAGTCGTAGCAGATTCCGTGAATCGCCACTCCCAGGAAGATCATCCAGATCACTTGGTCGGGCGCTCCGAAGGCGAAGAGAAGATAGCGCGCCACCCACGCCAGCATCCCGACCAGGATCATCCATTTTACGCCCAGTTTCCGGAAGAAGAAGGGGATGAGGAGCATGAAGAAGATCTCCAGCATCTGACCGATCGTCATGGTGGACGCGGGCTGGACAAAACCCGTATTGCCGAGGTAGTTGCCCATCGTCCCAAAATAGTAGGCCGCCGGAATGCAGATCAGCATCGAGCATATCATGAAAACTGCAAAGGCTGGCCGCTTGAAGAGCCCGAAGGCATCGACCATCAGGAGAGCACGGACATTAACGGGCTCACCCTTGGCGGGAGGAGGAGTGTGCGGGAGGAAGAACGAATAAACTCCCAGCGCGAGAGAGGCCCCCCCAGCGAGGTAAAACATATTGAATTTGGCCGACCACCCCAGAATCCCAACCGCGAGTCCCGCGACAATCCAGCCGATCGTGCCCCAGACCCGGACCTTGGGGAAGGCCAGGCGATCGATGTGCGCGAAGGAAATCGAGTTCCCAAGTCCCAGGGTCGGCATGTAGCACACCATGTTCCCAATCATGAGCCAGACCATGATTTTCCCGTTGGGTTCGTCACCGGTAGCGACTCCAGGAACAAGAAGAAGCAGGAATCCGCCAATCAGGAACAGCACACCCATGACCTTTTGCGAGGGAAAGAATCGATCTGCAATAAGGCCCAGGAAAAGCGGCGCAATCATGGCGCCCAACGGGGCCGCTCCGTAGGCTCCGGCGGAGAAGTCTCCCAAGCCGTTGCCGCCCAAACACAACCCCAGCGTCGCGAACCAGGCCCCCCAGGTGAAGAACTGGAGGAACATCATGACGGAGAGCTTGATCGTGTTGGTGGAGCGAAGATCGGACATTATGGGTTCGGTCGTGTTGTGAGTATCGCATTTGAGGGATTCGCTCTCCCCCCGGCAAGGCCGGAATCCGCGTGCCGTGGTCCCGCGGCACGGAGACGGAACTCATCTCTTAACCCGTCTGGTCTGTATAATGAACACCGCGTCCCAACCTCCTCGCGGCAGAATTCCCCAGAAATTCACCCAAATTCCACCCCCTCCACCCCATCCTGACCTTGAAAATCTGAATTCCCAGCTTCGGATCGGTTCTCTTCCGGAGGTGGTCTAAAATCTTGAAAGGAAAGGATGGAACCCTACCGTAGCCGCCCATACGAACCGTGACCACCCCATGAGCGACTCCACCAACTCCACCCGCCGCAACTTCGTAAAGACCACCACCGCCGCCACGACCGCCACCGCCGTCGCTGGCTTCCCTCACATCGGCCGCGCCGAGATCGGCAGCAGCAACACCATCAAGGTGGGCCTGATCGGATGCGGCGGACGCGGAACGGGTGCCGCCACCCAGGCCCTGAAATCCGACGACAAGGTGAAACTCTGGGCCATGGCCGACGCCTTCCCCGAGAAACTCGACGGCCCGCTCAAGACCCTGGGAGCCGCCTTCGGCAAGGAGCGCGTGGACGTTGCCAAGAACCGCCAGTTCACCGGACTCGACGCCTTCGAAAAACTCGCCGCCTCCGATGTGGACGTGGTCCTGATGGCCACCCCCCCGGGATACCGTCCCATGATGCTCCGCAAGTGCATCGAGGCCGGCAAGCACGTCTTCGCCGAGAAGCCCATGGCCGTCGACATGGCGGGGATTCATCACCTGATGGAGACCGCCAAGATCGCGGACGAGAAGAAGCTCGCCATCCAGCACGGTTTCTGCTGGCGCTACAGCCCGGCCAACCGGGTCGGCTTCGCCAAGGCTCACGGTGGTGAGATGGGCCGGATCACCAGCTTCGTGGGCACCTACCTGGGCGGCACGGTGCGCGCCCTCGCTCCCGACGCCACGCAGCCCGAGGGCATGAGCGATGTCGAGTGGCAGCTGCGCAACTGGATCAACTTCGAGTGGCTCTCCGGCGGCCCTCTGATGGAGCAGTGCATCCATGCCGTGGACAAGATGGCCTGGGCCATGGGCGACGCCGCCCCGGTGGCCGCCTTCGGCAATGGCGGTCGCGGACAGCGCCGCGATGCCGGCAATGTCTACGACAACTACTCGATCACCTACGAGTATCCCGGCAACATTTTCTGCCAGATCCAGCAGCGTCAGTACAGCAACTCCTTCAACGAGAACGTGAGCCGCATCATCTGCGAAGATGGCACGGTGGTCGGTCCCTGGAGGGTTTCCACCAAGGACGCCAAGGGGAAGACCAACTGGAAATACCGGGCCGAAAAGGGAGTGGAGCAGAACATGTATCAGACCTGCCACAACGAATTCTTCGCCAACCTGCGGGCCGGCAAGATCGTTAACTCCTGCGAGTTCATGGCCAGGTCCACCGCCGTCGGCCTCCTGGGCCGCGAGGCCGGCCACACCGGCCAGCGCATCACCTGGGACGAGCTCTGGGCCACCAGCGAGGACCAGGCTCCCGACAACCCCCCCCTGGATGGCAAGATGCCCATCCCGGCACCGCCGGTCCCCGGGATTGACAAACTTGTGAAAGCCTAGCGGATTTCCGCAACATGCACTATCCTTGCAGCGAAGTGGAGCGACAATGGTCCCACCAAGCTTGCCTCAGGGGAGTGCTATCCTTCTGCTTCACCCCCGAACGATCTCCATGAAACGACTCAAGCACATTCTCAAGACGGTCTCCTTGCTGGTGGCCCTTCCATCCCTTGCCGAAGAGCCAGCGACCGGGAAGCAACCGGTGGTCAAGGCCCCGGCCAAGTTCACCAACTCCACCCCCTCGCCCTCCCAGTGGAACCTGCCCTCCATGGACCGGATGTTCGTGAGCAGGAAGGTCCACGAAGTGATCTCCAAGAAGGGGGCCTCCTCGGCACCGGACGCACTGAAGGACTACGAGGAAGTGGTCGCCCGGGCCGATAAGGCCACCTACAAGATGATCGCCCTCAAGGGCGGGGAGTTCCTCATGGGATCACCTGAGGGAGAGCACAAACTACGCACCGAGGACGAAGGCCCGCAGAAGAGGCTCAGGATCGAGCCCTTCTGGATCGGACAGACGGAGGTCCCCTGGGCCCTCTTCAAGCCCTTCTACGAAAATGGGGTCGCCCGCACCAAGAACGGCTTCCTGCTTGCCGAGGGCGCCAAACAGAAAGTCACGGTGAAGGGCAAACAGCGCAAGAAGGCCCTCGCGGAGGCCCTCGCACGCGGAGACCGCAACAATGTCGTGGACGTGATCTCTCAGCCGACTCCGCAGTATCACGACATGTTCGGGAGCGGCGAGTATGCTTCCGACCTGAACTACCCCGCGATGTGCATGACCCAGCACGCCGCCTCCAAGTTCTGTCAATGGCTCAGCGCACAGACCGGTCACTTCTACCGCCTCCCCACCGAGGCCGAGTGGGAATACGCCTGCCGGGCCGGCTCCACCACCGCCTTCTCTTTCGGCACCGACATCGACAAGCTCGATGACTACGCCTGGCACGGCTACAACTCCGATTACACCTACCATCCGGTGGCAACCAAGAAGCCCAACCAGTGGGGTCTCTACGACATGCACGGCAATGTGGCGGAGTGGGTTCTCGACGGCTTCGGCGCCGGTTACCGCGAGAACATCGCGGACGGCACGGTGAACCCCTGGAATATAGCCATCACCCGCTACCCGCGCCTCCTGAAGGGTGGCTCCTGGGACCAGGACCAGGACGAGTGCCGCAGCGCTGCCCGCCTGCAGTCCGTCAACGACTGGAAGGACACTGATCCGCAGGTGCCGAAGAGCGTCTGGTACCACACTGACGCCCCGCACATCGGGTTCCGTATCGTCCGCCCACTCAAAACCCCCACCGCCGAGGAGATGCACCTTTACTGGAACACCGACTGGTGGGAACCCAGGCGAAACGCGGAGGATCTCTAGGGAGTTCCCCGCCGAGGTGAGAACCGCACAAGGGCGCAGCAACAGCTGCGCCTTTTTCGTGCCACCTGCTGCCGATCAGCAACCGGAAACTACTTCAACCCGTCCAAGGCCTTCAGGAGATCCTCACCCTGCCCGCCAGTAGAAGCCTTCTCGTCCTTCCAGACCAGCTTGCCGTCCTTGAAGAGGTAGGCCTGCCGGGAGGCAAATTTCCCCAGGTAGGGCACCCCGAAGGCCTTGATGACCGTGCCGTCAACGTCGGCCAGAAGATCAAAAGGCAGCTTCTGCTTCTCCGCGAAAGTCTTCTGGGCAGCCACCTTGTCAAAGGACACTCCATAGATCTTCACTCCCTTTTTCTGCAGTTTCTCGTTTGCGTCCCGCAAACTACACACCTGCTTCGTTCATCCCCCGGTAGAGGCCTTGGGGTAGAAGAAGAAGAAGGCCAGTCCCTCGGCGGCCACTTCGTGAATTTTGACCACCTCCCCCTTGTGATTCGTGGCCTCAACCCGGGGAAGGGCTTTGCCAAGCTCAAGGGTTTCCCCCATCGTAGGGTCCGCGAGGGCGAAAATCGAACCAACCCCCGCCAGCAGTGCCGAAATCTTGCGCTTCATGACCCGACCCATATCCCGTCCCCGCAGGAATGCCAAAAGGTTTTTCCTGGGGCTGACGCTGCTTGCTCTCGGGGTCGGACTGCTATGGGTCGGTTCCGGGTTCAAGAACCGCATTGGGAGAGGACAACGAAACAAGCCGCTCGAACTGACTGAAATTGACTCCGGCGAACGGCCCCTCATGGGCACTACTGCGCGCATCGTGGTGCATGTTGGGGACGTGGAAAAGGGGAAGGCCGCCATCGAGGCCGCCTTCCAGCGGGCCGAGGAGATCAGCGCCATCTGCAGCGACTATAATCCCGAGAGCGAAATCATGAGGCTCTGCCGCCAGCCCATCAACCGCCCTGTTCCAGTCTCCGGGACCCTGGCTGCCGTCCTCGCCCACGCCCGAGCCACCGCTGAGCTCACCGAAGGCTCCTTTGACCCCACCCTGGGTGGCTTCACCAAGCTCTGGCGCAGGTCGAAGCGAAAGAAGGAACTTCCCGATCCCGTGCTCCTGGAGAAAGCGCGCCAGGCCGCGGGATGGAAGAAGTTCGAGGTCGAGCTTGAGAATCACGTGGTCATCGTGAAGGACGAAAACCTCCTCTTTGATCTCGGCGGGATCGCCAAGGGATATGCCGCCGACGAGATGCTCAGCACGATCACCGCCCGGGGGATTCCCTCCGCCATGGTGGCGGTGGCGGGCGATGTCCGGCTGGGAGCCCCACCCCCCGGCCGGATCGGCTGGGCGGTCGGCATCAGGACCCTAGGGGCCGACCTCGAGCAGATAATCCAGGTCTCCAATTGTGCTGTCTCCACCTCCGGGGATCTCGAGCGTTACGTGGAAATCGAGGGAACGCGCTACTCGCACATCATCGATCCCGCTACGGGCCTCGGCCTCACCCGGCGCATCGCCGCCACGGTAGTCGCCCCCACCGCCGTGCAGAGTGACCCCCTGGCCACCTTCTGCTGCATCAGCCCCGAACTCGCCCGGGAAGTCTTCGCGGCCGGAGAAATCTCCTGCCGCATCGTCGGTCTGGGGGACGGACCCTACGATCACAGGACCCAGCAGTTTCCTGCCTTCACCCTCCCCTAGGGTTGCTGCCGCAACTGGTGGTAGCCCCTGCCCGCCACTGCCGGCACCGGACGGGACCCAGAAAATTCTCGCAAACTCCTCCCCACCACCTTTCATCTCCGCGCTGTGTTCTTCGAAACCTGGCTGCCGGATTTCTCCTTTCTCTTCCTTTCCATCCTGGTGGAGGGCGCGCCCTTCATCCTGCTTGGAACGATCATCAGCGGCTTCATCGATGTCTACCTGCCCTCCGGGGCGATGGACAGGATTCTCCCCCGCAACCGCTCACTGGCGGTCATGATGAGCGGGATGCTGGGCATCATCTTCCCAGTCTGTGAATGCGCGGTCGTCCCCGTTATCCGACGCCTGGTCAAGAAAGGCCTGCCTCCCGCCTGTGCCATCACCTACATGCTGGCCGCGCCCATCGTCAACCCGGTCACCTTCCTCAGCACCTACAGTGCCTTCAAGAAGATCCCCCTCGAAATGGCCGGATCGCGTCTCCTCTTCGGCTATGTCATCGCGGTCATGGTGGGGCTCATCCTCCTGCGCCTGAATGTCCGCCGCATCCTGAAGCCCCGCATCGCCAGGGAGATCGAGGAGGTGGAGGCCCGGCGCGCAGGCGACCACGACCACGACCACGACC
>DLRK01000049.1:47566-78435 GCA_002501065.1 Akkermansiaceae bacterium UBA7890
CATGACCACGACCATGAAGACGAGGACAGGGGGAACCGGCTTATCATGGCCCTCCGGGCCGCCATGCGCGACTTCGTCGACGTGGGAATCTACTTTGTGATTGGAATCACCATCGTCGCCATCGTCAACACCCCGCCCCCCGTCGACCAGGAGACCATCCCCCTGCGTGACTACATCGACGGTACCGCTGAAAGCACCTGGGGCGCCCCCGCAGCCCTCATGGGTCTCGCCTTCCTGCTCAGCCTCTGCAGCACCTCGGATGCCTTCATTGCTGCCACCCTGGACGCCTTCGGTCAGGGCGCCCGTCTCGCCTTCCTCGTCTTCGGCCCCATGATGGACGTGAAACTTCTCTTCCTCTACAGCACCATCCTTTCCCGCAGGTTCATCCTGGCCCTTGCCGTCGGCCTTTTCATCGCCATCAACGTCCTCAGTGTGGCGGTGGAACCGCTGTTTGAAAAACTGGAGAAACAGAATGATCCTCCCTTCTCCCAACGGATGGAAGAATAGGATCTCCCCTCGCTCGTGAAGAAAACCACCTTCAACCAGATCGTTGCCAGCCTCGCCACCATCGCGTGGGGGACCGTGCCGGTCTATTTCTACGCCCGGGGCCTCATCGACAGATACCTCAACGAGTCCTTTCATCTGATCGCTCTCATCGGGGGACTGGCCATGATGGTCCTCGGCCTCTTCAACCTCCTTCATGCCAACCGCCAGGTGGGCTGTGGACACGATCACAGCCATGAACACGGGGAGAACGACGACCACGAACCGGACCACGCCCACCACGAGCAGAATCCGGTCGCCGCGCTCTGCCTCATGATTCTCCCGGTCATCCTCTGCACCGGCTTTACCAAGCACGAATATTCCAAGGAGGCCCTCCGCTGGAAAGGGCTCTACAAGCAGCGCACCCTGCGTTCCCTCTACTCCAACTACAATGCCGAGTTCACCCGCGAGCTTCTTGAGAAGCGCACCCCCAGGACCGGGGAAGGGAATTTCCTGCTACAGTTCACCGAACTCTACTGGTCGGCGGGCGACGAGAAGATCATGAAGATCTACGAGGGTTTACCCGCCCAGCTTGAGGGACGACTCATCGAGGAGGAACCCGACCTCAATCCCGACGACAACCGCAAGCGCCTCTACCGCGTGATCATGACCTGCTGTGCCGCCGATGCCCAGGTGCTCGGAGTGCCCCTGCAGTTTGGGGGCCCCCTTCCAACACTGCCTGAGAAGAGCTGGGTGACGGCCAGGGGCAAGGTGGCCTTTGAGTTGATTGACGGGCAGTATTTCGCCTACCTCAGGGACTGTAAGGTGGAGGCCACTGAAGCTCCCGATCCCCGGGCACAGAAGCGCCGCTGACCGGGGATCTTACAGGGGTGCCGGCTCGCCGGGATCACCTAGGGGGCATTCCCCGGTTCCTCCCCGGACCCTGCCCCCTCCTCCGGAGCCTCCGATTCCTCGGTCGGCGGGGGCAGGGCAATCTGCCCCTTCACCGCCGCCTGGAATTCTGCGATCCAAGTCGCAATATCACGATGGGAGGGATAGGTTTCAAGGTGCTTCAGCATGCGCAGCGAGGCTCCCTTCTGGTCTCCCACCTGGAAGAGATCCAATTCCTTCTGCCACTGAAGTTGCGGCCGGCGGACTTCGAGGAACTTCTCCATGGGAGCCGAGTGCTCCGGACGCCCCAGGCCCTTCCTCGGCTTGTTCCAGATCTCGATCATGGTCCCTTCGTGAAGAATGCGCCTTTCCCAGGCCTGCTCAAGCTGGCCCAGGGTCTTCACCTGGCGCAGGGAGGGCAGAACCAGTCCCTCGTAAACCGCATCCAGCTGCAAGGGAGAGGTTGGCCAGTCGGTTATGTCAATGTTGTCGACCGAGTAGGCCTCGGCGAAAACGGTATCGAGCACGTTCTGGCGGAGCAGGTTCTGCGAGCCCTCAAGGTCCTTGGCATCCTTCAAGATAGTGTCGATATGATCGAGGGCCTTGGACCAGATCTGATCCCGTTCCTTTGGCTCCGAGGCAGCCTGGAGCGTAAGCAGGAGCCAGTTCAACTGGTGACGCAGGGCACGGCGGAAGGCCGGGGTGTCGGTCCGCTCCTTGTGGCGCCGCTTCCAGTCCCGGAAGTCACTGCCGCTCTTCTGCTTGTCCTCAAACTGCACCTTCTCGGTACAATTCACAAAAAGAGCATGCGCAGCAGCGTCACTTTGAATGGCCGCCCGAAAGGCGGAGTGAGCAGTCGTATAACGGGCCCCGATGCGCTTCTGCGAGCCCTCCCGCAGCTCCTTGATCTTGTCGAGCAGGAGTTGCACGTCGAGGACACTCAGTTTCTCCGGCTCGCTCGATACGGGGAGCGTCAGCAGGACGAGAAGGAAAAGGAACGGCGGCTTCATCGTGAGGTAAACGTCAGAGACCTGCCATTCTTTGCCAATTACTGCTGCGGATCAAAGGGATTTTTCAGTCCTTCGTTCATAACAGAAACTCACCGCCACTGGAAAAGTTGCAGGAAAAGAGGGATTACTCCCTCCGGCAGGACTTACGATCCTCCGTCCTCAACTCTTGAAAGGAGGAAGCTCATGGTCTCGGTTGTCGGTTCCCCTACGAGGCGTGGCAGATCGCGGTATCCCCGCAGCTGCCCGCCGATCTCCGCGCGTATGCAATGCCGCACCAAATTGCGGAGTAGAATACGGCGAACGGTGTGCCGAGAAAAATTGGCTCGAAAACCGCATCCGTGTCTGACGCAGCTTCCGCCCTCTCGGCATCGGTCACCGCGAGTGCCTCTATTGTTCTCCGGCTAGTCTCGGACCAGCCGTAATAAGAGAACCAGGTTGCGACCGCGGCGATCAGGGTAAGGCCGGTGATTACGGCCCAATGCCATCGCCGTAGTACAGGAACTAGCACCAAGAGAGGTGCTGCAAGGAGAAGGGGAATTAGCCAAAGGTTCAAACGCGCGGCCTCGACGGCCTCAAGGTATTCCGGTCGAATGGTGCCTATTATTGTCTGATCCATGACGAAAACGCTGTTACAGTGTGCCACCAATCAGGAGAAGCTCATCCCTAGGGGGAATGCGGGTAGAGTCAGAGCAGAGATTTCACGGGCTCCCGGGTGCGCTGAAACGAGGCCATTCGTCTTCCCCCAAGTCTCTCCAAGTGGCGCAACACCCCCTCCACGCTCTCCTTGAGAGTGGACGTTCCCGCAGTGACCCCCACCGCCCGCACCCCGGCAAGCCAGTGCTCCTGGATCTCGGCGGACCGGGTCACCCGTTCGGCCCGGCAACCCCGCCGGCGGGCCTTCTCAACGAGTTGTAACGAGTTGTTGGAATTGTGCCCGCCTACCACCAGGACAAACTCAGCCACTTCACAGAGTTGATCGAGGGCCTTCTGCCGCTCCCTGGTAGGCTGGCAGACGGTGTCCTTGAATACCACCTCGGCAGTGGGATGACGCCGCCGGATCTTCTCCAGCAGATCCTCCACCCGCTCGATCGGCTGCGTGGTCTGGGCCACCACCCCGAATCGTTCCGAAAAAGGCAGGGCCGCTACCTCCGGATCGCTCAACACCACGTGGGCCCCTGAGAAATCCCCCGTCAATCCACTTACTTCCACATGGCCCTGCTTCCCTATCACGATCGGCGTATATCCCTCCAGGACCAGCCGGCAAAGGGCCCCATGTGCCCTGCGGACCAAGGGACAGGTCGTGTCGGTCACCCGGTAACCCGCATCCTTCCAGCGCTTGCGATCCCGGTCCGCCGCTCCGTGAGCGGTCACGATGACATCCGGGGTGGGGGCACCAGCCGCCTCAAGTCTTCCCTCCCGGGCTCCTAATGTGGTGAGCCGCTGCCGCACCACTTCGTTATGCACCAGCTCTCCCAGGATCGTGGCCGGGCGCCGGGAGGCCACCTTCTCGGTCGCCGCCAGGGCGTCACGCACGCCAAAGCACATCCCGTGGTGCCGGGCCACCAGGATTCGAAATTGTGGTTTCATCCTCAGGCTGAAGTCCCTCCTTTAAGGTTTTTGGGCTTGGCCTTTCCTCGGGTGAACATGGCCAGTTTCTGGGCGTTCTTTTTCGGGTGCGTCAGGCTCTTCCTTTTTCTCTTTTGGGAACGAAATGGTCCCATCGTAGTGAATGACAACAAATTTCATTTCCATTGCCTTCAGCAACTTTTTCTTTTCTTCGATGGATTTTGCGGTTTTCAAGCCAGTTGGGAATTTAGTGACCATGATTCCCCAATCATCCGCATCCCCTCCGCCTTTGACCACGGCAGCTAGAAAAAATTCGTCGTTTTGCTTCCAACCAAACCTCTTTTCGACCGCATCAAATGCTTTCTTCGGAATCCCCACTTGCCGGGCGATGGCGGAATAGAACTGGTCAGGATCCGGATATTCCTCGAGAGGCTTAACTCCTTCGATCCTGGTCTTATAAAGCTTCTCAAAGAACTCGACTTTCCTACGGTCCGAGGCCGCTTCGTCAGCATGAGAAAACTGGGCCAGCAAAAGGCTCGTCCATATTGAGATAATACGTTTCGTCATTTTCGCAGATCTTCTTTTTTGACTTTATAATGAATCTTGATGCCGTGCCGGGATTCCACCTTGACTGCGTTGTTCTCCCTGTATTCGGGTGAATCATTCTGTTTGCAGGAGACCTCGAGGTTGTTGTCGTCGATCCAGCGCACCTCAATGTCCGTGAAGGCCTTCCAATCCTTGTGCTGGCCCATCAGAACATCCAGTTGATCCAATTCCTCGCCCGCCTTGCGCAGGTTGGCATTGTAATAGAAGTAACCTGCGGCCCCTCCTCCGGAGCAGGAGAAACTCGTGGCGACGTATTTCCCGTTGGGTGATTTCTTTTCACTGAGAATCTCCACCTCGTCATGCTCCCGGTCTCCACCAACATCAATACAACCAATCAGGAGCACGGGCAGGCAAAGCACCAACCCCAACAGGCACATCCTCTTGCTATGATACATTTTCATCGGATCTTGAAATCGCCCGGAGGAAACAAGGCCCGGATCGAGAACGCGGCGTCCAGTTGATCAGGGTCAATCACTCGCTAATTCTCAGGATGCGCTCCATCCTCGTGATCAATCCCGTGGCATGGCGCCCCATTCCGACAGGTTGTGGCAAGGGCGATGAGCCCTGCTCCCACCACTGTGACGAGGGGCCATAAAGCCTTGTTGAGCACCTCAGGTCCAAAGTCCTCGAGGGTTATGGCAGCCAGGCAGGCAAAGGCTCCCAAGGTCACAACGGCAATAACGATTCTTTCCATTTTGAGTCTCTGTTTTACTTTGCGCCACAAAGTGAGACCAACGGCGGCGAAAATCGTTCGACAAATGTGAGAGAAAAACGACCTCGCCCCGAAGATGCCGTGAAAGCCCCGCCCCTGCCCTGCGAAAACTACTTCCCCAGGTCAACGATCTCCTCCAGGACCGAGAGGTAGGATTCAAAGGTCTTCCGTCCGGCGCGGGTCAGTTGATAGTGGGTCTGGGGACGTCCCCGCCCTCCCACTTTCCTGGAATCCACATATCCGGCCTTCTCGAGGGTTCGGAGATGAGTGCTGAGATTCCCGTCACTCATCTGCAGCCCGGCCTTGAGGTCCTGGAAGGTCCAGGACTCTCCCCGCGAGGCCAGCAGGGTGACAATCCCGAGCCGACCCTTCTCGTGGATGACCCGGTCGAGCTTGGAAAAATCAATCATGCCATTGCCGAATCGCGCCGGAGCGACGCTCTCAGGATTCCCCGTCTCCCGATCCTCCGTCTTCCTCCTTGCTGATCCTCATCACAATCACCCCGTATACGAGATGGAAGAATCCGAAGCAGAATCCCATGATCAGGTTGGCTTCCAGCATCAAGCTCTCCATTCGCTCCGGGGTTCCCATGACAGGCAGCGGATTGGCTCCATCACTCCACGAATAGAGGAAGGCTGCGAGGCCCGCGATGAGGAAGGCCAGCCCCAACCGTGGAATGGAAGCCGGGGCCAGTCCCCGCGTGGCCAGCAGGGCCAACCCGTAACAGGTCACCCAGACCGAGGCCCCTGCCGCGGCCGCCGCATCCGCCTTCAGCGTCAGCGCAATTCCAAGGACTCCGCCGGCCAGCATGGGTGGGACAAAGGCCCGCAGCGCCATCTTGAGGCCGGGCGAGAAGAACGGACGCCCTTCCCGTTTGGACTTTTGGGAGACCAGCATGACATTGAAAAACGTGGTCAGAATGAGGGCAACCATCCAGCAGGTGACCCAGGAGCCTTCCGAGATCCCCTTTTCTCCCACCGTCCCCTCCAGGATGGCCGCCTTCTCCCGGAGAAAGAGGAGGACCGCCAAAAGAACCGCCAGCGAGCCCCCAAACAGGGCTGTGGGCCAGGAAATTGTGCGGTAGACCGTTGTCCGCTCCATCAAGGACCGAATCACCTTGAGATGATCCGCGGCCTGCTCCCGCTCCGTCATGCCTTCAGTCTACAGGGTCTGGCAACTTGAATACAGACTGGAATCGGACCTGTTCGGCTCTTCCGTTCTCCCCGGAGACTGCACTGTCCGTCCCCTCCCAAGGCTGTAAATTAAGGGAATATCCTTGCCAATCGGAACGCAATTGCCTAATTCGCCCGCCCCTTCCCCGCGCCGCCGAAAAACAACGGAGAGCCGAAGGAATCAATCCTGCGGCGGGCCCTCCAGACAACAGAGCCTCTGTGAATCAACGGAGGACATCAGAATGATCAACGAACTCGTTAAGGAAATGGTGGATGCGGGTGTCCATTACGGACACCAGACCCGCAAGTGGAATCCCGGGATGCGCCCCTACCTCATGAAGGACAAGGGTGGCATCCACATCATCAACCTCGAGGAGACCGTACGCTGTCTCGACAAGGCCTCCGACTTCATCACCGAACTGGACGGGAAGAAACGCAAGATCCTCTTTGTGGGCTGCAAACAGCAGGCCCAGGAAGCGGTGCGCGAAGCGGCCGAGGCCTCCGGGCAATACTACGTCAACCACCGCTGGCTCGGCGGCACCCTCACCAACCTGGCCACCATCCGGCAGTCGGTGGAACGCCTCAAGTATCTTGAGGGTATCGAAAAGGCTCCCGAGTACAAGGCCATGTCGAAAAAGGAACTGGCCGCCCTCAACCGCGAAAAGAACAAGCTCCTGCGCAACCTCCAGGGTGTGCGCGACATGGAAAAGCCGCCCCAGGCCCTCGTCATCGTGGACACCGCCAAGGAATCCATTGCGGTGGCGGAAGCCCGCCGGCTCAAGATCCCCATCATCGGGATCGTGGATACCAATGGCGATCCCAGCGTGATCGACTATCCCATCCCTGCCAACGACGACTCCATCCGTTCCGTCCGTATCGTCCTGCAGAACCTGGTCGACTCCATCGTGGTGGCCACCAAGGGCTAACCGGTCTCACCCTGTCGGTTAACCGTGATCGGGTGCGCTGCCGGCGCACCCCAACGACCGAGCACAAATCACCAATCCCATCTCCCCCATGTCTATCACCGCATCCCAAGTAAAGGAGCTCCGCGACCGCACCAACGCGGGAATGATGGAGTGCAAGAGGGCCCTTCAGGAAACCGATGGCGACATCGAAGCGGCCATCAAGAAACTCCGTGAAGCAGGAGCCATCAAGGCGGCCAAGAAGGCCGACCGGGCCGCCAAGGAAGGCGTGGTCACCGCCCATATTGATTCCGATTCCAAGCACGGCATCCTTGCCGAGGTGAACTGCGAAACCGACTTCGTGGCCAAGAACGAAAACTTCCAGAGCTTCGTGGGAGAACTGGTCGAAACCGTCGCGGCCTCCGGTGCGACCGATCTCGAAACCGCCAACGCCGTCTCTCACGGCGAGGATACAATTGAGGGCTTCGTGAAGGCCAAGGTCATCGAGCTG
Organism: Akkermansiaceae bacterium UBA7890; assembly: GCA_002501065.1. Classification (GTDB taxonomy): domain Bacteria; phylum Verrucomicrobiota; class Verrucomicrobiia; order Verrucomicrobiales; family Akkermansiaceae; genus Roseibacillus_B. Next base: position 55,420 of record DLRK01000049.1, read on the forward strand.
GGCGAGAACCTGCAATTCCGGCGCCTGACCCGCTACGACATGGAGGACTCCGGTTTGGTGGCCTCCTATATTCACCTTGGCGGCAAGGTCGGCGTGCTGGTGGAAGTGGGTTGTGAAAATGACGGTAGCACCGCCAACGAGGAATTCCGCAGCCTGGTCAAGGATCTCACCCTCCACATCGCGGCCCTTTCCCCGGCCGGGATCACCCGCGACGACATCCCCTCCGACCTCATCGAGTCCGAGAAGGACCTGTTCCGCAAGCAAATGGCAGACAGCGGCAAACCGCCCGAAATCCTTGAGAAGATCATCGAGGGCAAGCTCGGCAAGTTCTACTCCGAGCGCTGTCTCCTGGAGCAGGCCTTCGTGAAGGATCCCGATATCACCGTGGGCAAGCTCCTCGAAGCGAAGGGCGGGGACATTGGCGACACCCTCTCCATCCGCCGCTTTGTGCGCTACGCCCTTGGTGAATAGAAACCGGGGATCGCAACCAACGCTCCTGCAAGCCCCGCCTTCCCGCGGGGCTTTTTCATTCCCGCAACAAGCCCCCGGTTGCCGCCGCATCCGCTCCTGATTATGCTGGCCTTCCTTTCCCGGCACCCGTAGAGACTGGGGAATGATTCTTCCCTCCCTGCGGCAGCTGGTCCTGGTCCTGCTGACCCTCTCCCCGGGCGCTGTCCTCCAGGCCGGGAAGGTCACCTTCGCGAGGGAACGCTTCTCGGTCGATATCCCTGCCGACTGGAAAAAGGGCAAGGGACCCGATGACGGGGCCATCCTCTACCGTGATGCGCCAGGCGGGGAGGGGTCCTTCTCCATCTATCAGCTGCCGGTGGCCAAGGATCACCGGGCCAATCTGGAAGGCACCCTCGCAGAACGGGTCAAGGCCATCCGAAAGGCGGGGCTCAAGGTGAGTGCGGAAGTAAAATCCCAGAAGCAGGATAATTTCGACGGCAAGCCCGCGATCTTTGCCGTGGTCCCGATCGAGGCCAGCTACCAGGACCAGATCGTCAAGTTCACCTACTACCTCGTCCTCATCGACGCCAGGAACTCGGTCATCATCATGCAGGCGGCCCTGCCCCGGCCCCTCACCCCGAAGCTGCAGCAGGGAGCCCTCGGGATCATCCAGTCCTTCCGCGAAAAGAAGCAGGTCCCCTGATGCTACGCGGACGCCCCCGGCCCCTTCGCGCGCACCCAGCCCTCCTCCATCTCGTCCAGGCTCGCCTCCTCCAGGGAGCTTCCCCGCTCCTGTAGCTCCTGCTCCATGGCCGCGAAGCGCTCCTCGAATTTCACATTGGTCCCCTCCAGAGCCACCTCCGGATCGATTCCCAGCTTGCGAGCCAGGTTCACCACCGCAAAGAGGAGATCTCCCACCTCGCACTCCAGGGCAGGGGTCACTTCCCCGCCTGGTGACGGCAGCTCGGCCTTCACCTCCGCCAGCTCTTCTTCAACCTTCCCGAGGACCCCGCTCACATCCGGCCAGTCAAAGTCCACCTTGCCGGCCTTCTTCTGCAGTTTGGCCGCCCGCAGAAGGGCCGGCAGCCCCTTGCCCACTCCATACAGGTAGGGCTCGGCATCCGCGCCCTTCTCCTCGCGCTTGATTTCCTCCCAGCGACTCAGCACCGCGCTGGTATCCCGCGCCTTCCCGTCCCCGTAAACGTGGGGGTGCCTCCGCACCAGCTTGTCGCATACTCCCCTGGCGACATCATCGAAATTGCAGCGTCCCTCCTCCTCCGTCAGCTCGCTGTGGAAAACAACCTGCAGGAGCAGGTCCCCCAGTTCCTCCTCCAGGTGCACCCAGTCCTCGCGCCGGATGGCATCGACCGTCTCGTAGGCCTCCTCAATCAGATTGGAGACCAGGCTGGCGTGCGTTTGCTCCGCATCCCAGGGACAGCCCCCCGGCGCCCGCAACCGGTGCATGATGGCCCGCAACCTCTCCATCTGACGCCCCGGCTCGGCACAGTTGATCATCTCCTCGTCGGTCACGGGAAGAGTGAAAGTCAAAGTGAGGGGGAAGGGGAGTCCTAAAACAGGCGATCCCTCCGCAGACCGACCGATGTGGTTCGTTCTGTGGCCCTCACTTCTTTCCGGCCCGGGCGAGAAGCTCACGCTCCTCCCCGGTAAGCGACTGCAGACCGTGCTCGTTGATCTTGTCGAGGATGCGATCCACCTCGCTGGACTCCAGCTGCGTGATCGTCGACTGTGGCCGCAATTTCTTCTGGTAGACCTTTCCTCTCTTCGCGATCCGGATCTGGAAGGCCGGACGCTTCTTCGAGTCGCCTCCCCCTGAACGCCCGGGACGTCCCAGCAGCCCACGCAACACGGGAATCTTCCACAGGAGAAACCCGGCCAGCGCACCGCCGAGGTGGCCCGCTTCGCCTCCCGCATTGGGTCCTCCCGCCAGCACGACGAGCACGCCGTATGCGAGCATGAGAATTGCCAGGAGCCGCATGGTGAGAGTCACGGGGGGAAAGAGCAGTTGAACCCGCATATCCGGTGCAATCATCGCGGCAACTGCCAGGATCCCGAAGATTCCAGCCGAAGCCCCTACTACCCCCACGTCATCGTAAGCATTGGAGACGGACACCAAGGTGGCGTAACCCAGGGCCCCGGCCACGCCACAGAGAAGGTAGAAGACGAGGAAGGCGCGGCTGCGCAGTTGCTGCTCCACGAAGGCTCCGAAAAAGTAGATCGCAATCGAATTGAAGAGGAGGTGCCCGAGGTTTGCGTGCAGGAACTGGAAGGTGATCAGCCTCCATACCTGGAACCCGAACAGGCCTTCCCGAATGGTGAACGCTCCTAATTGCCCAAAAGTGACCGCCCAATTAAGGAAGATGCCCACCAGAAACACCCCGATATTCAGGAAAAGAAGCCACTTGACCACCGGCGCGCCCGCCAGTCGCCCCGGGGGCCGCCGGGCGGCACCCTCCCGAAAGTAATCGCGGTCAGCATATCCCATCTGCGTTCCGCACCCCTAGCACCCCTTCCCCGCCTCCTCAAGCCAAGCAACCCCTCCAATTGGTCTGCTCCAGCCCCGGCCGAACCCCTCAAATCAGGCCAATCCTGCGGGGAGCCAACAGAAATCCGTTGCGAAAAGAACATGCCTGCCCTTGCAAAAAAGGCATTTTAATGTAATTCGCGCGCCATGTCCGACGCACCAACAAGCCATCAGGGCCTCCTCGACTGGGTGAACGAAATGATTGCCCTCTGTCAGCCATCCAGCGTCCGCTGGTCGGACGGTTCACAGGCCGAGTGGAACGAACTGACCCAGCTCCTGGTGGATGCCGGCACCTTCACCCGGCTCAATCCCGAGAAACGCCCCAACAGCTTCCTGGCCCGTTCCAGTCCGAGCGACGTGGCGCGCGTGGAAGACCGTACCTTCATCTGCTCCGAACAGGAGGAAGATGCGGGGCCGACCAACAACTGGGCCGATCCCGTCGAGATGCGCGAGACGCTCAAGGGGTTCTTCGACGGGTGCATGAAGGGCCGGACCATGTATGTCATTCCGTTCTGCATGGGCCCCCTCGATTCTCCCTTTGCCAAGATCGGAATCGAGATTTCCGACAGCGCCTACGTGGTGGTCAACATGCGCATCATGGCCAAGATCGGAAGCGAAGTACTCAAGCGTCTCGAGGACGAGGCCTCCGGGGCCGTCAATCTCGGCCGCGATGGACACGGCACCTTCGTCCCCTGTCTCCACTCGGTGGGCGCCCCGCTTACGGAGGGCCAGGAGGATGTCACCTGGCCGTGCAACGATGAAAAATACATCGTGCACTTCCCGGAAACCCAGGAGATCCACTCCTTCGGTTCCGGATACGGCGGCAACGCCCTCCTGGGCAAGAAGTGTCTCGCCCTCCGCATCGCCTCCACCATTGCCAAGAGGAATGGCTGGATGGCAGAGCACATGCTGATCCTGGGCCTTGAATCCCCCGAGGGCGAGAAACGCTACGTCACTGCGGCCTTCCCCAGCGCCTGCGGCAAGACCAACTTGGCCATGCTCGTTCCCCCGGCCGGCTATGAGGGATGGAAGATCACCTGCGTCGGCGACGACATCGCCTGGCTCTGGCCCCACGAGGACGGGAAGCTCCACGCCATCAATCCCGAGGCCGGTTACTTCGGGGTGGCTCCCATGACCTCCTACGAGACCAATCCCAACGCCATGGATTCTCTCAAGGAGAACAGCATCTTCACTAATGTGGCCCTCACCGATGACGGCGACGTCTGGTGGGAGGACATGACCCCGGAGCCGCCAGCCCACCTCATCGACTGGAAGGGCAACGACTGGACCCCGGAAAGCGAAGGGCCCTCCTCCCATCCCAATGCCCGTTTCACCGCCCCCGCTTCCCAGTGTCCGGTCATCGACCCCGAGTGGCAGAACCCCGACGGGGTAGCCATCGATGCCTTCGTCTTCGGTGGTCGTCGGGCCACCACCATGCCGCTTGTCTTCCAGGCCCACAACTGGAACCACGGCACCTTCATTGGTTCGGTAATGGGATCCGAGATGACGGCCGCGGCCGCGGGCGGAGCCGGCCAGGTCCGCCGCGACCCCATGGCCATGCTTCCCTTCTGCGGCCACCATGTCGGAGATTACCTCCAGCTCTGGATCGACATCGCGAGCAAGGTCGAGAACCTTCCCTCCATCTTCCACGTCAACTGGTTCCGCAAGGATCCCGAGGGCAACTGGCTCTGGCCCGGCTTCGGCCAGAACATGCGCGTCCTCGAGTGGATCCTCAAGCGGGCCGACGGCACGGTGGAAGGCAAGGAGGAATTCGTGGGCACCGTCCCCCGGTTCGGTGAACTCAACCTCGATGGCCTCGACTTCTCCGAGGACGACTGGAACACCCTCATGAATCTCGACCCCGGGGAATGGCAGCGCGAGCTGGAAACCCAGGAGGAATTCCTCGATAAGATCGGCGACAAACTGCCCGAAGAGATCAAGGCCGAACGCGCCAAGCTCCTTGAGCGGGTGGGTGGTGGCGGAAGCTAGCCCGATGGCCCGCGGTTGCGGGACACCCGATGCAACTTTCAGGAAGCGCGGTCCCCGGATCGCGCTTCTTTTTTGTCGTCAGCTCCCATCCCCCCTGCAGACTGGAATCCTTCTGATGAAATTCCCCGGCCTCCTTTTCGCTGCCGTCCTGCTGAGGCTCTCCCTGGTCCAGGCAGCCGGACTGACCGACGCCGAGCAGCAACTGGCCACCGGTCACCCCCGTCCCAGCTATGAGGATGTCGCGGACATCAAGGCCATGGCGGCAGCCCTGCGCAAGGACCTCTCGCAGCGGGAGGGCTACTCCTTTTCGCGGGGCTGGTGGACATGGGACCGCCTGCGCGCCCGCCATGTCGACAATGGGCGCAGGAACCGGAATGAAATTCTCATCCTGCAGGCGGTCTTCCGGGCCCTCATCCTCGACTGGCATGCCCGGCTGGAAGCGCGAGGCGAAGGGGACCTCATGTTCATCTACTTCGTCACCACCGCCCCGGGCAGCAAGACGGAACGCAAGTTGCCGGATGGAGCAACCCTGAAACGCGATTATCACGGCGGCGGCTATCACGGTGGCTGGGGTGGAGCCGCGCGCATGCGCATCTACGAGGAACTGGTCAGCCAGAACATGCTCACCGCGGAAGAGAAGAAGCGATTCCGCAAAATCGTCCACCAGAGCATGAGCAGTCGCTTCCTCGATTTCAAAAAGGGATCACAGAGCGCCAATAACCACTCCTACGGCAACGCGGGCGGAATCGCGATGGCCCTGAAGCTCTTCCCCGACGCCCCCCAGGCCAAGGAGGCCCGGGACTGGATCAACCGCATCTGGAGGCACCTAGCCGACTACGGCGACTGGAGGGAGTGGAACTATTTTCCCTACGGCCCGATCTTCCTGCACGGAATGATCGATATCGCGGAAGCGATGGGCTGGCTTCACAAGGAGTCCAAGCTCATCAACGCCGTCGGGGGACGAGTCCTTGGCTTCGTGCACGGCGGCGGGGTGCGCGGCGGACCGAATTGCGGCTCGCCCGTCTTCACCGATCGCGCCGCCCTCTACGCCGACCCCTGGAACGTCGGCAACTACCGGGTGGAGACACCGGGACGAGACGGACACTTTTGGTACCGCATGGCGCAACACTACAAGAATCGGGAGTACCTCTGGGCCGCGGAACAGTCCGCCTTGGGCGGCCACCCGCCGGGCAAAGAAAAGGTCACCCTCGCCTACCAGCAGGCCTGCGACCGCCGCTTTGCGTGGTTCAAAGAGCGCGACCTCTCCGCAAAAGTCCCGGAGGGCAAGGCTCGCATCGGTCTTCTCAGCTCCCTGGCACACAAGATTCCGGAGCGCCTCTATCTCGAAGCGAGCCGCGAGGCGGGCAGCCCCTTCGCCTCCTACTTCCTCTACCCCCACAAGGACGCCCACCTGGATAGCCTTTCAGGCCAGCTCTACGAGTACGTCGCGCACGGCGCCAAGTTCCTCCACAGCTCCGGCAAGTACAGCATGCTGCCCAAAGGCGGTGGCACGGGCGAAGAGAGCCTGGACGTTCTGCTCGTCCTCAACAAAAAGCATCCCTTTCCGGCACATCCCGACCGCGCCGGTGACGGCGACTTTATCCGCAAGGATGCCATCAAGTTGCTGCCCGGTCTCCTCAAGGCAGAGAACAACGAGGCCGGCGACTCGTTCGGCCAGTTCGGATGGACTGACTACTACGGACCTGGTAGCAAGTGGATCCGCCGGACCGTCCTCACGCGCGAAGGAAATCTGATCGTCGCGGACGAATACACCGCCGGTAGTGCCCTTGGCAGGAACTACCACGCCGGACCAGTTTGGCACCTGGCTCCGCAGAAGGAACAGCGGGATGGCGAACAGAAGGAGAACTGGTTCGATGCCCGCGCCTTCGAGCACGCCTGGTGGCAGGAGAAGCGCTATCGCCTCCTGCTTACGATCCACCAGGACGAAGCCATGCGTTTCGGCAGGCTCAAGCAAAGGAGCTCGCAGGACCTCGCACCGAACGTGACGGTCTACGGACACCGGCCCGTCGAGGCCGGGCAGACGGTGCAATTCCTCAGCGTGTTTTTTCCCTGGGAGGACAATGGATTCCCGGTCACCGGCAGCGGTGCGATCACTCGTATCGCCGAGGGGACCACTACCGCAAGGTTGGGGAGCGGCAGAGGGAGGTTCGTCACCGTTGAAATCCGGGCCGACGGCACCTGGAACGTTACCCGGGCACAGCCCTGATCGGGCCCGAAACGCTCACTCCCCGGCTGTCGGCCTGAGGAGCTCCCGCAGTTCCTTTTCCTTCAGCTTGCCCAGGAGAAGATAGGTCTGGCCCTTCCCCTGCCAGGAAGCCACCGAAACCCCGGTGTTGGGGCACTGCCGGCAACGGATCCCGCGGGCCTTCCTGAGCTTCTCGAGATCCTCCGGATCAAGGTTCCCGCTACCAAGGACGGCAAGATGAACTCTGCTTCCATCCTTGTCGAAACACAGATGTGAGACCCTGGTGGCACCCATCATGAACATGCGGCAACCGACCGGCTTGCCTTCCGAGATCCCCCCCGGGAGCTCGGCAAGATCGAAGCCGGGGGCATTGTTCTCCCGTAGCCAGGCCTGATGTTCCTGCAGCCTGCCACTCTGCAGGGGAAAGATCCCCTGGTACACGACCTCCGCGATGGTCTGCTCTTCCAAGGCCCTGAGAGGGATGGTCTCCCCCTGTCCTTCCTTGGAACCGAAACTGCTGGCGGTCAACTCAAAGGCCACAAAGGCGCCCAGCACGAGCAAGACTGCCGCCACCGCCGCCTTCAGCCAGCCCTGCTCCCGCAGCGCCGCCTCCTCGGCTGGTTGCCCCCCGGTCGCAGCTCCTGCCATCGGTCTGCCGGCAACCTCAACCTTCAGAACCGTCAGCGTCTGCTCCTTCAATTCCTCCGGCGGGGCCTCGGAAACCAGGGAGTCCGCGGGAGAGGATTCCTGGTGCGGGAGATTCTCCATGGGGGGTTCCCCCGAAACCCCGGACCCGCTTTCGTTCCCGGCGGCATCGGCCTTGAGAGCGGCCAGGATACTGCTCCGCAGGCTGGGGGGAATGGCGAGATCCTTCAAGCTGGCGGCAACGGAGGCGTCCTGCTCGCGCTCGACCACCAGCCACTCTCCCAGTTCGCGGTCATCAGCTGCCACCGCGAGGGCTTCCTCGAAATCAGAATTCCTGGAGTCCGCTCCATCGGGGCGAAAACTCCGGAGAACAAACCGTGCCTGTTCCCTATCCATTGGGCTGTTTCATGGCATCGGGCTGAATGTCGACAAAGGTCTCCGGGGCGCTGGCGGGCTCTTCCATCATCCTGCCCCGGAGCTGTTCCTTGCCACGCGAAATACGGGACATGACAGTTCCAATCGGGATATCGAGGATCTCGGCGATCTCCTTGTAGCTGTGCTGCTCAAGGTAGAACAAAGTGAGCGGTGCCCGGAACGTCGCGGTGAGTCCGCCCAGCAATTCTACCGTGCGGGGGAGCTCCCTCCCGGGATCCGGTTCGTGGTTGGCGGATCGGTCCTCATCATCACCCGCCGCGCGCTCAGGGGGCCAGGTCTTCCGGCTGCCCTGACCCAGGTGTTGCCGGTAGAGAGTCGAAAAGAGTCCGGTCCTGGCCTTGCCCGGGTCCCTGGGTTCCCTCCCCTTCCGCTCCCAGATCACATAAGTCTGCTGAACAAGACCAGCAGCGCGGTCCGCATCCCGGGCCAGCGAGAAGGCAAAACAATACAGCGGCTGGCCGTAGGCGTCGACGAGTTCTTCGGTATCCGTCATGGGGCGCAGGGACCTGGGTCTCTCAGTTGCCGGGAAGCCGCCGCGTTCCCCTTCTTCCCGGGAACATCACGATCCTTCGCAATTCCGAGATTTTCCGGGGCTCCAACGCGCCTCTCCGGGCCTCAAGTTGGCCCGGAAAGGACCTGGAAGCAATCTGCATTCCTTCTTCCCCCGGCCCGGGCACCCTGCTTCACTGTCGTCTCCAAAGCCATGCGCATTCCCAAACTTACTCTCGCCCTTTCCCTTCTCTCGGCGGCCTCCCTGTCGGCTGGCATCACCCTCAAGGAGGAGGGGAGGAACCTCAAGGTCATGGTCGATGGCAAACTCTTCACCGAGTTCCACGGCGAAACCCGCGTCCCCTGTCTCTATCCCCTCATGAGTCCTTCCGGGACCCACCTGACCCGGCAGCATCCTTTCGTCGAGGGTGTTCCCGGGGAGAAATCCGACCATCCCCACCACACCGGGTTCTGGTTCACCCACGGCAATGTCAATGGGCACGACTTCTGGCACAAGGACGACTGCAGGATCGTGACCCGGAACGTCGCCGTCGTGGCCGCCGGGAAGGGACAGGACAGCGAAACGGCGTCCTTCACCGCCGAACTCTCCTGGGAGGCGGATGGCAAACCGGTGCTGGCCGAGCAACGCAGATATGACATCGTGACCGCGGGCAGGACCCGCACCATCGACGTGACTTCACGGATGAAGCCGGCCAAGGGCAACGTCACCTTCGGCGACACCAAGGAAGGCAGCTTCGCCATCCGCACCGCCCCTTCCCTGCGACTCGTAGGAGCGGTCGCAAAGGGTAAGATCACCAATAGCGAGGGCGTGAAGGACAACGACGCCTGGGGCAAGCGGGCCCGTTGGGTGGCCTACCATGGCCCCGACTCCAAGGGCACCCCGCAGGTCATCGCCATTCTCGATCACAACCGGAATCTGCGACATCCCACCTGGTGGCACGCCCGCAACTACGGCCTCCTCACCGCCAACCCCTTCGGAATCCGCGCCTTCAGGGACCAGTCGGTCAAGGGAAGTGGAAACCACGAACTCAAGCAGGGAGAATCCCTGGTCCAACGCTACCGCCTCATTCTTCATGAGGGCACCCTCGACACCGCAAAGGTGGAGGAACACTGGCAGGCCTTCACCGCCGGAAAATAGAACAGGCTGCGGATCTGCTACCTGCGGCGCCACTTCGTGAGGAGTGCCACCGTCCACTGGAACTTACGCGCCGTCTCCCTGATCAGGAACGGTTCATCGTGTTCCTCAAGGAGCTCGAACCGGGCGCTCAGTTCGCTCTTCAACCAATCGAGGGTCGATCCCGGCGGCCAGTGAGCCTCGGGGGTGAATTCCTCCAGCCAGGTGCAGGGAGTGGTGAGGATGAGCTCCCCACCGGACTTCACCAGTTCCGGCAAGCGAACCAGCAGGCGACCGGGCTCCGACAGACGGCACAGGAGATTGGCGGCCAGCACCCGGTCGAAACCTCCAAGCTCCGCCCTGAGATTCATCGCGTCACCCCGTTCAAAAGTGATGCGCCCGGGCCGCGTCCCGGCGGGGACCTCCACCATGATGGATTGCCGGCGGTGCGCTTCTTCCAGCCGGGAAACCTCGCAGCGACCCGCCGCCTGCATGGTCTTCCCCGCATCAACAAAGGCCTGCGAGTAGTCTATCGCCACAACTTCAGCCGCGGTCCGCGACAGCTCGAAGGCCGATCGCCCCACCGCACAACCGAGGTCGAGGGCCCGCGCGACTTCACCCCCGGAAAATCGCTCCACGATCCGGGCCGGAAATCCAAGAGCCTCCCGGGGCCTCCCTGGCCAGGAACAGATCTGCTCCGGGGTCCCATAGTGAAAGAGCAGGTACTCTTCGCGAAGCTTGGCGGTTTCGTAGATATTCATCGCCCTCATCCCTGCCTGCAGTCCGGCCACAGACGGAATTCAATGCACCGGCGTCTCCCCACCAGTCACAACGTCCCCTTCATCACAGAAGAAGTCATCCGGATCAAACCTGGGGACCGAGATATTGTAGATCTTCATCTTCCCCACGCCGCGATGGCGGCAACCCGGCTTGATCATGACAGCGGACATTGGTTTGACCGGCACGAGTTCACCATCGAGTTCGAGACAGCCCTCTCCTTCCAGGATGAGGTAGATCTCCGTCGTCTTCCTGTGATAGTGGCAGGTCGGCTCATCAGCCAGTTCAAGGAGATGCACTGAAGCGGGACTCTTCTCATTCCCGGCAAAGGCGCGCCGCACATTTCCACAGCAACATTCCAGGTCCGGAAGGTCCGCAAATTCAATCGCCTCGTATCGTTTCATGCCTGGCCTCCCGAAATACGGTCACAAGGATTCTGATCTCTGCGCAGCAGCACCTTCATGACATCTCGCCAGTCCTGCTAGTCGCCTCCTTCCAGCTCCATCCCCTTGTCCCGAAGTTCCTCGAGGACGCTGGTCATATCCTTGAGCCCGTCCCACACGTCCTGAACGACATAGAGGGGCGCCTGCTGACGGACGGCGAGAGCAATGGAATCACTGGGACGTGCATCGAGTTCCACGATGAGTTTCTCGTTGATCTCGTTCTCCGCCTCGATGAAGAGGCGCGCAAAAAAGACATCGTCCTCCACCCTCACGATCACGACCCGCTGCACCACCGCTCCAAAGGCTTTGAGCGCATCATTGAAGAGGTCGTGGGTAAGGGGACGCGGCGGCTGCCGGTCGGAGAGGGCGTCGTTGATGGAGGCCCCGATGGCAGGCTCTATGTAGAACACGATCGACTTTTCGCCATTGCCCAGGAAGACCGCGCATCCAGCCTGGGTGGGCAGGAGGGCAACAGGGTCCACTTGAACCAGATTCGGCATCACACAAACGTTACTGTCGATCCAGTTCTCGAGCGAGGAACTTCCTTCTGTTTTCCACATATTTCTGAGCCCGGACCCCTATCCCCGCCTGCTCCTCCTCACTGAGTCGACGCACCACCTTGCCAGGCGAACCGAGAACAAGAGAACCGGGTGGAATTTCCGTGTTCATGGTGACCAGGGTGTTGGCTCCGATAATGCTGCGCTCTCCGATCACCGCACCGTCCAGCACGGTGGCCCCCATTCCCACCAGAACCTCATCCTTGACCGTGCAGGCGTGCACAATCGCACCGTGGCCAACCGTGACAAGCTCACCAAGATAACACCCACGGTCGCTCTCGACATGAAGAACCGCGTTGTCCTGGACGTTGGAGCGAGGGCCGACCACCACCTCATGGATATCGCCACGCAGGGTCGTGTTGTACCACACGCTGGCTTCTGCTCCGATCCGGACTCTCCCGATCAGATCCGCACTGGCCGCCACAAAGGCACTCTCATCGATCTCCGGCCAGTGGTCCTCATAAGGCTCGATCATGCGGACAGCTTAGGAGATATATGAAAAATCAAGGAATGAAAATCTGCGGACAGTTCCTGTTTCTGGACACTCCGGGACTGGATCCCTGGACATTAATCACCCAAAAAGCAGAAACATCACTGGCAAACCCGGCAGGACTAGGCGACATTCATACCATCCTCATTCCCGTTCCTACGCGCCTCCCGGATTTCAACCATCAACTTCACGCGCGCTCCTGATGTCCAAGCTCGCCCTCGTCGCCGGATTGGCCGTCCTCGCGATGGCTCTGCGATGTTGCCGCCATTTCGCGGCACGCAAGCTCGGCGCGTTCATTTTTCTGGTCGCCAGTTTCTTCGCCCTCTACTTCATTTTCAACCAATCGGTGATAGCCGGCCTCTGCGGGGTGGCAGCCTGGTTTCTCCTTCCCTGGATCGAACTCCTCACCCGGATCCGCCGTCTCCGTCTGCCCCTCGAGAACCGGCTTCGCTTCCGTGTTCCTCCGGCGGACTCCTTCTTCCCCCATGCCGCCGAAGCAGTCAACGCCATGGACGAAGAGGGCTTCGAGCACGCCACTGACAGCGGATGGGAGTGGGCCGGAATGAAACAGTTCTTCCGCATCTTCTGGAACCCTGAAAAGCGGGCCATCGCCACTGTCTGCCTTTGTGAACAGGAAGAGGTCGCCTTTGCGTTCATCAGCATCACCTCCAGGGACGGTGACGGACGCATCTTCCGCACCACCAATTTCCCTTTCTCTCCCACTCTCAAATGCGGATCCGAGATCACCTGGAACCATGTCCCCTGCGAGTGCAGCTGCTTCCACCAGATCCTGCACGACCACCATCAGTTCCTCGGCAGCATCCGCGTGCCTGAGGACGACCTGCGGGTTCCCGATCCCGACGAGGTCGTAGATGAAATCGAGGACGAGATGCGACGACAGATCGATCACAATCTTGCCAAGGGCATCATCCAGCTCACTGGTGACGGGCATTTCCGCTACTCGTTCCGCGGACTCTTCTTCCTCTGGCGCCAGTTCATCAAGGACATGCTGCGGCTCTGCTGAGAAGAAAGACAAAGGTCGGGCTGGCCAGCGGGCGTCGGCACCTGCTAACTCAATCCCGTGGATTCGCTGACCATCGCGGAATTGAAACAGGGCACCAACGAAACCCCGCGAGAGGCCCTCTTCCCGGCCCAGATCCAGGATCGCCTGGAAAAAACCACCCGCAAGGGCGATCCCTATCTTGAACTCACCCTCACCGATGCAACCGGCCACTTCACCCTGAAGGTCTGGAGCAATCATCCGCACTTCTCCGAGGTGAACCAGCTCCCCGACGGCACCTTCGTGCGCCTGGAGGGGCTCTGGATCCAGAATCAGTATGGAATCGACGGCGAGCGCTGGCAGATGCGCAAACTAGACGAGGGCGAAATCGAGGACTTCCTCCGTGGCGATCCCGGAACCTGCCGGAAACAGCAGGCCGCCTGGGATCATATCGTCGCCACCTGCTCCTCCCTTGCGGATCCACGCCTGCAGGCTCTCACCAGCAGGTTCCTCGATGAGTTCGGGGAACGATTCCGCCGCGCCGCCGCCGCCCGCCGGAATCACCACGCCAGGCGGGGCGGACTGGTGGAACACGTGGCCCAGATGATGCGAACCGCCTCCGCGATCTGCACCGCCTACCCGGATCTCAACGAAGACCTCCTTCTCGCGGGCGTCCTCTTCCACGACTGTGGCAAACTCTGGGAAAACAACTACCCGGAATCGGGCTTCGCCCAAAGCGTGAGTCTGCCCGGCGAAATGATGGGACACATCCCCCTCGGGATCGAGCTGGTCAACAAGCTCTGGCGCGACCTGCTCGACTCCAGCACGGCCCAGACCTGGAAGAGCCTGGAGCCATCCAGCGACCTCGTGCGCCTCCACCTCCTTCACCTCATCGCCAGCCACCACGGCACCAGGGAGTTTGGTTCACCCACCCTCCCTTCCACCCCGGAGGCCTTCGCCCTGCACCACATCGACAACCTCGATGCAAAGTACGAGATGCTGAACATGGCCTACGAGGGTGCCAACGAACTGGCCCCCGGGATCTTCAGCAAGCAGTTCCCACTTCCCGCCAGCCCGGTGGCACCCCTTCCTCCATTTGAGGGGTCACCGTCCTAGATGCGCGCACAGGCGGAACGCTCCAGGACCGGAGATTTTCCTTCCGGCAACGGAACCGACCGGACGCAGCCTGCTCCCCTCCGGGACCCTCTACTTCGAGGCTCCCGTTCGCCCGAGCCACCCGAGGTAGATGAGCGCAATACCGGCCAGAAGAAAACTGGCGCCCGCCAGCAGTTCCCCGACCGCGTGCAACGACGCCCAGGTCTCTGCACTGGGACCCACGCCGGGGGTCTCGTGAGCCTCTTCCAGGCCGCGCAGACCAGTCCGACCAGCCCGCCCGAGGAACAGGCCCCCCTGAAGGACAAACCCGACCAGTGAGCTTCCGGAGAAGATCAGCACCCACGGCGTGCCCTTCCTGCGACAACGGCACAGCCCGTAGAAAACCATGGCCCCCAGGAGCACGAGAAAAAGCATTTCGAGAAAGCGATCAAGGTTCGCCAGTCCACTCAAATCGATCGCCGAGGCCTCTTCGCTCATCGCTCCCCCTTTCCTTCCGGTTTGCCGCCGCGCGGACCCGGCCTTTCTGCCAGCGTCTCCCGGCCCATCAGGAGAAACCCGCCCGCTGCTGCCAGGGAACCGAGGAAGAGGCCCAACCGCTGGCCCCACCAGTAAGATCCCTCCCATTCCCGCGGGCCCACCGGTTCGATCGCAAGATCATCCTCCGAGTATTCGAACTCGGCGTGATCCTCCCCCAGGATCTGATCCATGTCCGCCTTCCACCCCGGGTAATAATTCAATTCCACGGCATTAAGGCGCACAAGGCTCTGCGCGGTAAGCCCGAGAGCGAAAGCGAGCAGGCTGATCATCAGGAAGAGGCGCAGGCCCGTTCGCCGGGCGCTCCACATGCGCAGGGCACCAAACACCAGCGCCCACCCGCCCAGCAGGGCGAGTTGCGCCCCTGTCTCCGCCAGCTTGGCAACCGCCAGCACCTCCGTCATCCTGCCGGAATGGTGCCGCAGCTCTCTCCCTCAGGCCAGACCAATCACGATCCTGCTACCCGCCGGACGGCATCCGCTGCTGTAACTGCTGCAGCAACCCTTCCAGCTCCTGCGCGCGCCTTGCCGTGATCCCATACTTCGCACACATGCCCACAAACCCCGCACAAAAGGCAATCGTTCCGGCCAGGAAGAGCAGGGCTAATACTGAACCCAGGATGAGCCCCCGTGAGATCTCCTGAGCGTATCCGGACGGCGAAGCCGATAACCCGAGGGCCGCCCAGCGGAGGCTGATCATCGCCACAAAGCTTACCAGCATGCAAATGGTTCCCATCAAGAGGGCGAGGGTGGCCCAGTTCTTCCCATGACGCACTGCCAGGATACTTCCCAACAGCAAGCATCCCAGGAGACTTAATCCGGCAACAAACAGGGTGATGAGCTCACTCACATCCTCAGGCTATGCAAGGTGCCCCCCGGGAACCAGAGTATTTGGGCCTGCCTGCTCGTGTCCCCAAAGGAGCTGGAAGTTTCAACCTGCCGCCTCCACCGCCGTCAACACCTTCACCGCCTGCCAGGCGGCATCCACGTTGTGGACCCGGAAGATCTGGGCCCCGCTCGCCATTCCCGCGGCGAGGAAACCGATCGTCCCGGCATCCCGGGCGACCGGATCCTCGATCTCCAACACCTCTCCAATAACGGTCTTGCGAGAGACCGGAAGGAGCACCGGGCGTTCGAACTGCTGCAACCGGTCCAGCTCCCGCAGGAGACGCAGGTTGTCTTCCCGCTGCTTGGCAAAGTCGATCCCGGGATCAATCACCAGCTGGTCCGGCGAGAGCCCCTCCGACTGCGCAACAGCCAGCTTGTCCTCGAAGAAACGCTCCAGCTCCTCCATGATGTCATCCCAGGACTGATCGACCCGCTGCACCTTGGGGGGACCCGCGGTGTGCATCAGCAACAGGGCGGCCCCATGTTCCGCAACCAGGCGGGCATTGCGCCCATCCGGCAATCCGCCCATGTCATTAATCAGTTCCGCCCCCAGTCCGAGCGCCGCCACCACCACCTCGCTGCGCCAGGTGTTCACCGAGAGCACCGGGGGCCAGACCTGCTCGTCATCCCGCGGTCCCGTCGAGGCAGTCACCTCGCCCCACCGCTCGAGAACTCCCCGCAGGCGTGCGCATTCTTCCTCTACCGGGATGGCCGCCCGGTTGGTGCGGGCACTCTCCGCTCCCAGGTCCACGATATCCGCCCCCGCCGCCACCTGGGCCCCCGCCTGCCCGAGGGCCTCGTCCACATCCAGCGTTCCGTCACCTGAAAAGGAATCGTCGTTCACGTTCACGATCCCCATCACCAGCGGACGCCGCGGAAAGGAAAGAACACGACTGGGAAGGCGCAGGATCATTTCCCCTCTTCCCCGGCTTTCAGGCCCAGGGGACCACTTGTCTGCCTGCTGTTCACTTCAGACCGACAGGGACCCTCCATTGTCCCGGGCGCCAAGATTCTCCAGAAACGGCACCGCCCTCTCGGCCCACTCCCCGGGGTCGGGATACGCGGAAGCTCCTTCGCCCCATGCCGAGCGCAGCATGTCGGTATCGATGACCCCGGGATTCAGGGCAACTGCTGCCACTCCGTCAGGCAACTCGCAGGAGAGCGCCTGGGTCAGTCCCTCGATGGCCCACTTGGTGGCACAGTAGGGAGCCACCTCCGGCGAGGTGGAACGGCCCCACCCCGAGCTGAAATTGACCACCACTCCCCTACCCTCCTCAATCATGATGGGGACCGCATGGCGCACCACATTGGCCACGCCCTTGATGTTGACATCCACCACCTGCCCGAATTCCCCGCTGCTCACCTCCCAGAGCGGAGCCGGCTCGTTGATGAGAGCGGCATTGTTCAGAAGCAGGTCCGGCGCACCTACCTCGCGCCGGGCCGCCGAGCAGAAGGCCTCCACCTCATCTTCCTCCACCACGTCCACGGAGGCAAAGAAGTGGTTCTCCCCCAGTTCCCCGGCCACCGCCTTCACCCCTCCCGCACTGCGGGCAAAACCTGCCACCGCCCAGCCCCGCGCCGCGAAGCCCCGCACCATGGCTCGTCCCAGTCCCCGGGAACAGCCGGTAATCCATACGACTTTCTCACTGGCCATGGCGCACGCTTAGAGCCTGCCTCCGCGACCCACGAGAAAATTCTTTGGATCGTTTGGGCGCCTTTGGGGAGGAGCGACTCTCCCCTCGATGATCGGGTATTTACCCCTGTCACTCCCTGGCAGGGCGCGGGGAACGCACCACGATCTCCTGCCCGGGGTAGCCCGAAAGCTGTAACAAGAAGGCCCTGGGCCATCCTTCAGACCACTGTATCGGTGAGCCTTCGCCCCCGAACCCCTGATTTCGCAGCATCTTCCGCCTCCGCTCCCTCGAAATTCCTTGACCGGGTGCAGGATCACCGCTTTTCTCCCCGCCCCGCAACCCCGCCCCTTCCAGCGATGTCACGAGTCTGCAGCATTAGAGGTTCCCGCCCCCGCATGGGCCGCAAGATCCACCGTTCCGGATTGGCCAAGAAAAAGGGTGGAATCGGCCGTCACGTGACCAAAACCGTCAAGCGTTCAGTCACCCCCAACCTCAAGAAGAAGAGGGTCTGGGTCCCCGAGCTGGGGCGCTACGTCAAGGTCAAGGCCAGTTGCAAGGCCTTCAAGACCATTAACAAGAACGGCGCCTACACCACCCTCCGGAAAGCTGGGTTGGTCAAGTAGATCCATCCGGACGGCGAACGCCTGAAGGGCATGCCCGCCTTCGGGTTCCCACTGTATTCGTGGATCTCCCCACGATCAGGTCGGCATTCCGTTATCGCCTCTTCAGGCAATCGATTCCAGGCTCTTCCTCATGTTATTGTTGAGCACGACTGACACGATTCCCGGTCGGGAAATCATTGCGCATGCCGGAGTGGTCTGCGGAAACACCGTCCGAGCCAAACACCTCGGCCGCGACATCGCTGCCGGGTTCAAGACCCTGATCGGAGGCGAGGTCGGAGGATACACCGAGATGCTCGCCGAATCCCGCAATCAGGCGATTGAACGGATGATACAGTCCGCCCAGGAGTTGGGCGCCGACGCCGTTGTCAGCGTGCGCTTCACCACCTCTGCAGTGGCACAGGGCATGTCGGAGATGCTCGCCTTCGGGACGGCGGTGAAGCTCGCGTAGCTGATTTGAACGGTCAACCGTCCGCCACGCAAACCGTGAGGATGGCATCCCTCATTCCGTGGATCTTCTTCTTGTCCGCGGGCGCTATCGCGGCCAGGCACCCCCCAAGGCGGGACCTGCCGTCCTGATCAACGAAATAATACGGACAGAGCCGAACCCGCCCCCGCATCGTTTCGATCGCCCCGGTCCGGGGATCATAGTAGGGATGCTCCACCATCCGCGCTTCCTTGAACTCCTGGAGGATCCAGGGTTGAGAATCGAATTCCTCACAGGCCCGCTCCAGCGCCGCCCTCCACTCCTCCCCGGAGATATCGTGACCGATGACCACTCCGCGACTGCCCCAGGCCAGCTCACTGAAACCGCTGACCTTGAGCACTAGATGGCGCTTCTTCTGGCTGAAGGCCGCCAGCTGGCTCCACGAATTCACTTCCAGCCGTGGTAAGGCCGCGTGGGGCGGAAGTGGAGTGGGATCCACGATCCAGCCGTAGGGGATCAGCTCCTGAACCCGCCGCAGATGACTTCCCCTCACCTCGGTCTCCCACACCTCGCGCAGGGAGGGGGACCACATCAGGGCGAGCCAGAGTTTCTCCTCGAAGTGCGGCTTGAAGGGCGGCGTGAGATCCGGGCGGCGGGCCAGAGAGCGCGCCGCGGGGATCGACTCCCAATCGAACAGCTCGAAAAAACGGTAAAGCGCGGAAGTCGGGTTTGCGCCGCTGAACTCCTCCGCCGAGCCCGTCCCCCACGGACCTCCGCCCAGATCGTTGAGAGCCTCCACCAGCCACTCCATCTCCGGCCGGTAATCTCCTGCCTCCTCTGAAATGAGCACCTCTCCGCCATCCGGCATGAGGGCGCGAAAGCCCTCCAGCATTCCTGAACCACCCCCCAGAACCTCGAAACCTGCCCCGCTGTAACACTTCGAAAGCCACCCCGTGAGGCCCATCCCTCCCGGTACCCCGTCCAGTTCGGTGAGCGCAAAGCCATCCTCGGTGAGAAGGAGATCCGGCCGGATGACCCGGGGCGCCGCCTCCCGGAGATCATCCGAGCGCTGCGCTTCAATCAACCACCCAGGCTTGCCCGCATCCAGCAGTTCGGCAATCCATCCCGGCAGAGTCCCCTTGACGCTGCGGCGATAGATGCGGTCGCATCCCAGCTGGAACATCCGCAGGGGATGCCCCAGCCGCTCAAGCTGCGCGACATCCGTCCCCGAGAGGCGCACGGGCTCCGGGGAAAAAAGCCAGTCGCGACCCTCCCGGAAGCCCACCGCCGCGGCGTCACTCATGAAGTCATCCAGCGCCAGTGCCATCCACAGGCCATCTGACCGTGGACCGAGCGGGACTGCAAACAGGAAACCCGTATCCCGGACCATCTCCCGGGTTCATGACAGAAACCTTGAAACTTAACTCAGTCCCCGCAATGCCTCCCGGATGAGATCTTCTGCCGCCATCTCCGGCTCACGTTCCAGAACCGCCTTAATCGCCTTGCGGGCATCCGCCTGCTTGAACCCCAGAGCCAGGAGTCCCAGCTCGGCATCCCGGGCCGGAGCCCCGGCCTCGTCACCAGTCCCCCCCACCTGCCACGTCTCCGTCACGCCCACCTTGTCCTTGAGCTCCAGCACAATCCGTTCGGCGGTCTTCGTTCCCAGGCCCTTGATCGCCGAGAGCCCCTTCACATCCCCCTCCACCACCGCCTGCTTGAAGCGTTCCACGGGCAGGCCGCTCAACACCGCCATGGCGATGGCGGGGCCAATCCCGCTCACCCGGTCCACCAGCAGCAGGAAGATGTCACGTTCCTCCGAAGTGGCGAAGCCGTAGAGGGTGTGTGCATTCTCCCGCACATGCAAATGGGTGAGGAGAGTGATCTCCCCGCCCTCCCGCGGATTCAACCGATCAAAGGACGAAATCGGCACGAAAACCTGATAGCCAACCCCCCCCGCATCCACGACCAAACGGCTGGGAAGAGCCTCTACCACCTCGCCTCGCAAGCGTGCGATCACTTTAGCACTCTTAATCAAATAATAAGCACACTCCAAGCCCAAAACCCTTTTATACTAGGGAATAGTGGGATTAATTCCTAAGTTTGTTGAATATTTTACTTGCAAGGAATATGAAAAAAAAGTGAACTGATTTCTTTTTGGTGTCGCACTTGTTCCAATTTGCTGCTAAGCTATCTTCGCTATGGCTACCACGAAAAGAACGCGCTTCTCACGTCGACTCCCCGATCATGTTACCGATGAACTGGTGAACGTGCTCGGTGCGGACGATAAGTTCTTCGGTTTCAACGACCTGTTTGAACTCGTCTATGATCGCCTGAAGGAGCGCAACGCAGTGAGCGGTGGAGAAGAGATGCTCCGCCTCCGCGCCTATGAAAAGCTGCAAAACCTTGTCACTCGCGGCCTCGTCGAGAAGAGTGGAAAGGAATACAAGGGCCTTGAGCGTATCGAAGAAGCTCACAGCGAGAATATCGCGGCTCAGCAACAGCAGGCGTGAGTTAGTAAATTCCGCAAATTCGTGCTGGTGAATCCAGCATCCTGTCTTTTACAAACCTGCGCCGCGCTTCGGTGCAGGTTTGTTTTTTTTCGTCAGCCATGCTCTCCGATTATCTTCCCGTCCTGATCCAGATCCTGGTCGCGATCGGCTTCTGTGCCTCCATGCTGACCGCCAGCGTCATTTTCGGGAAGCTCGGGCGCCCCTCCGGGGTGAAAAACGCTCCCTACGAGTGCGGCATGTTGCCCGTGGGCGAAGGAGCTCCCCGTTTCAGTGTGAAGTTCTACCTCGTAGCCATGCTTTTCGTGATCTTTGATATCGAAGTTGTCTTCATGTACCCTTGGGCCGTTCAGTTCAAGGAACTGATCGCCACCAGTGCAATGGCCCTCCTCTCCATGGCCTGCTTTGTGGTGGTCCTGGGGGTGGCCTACCTCTATGTCCTCAAGAAAGGCGCCCTGAACTGGAAGACCTGAAATGATCGCCCATATTCTCCTCTACAAGCTCCGTCGCGATGTGGATGAGACCCGTCTCGAGGAGATGGTGCGCACGACGCGAAGCATTCTCCTCAAGATCCCCGAAGTCCTCAGTGTGCACTCGGGCCGCAATGTGGAGCAGGGATCGGAGTGGACCTTCTTCGTCTCCTTCGAGGTGGAGAGCCTCGACAAGCTTGGCATGATCGAGGAGGACGCACGCTTCCTGCGCTTCCTGCGGGATGTCATTGACCCGAACACCGACGCCCGACAGGCCTTCAGTTTCGAGACCGATCCCTCCAAGGACCTGCGCTACTCGTAACCGATCTTCCGGTGTTGCCGGGAAGGAGGTCTCAGGACGCCAGCATGAAAGCAACCGCCACCAGGGCGGCAGCTGACAGGACGACCAGCGATCCTCCCCCAAAAAGGAGGTCCAGCCAGTTGGCGCGAGGACGACGGGCAGAGCGGGACCTGGGAAAGACGATTGCGGCGTATAGCATCCCGGCTACCAGACCACCCCCGTGGGCGTAGTTGTCGATGAAACGGTAACCGACGAAACCAACGAGGAAGGTGAGGACAAGAGCCGCGAAGAGCCGGCGGCGAGTCGGGCGGGGGACGAGACGAGAATGGAGGGTCTCGAACACGAGGAGAAACCCGAGCAGTCCCAGCAATCCCCCGGAGGCGCCCACTGAGTTTTGATCGGGGAGGAACTGCGCGGTGGCCACTCCCCCGGCCACCATGGCAACAAGAAAAACAAGGGCAAGATGCGGCCAGCCCGCCAGAGCCTCCACCCGCCGACCGATATACCACAGCCCCGCCACATTAAGGGCCCAGTGTAGAGGATGTCCGTGAAGGAAGGGCGCCGTGAACAGGCGATAAAACTCCCTGTCCTCCCTGTAGCCACGCTTGTCCAACCCTGCTGCCTCAATCGAGGCCTCCAGTTCCACCCAGATCTGCGCTGCACCACTCACCACCAGAAGACCAATGAGAATCCAAGTCAGAGGGCTGCGCTGCCGACTCAGCCATCGCTCAAAACGCGCTTCCTGTTCCTCTCCCACGAGGTGTTCCTCATTCAACTCCCATGCGGACCTGCGATTCTGCCTGGCATCATACCAGGGAACGAGACCGAGAATAATGAGAAGGATTCCTGCCAGCCCAACCGCCACGGACTCGGTCGGCATGGTGCGATCGGCCAGACTCGCGTAGAGAGCCCAGAGGAGAACTAGAGAGAATACGAGAGTGTTCCTCCTGGCATCGGACGCATCCACCTCCGCCAAATCGACAAACCGCTGACGAAGCGGTTCCAGCAAGTCCTTCACCGCTTCAGGGGGAACCATCTCCTCCCTCTGCGGAGTCCACACCGCTTCCACACTTTCCCGGCTGCTACGCACATGAGCCCCCAACGCTTCAAGGCTCTCAAATTCGCACCGACGTCCCTTCCGCGAGAGTGCACCAAAGGGGGCATTCTCCGGCTTCTCCGGATAAATGTCCGGCGACGCCCAGACCGGTTGTTCGGAAGTTTCGGTCACGCTACTGTATCATGCGGCCTCTTCCCCCGCACGCAATGAGAACGCTGGAGGCCTGGCAACAACCTAAGGCTGCTCCGGGGCAGGCGCCGGGACAGGTTCCGGCACAGGCGCCGGGACAGGTTCCGGGGCGGGTT
>DLRK01000119.1 GCA_002501065.1 Akkermansiaceae bacterium UBA7890
ACCGTGGCGTTCGACCATTTCGGCGTTTTGAGCTGCGGGGAGTATCTGGACGCTTCCCAACAGGAAGGTCACAGCCGCTATCGGCCGAACAACTATCGAAACCAATCGCCTATTGTCTGTCATGCTCAATTCCTTTCCTTTCTGGATGCGGCGAACGTTTCCGCTAACGGGCGGCTATATACCGTACCGTTCAGCGACTTGTTCGCTTTGAGTCTATTCGAGGTCCATTAGCGACTTGATCGGGATCACCGCAAGTTCAGCACTGTTCAGGTTGCCGCGTCGACCACCATTGTTCGAATAGCCTACATAAAGGTTACCATCGTACTCCATCGCGTACGGGTATGAGAGGCTCACTCTATCGGCCGATTCGCCGGGCTTGCCATCATGCCGCGAACGACGAATGACGAAGATCTTGCTAAATTGGTTTTCATTCGGTTTCGAGAGCGCGATCGTCAGCGGTGTCCGCTTGCCGCCGTTGCCCTTCGCTGTGGTGCAGACAAGGTAACGCTGGCCCGTGCTGAGGATTCCGGCGGCGGGCTTTGAGGTTGTCATCGGCAGATTGCTTGCTGATGACGGCGACCAGTTGCGACCATAATCCTCACTCTTCGCAACGAGTGCCACTGCATCGGCGCCGTAACGGGCGATGTTGAAGATTGTCTTTCCAGCCACGAATATCGCCGATTCCCCCCACATCGCCTTGACGCTCTTAGCCACAGGGATCTTCACGAAATCCCACTTCGTGAGGTCGCTGCCATGGCTGATTGCCACCGCAGCGGGGAAGATGCCACTGTTCGAGTAGGGACCCGCGGAAATGCCTGGCATAATCCAGTTCCCGTCAGCCATTTCCACGGGTTGGTTCATCGGCCAGAATCCGTCCTTGACGACGACTCCGTGTTTCTCCCACTTGCCTGTCTTCTCGTTTAGGCGGTAAGCCCTTGTGTGAATGCGCTTCATCTTTCCGTAATAAGCACCTTGAAATGCCCAAAGAGCGCCTTCGTGGACATGAAATACTCCGTGGCTAACGGCGAGATCCGGTTCATCTCCAGCATCTATCACTTTGAGCGTGCCCCATGTCCGGCCCCCGTCCTCGCTGACCCGATAGTGAGCCTCTTCACTAACCGTGTTCTCGGCGCCCTTGTTGTGCCCGAAGGATGCGTAGAGCTTTCCCTTGTGGTGTGCGAGTCCGACACCGTGGAGGAACGTGTAGCCGTCAGACTTCTTATCCCACTTTTTTATGACATGGAAATCGACGTTACTGATCTCAGGCAGTTTTTCAGCCTTCGCCAACATTGCGCCCGGCTTCCAAATTGGAAAAGGAGCGGGCTCCGCGGCCTGGGACGGCAGTACTGACAGGGTGCTCAGCAGCGTGATAACAAGGATACGTGTGTTCTGAAACATGTGATTATTCCTTTCTTTGCGAACATTGAAAGTGAGACGCGGCGCTAGCCGTTGCCTCCACTGCCCTGTTCGCTCTTATTAGCCTCAACGCGTCGCTTTTCTATCACATCTATTGTGAATCCTCCTTTCCTGGAGCCATCCCGCGAGGGGATCACCCAATCAATCACTTCTTCCGGTTGAGGTGTGATTTCGTCTCCCTTTTTATGCTTCTTAATAGTGATAGGATCGACCGCAAGAATGCCCGCTGCATCTTTTCGTTCAGGATGTCCTTTGATTTTCTCTTCCGTATCCATAGTAAATGCTGATTCCATCAAGAAGTCGCGCTTAGCGCTTGCACCCCCACTTTCCCCGGGCCCTGGGCCTCCCTGCGAACCCGGCCTGAAAAAGCGATTTACTAGCAGGGAACAGGTGAGAGAATTGTGAAAGCGATGATGAACCCACAAGGACACGCATGAACCGATCCATGAAAGCGCCCATGGCCGCGGTGCTTCTGACCGCCTGCGCGATAACGGTAAGCGCGCAGTCCCGACCCAACATCGTCTTGATGATGGCCGATGATCTCGGCTACGAGTGCCTCAGCGCCAACGGCGGTGCCCCCTATCGCACACCTGTCCTCGACGAACTCGCCGCACAGGGCCTGCGCTTCACCAACTGCGTCGCCCAACCCCTGTGTACGCCCTCGAGGGCGAAGATCATGACCGGTCGTTACAACTTCCGGAACTACAAGACATTCGGCCTTCTCGACCCGCGCGAGAAGACCTTCGGCCACGTCCTGCGCAAGGCCGGCTACGCGACCTGCATCGTCGGCAAGTGGCAACTCGGTCGCGACCGAAAGCTCATTGATCACTTCGGTTTCGACGAGTACTGCCTGTGGTGGCTGGAGAACAAGGGGCCACGGTTCGGCAATGTCGGTGAACTCATCCAAAACGGCGAGGTCCTGCCCGGCAAGAAGGGTGAATACGGCCCTGATGTTGTCTCCAACTTCATGCTCGACTTCATCAGCAGGCACAAGAAAGAGCCCTTCTTCTGCTATTACCCGATGATCCTGACCCACAGTCCCTTCGTCGCCACACCCGATTCCGGTGAGGGCCAGAAATCCAACGAGGAATATTTCGCGGACATGGTCTCCTACACCGACAAGATCGTCGGTCGCATCCGCGACCACCTCGTCGACCTGGGTATCGCCGAAAACACCCTGCTCCTCTTCACCGGAGACAACGGAACCGGCAGAGGCATCAAGAATGGTGCTGTCGATGGCCAACCCTGGCCTGGCGGCAAGGCGAGCAACGCCAACGAAACCGGTTCGCGCGTGCCGCTGGTCGCTTACTGGCCGGCAGGCGGTGTCCGCGGCAAGGTCTTCGACGACCCCATCGACTTCTCGGACTTCCTGCCCAGTCTCGCCGAGCTGGCAGGAACCTCTTTGCCCGAAGACATCACCATCGACGGCCACAGTTTCGCCGGCCGCCTGCGTGGTGATGCCGACCACAAACCGCGCGACTGGGCCTACCTGTGTTACTACGGCAAGAAGCGAGGGCAAGCGTCGCACTTCGTTCGCGATACGCGCTACAAGCTCTACGAGGGTGAACGCTTCTTCGATTTCCTCGCAGATCCCCTGCACAAGAACCCCATCGACCCCACCCAGGCTGGCCAAGAAGCGCGAGATGCCTTCGAAGCACTCGGAAAGGCCTTGGCGAGCATGCGACGTGAAATCGCCACCGAGGACGAGCGCTTCGACGCAAAGACGAGCTTCGGAGCGAAGGACCGACAAGCTGGAGATGAGCAGGGCGCAAAGACCAGGCAAAAGAAGCGCAAGAAGAAATAGTCCTCCGAAAGGCTCACCGCGCTGACCCGATTCTCGGCCCAGGCTTCATGAGCCTTTCTCAGGCGGACAACGATCTTTTGGAGCGTCCCCCTGAAGAACTGGACAGGCAATAAGGAGACCTTTTCTCTTCGGCTTGGAGGCTTCGCCAGTGGATTTCCGATGGAACTGAACCCCTTCCGCCCCCTGCACCCCCACCTTCCCCGGCTCCTCAGCCTCCAGGAAATCCGGCCTGAAAAAGCGATTCCCTGGCAGCAAGGCGAAGAGGTTGAGGCGGCTGAAGAGGCCCAGAAGCAGCCCCACCCCCGCGTGGATTGGCTTTGCTGCCTGCGCCTGGGGGGTGGTAGTGAGTTGCATGGACGATGAGTTCAACATGCTGGGAGCGGCTCAGCGCCAGCAGAACCTGAGGCAGAACGAGGCCACCAGGCAGGAGATTGGCGTGATGATCGACCCGGAGTATCCCTTCCCTCCCGAAGCCGCAGTGAAGGCAGGCTATAAATCCGTCCCCATGTTGATTGTGGCGGGAACTCAAGATCCTTTCTTTGGCGGTAAGGCACCGATCATCGCCGAAGCAAAAGCGGCGGGCCTGGGTAACGTGGAATGGATGTGGGACAACCTGCGCAAAGCAATTGAGGAGCAGAAGGACTCACCCCACAAGCTTGTGGTGGCGAAGGCTGGTCATGTGCCGACTGTTAAGACACCCGGACACCCAATCCATAATGACGTGGACACATATATCCGCAAGGCCGTCTCATCGCGCACGTCCGATCCATTTGAAGAGGCTACCGATAAGAATTGAGACCGACATCATGAAGAACATCCCTTGTGCCTTGAGCGTCTGGGCTATCAGCTTTGGCTTTCTCTGCCCTTTGTTTGCGCAGGATACGCCCGCGCCGAAAGCGGCTTCCGGTCTCAGTAGCAAGAAGGGAGCGGGGAAGATCTTTCCACCCAATTCAAAATTCCTGAAGGTTGCAGGACATGATTGCTATTTGGCTCTACCGGAGAACGTCAAGGCTGGGGAGAAGACCCCGTGGTTATGGTATTGTCCCAGCGACTATAAGTTGCCCGGAAAACTCGAGCAGTGGATGATGAAGAAGTGCCTGGACAATGGCATCGCGGTCGCCGGAATCGATGTGAAGGGAGATTTCGGAACGCCGGACGGACGAAAGATTTTCACCGCGTTTTATAAGGAGCTGACCGAAAATCACGGACTGACAAAGAAGGTTTGCCTCTTGGCGCGCAGCTACGGTGGAACGCAGATGTACAACTGGGCTGTCGAACATCCCGAGTCGATCGCCTGCCTCGCTGGCATTTACCCAGTCTGCAATCTGGCCAGTTACCCGGGGCTGAAATCCGCCGCCGGCAAATACCGAATGTCCCAAGAGAAACTCACCAAGGAACTCAAGAAGCATAATCCCATCGACCGCCTGGACCCGCTGGCCAGGGCGAAGGTGCCGATCTATCACAACACCGGGGATATCGACACCTTGGTGCCGCCGAAAGATAACTCCTTCATCGTGGAAGAACGCTACAAGGCGCTTGGAGGAGAGATCACGGTCACGGTCTTCAAGGGACAGGGGCACAACTACTGGACCGGGTTCTTTGAGGATGAAGCGATGGCGGCCTTCATCATCAAGCACGGAAAGAATGCGGCTTCGATCCCCAAGGTATTGATCGTTGGTGACTCGATCTCCGGTGGCTATAGCAAATCCCTGATCAAGCTCTTGGAGGGTAAGGCGGAGATGGTCAAACTTGGCGCTGTTGCGACCTACAGGATCAATAAAGAGGCATTCTGGCATTCCAATGGTAGCGCAAAGAGTCTGGATTTTGGCAGCGCCAAGGCATGCATTGCGGATTTTGAACGTTTCGAGAGGCATCTCTCAGAAACCAAATACGATGTGATTCATTTCAACTTCGGTCTGAACGACATCTTTCGCGGTCGGAACGGAGCATGGCACAACCCTGTTGATCAGTATGCCAAGGATCTGGCAACGATCGTGGCCTTGCTGAAATCCAACGGAGCAGAGGTCATCTGGGCCACCACCACCCCGATCCCGGCGAATGCCCCTCATAATCCCGAGGGCGACGACCTCATCTACAATGCTGCCGCCGAAAAGGTGATGAAGGAGCACAGTATTCCCATCAACGATTTGCATAGCGTTGTGACCACGTGGGATGGCTATGCCGAATGGAAGAAGGGCGACGACGTTCATTTTGCCGGTAACGTCTACGGCAAAATGGCCGAGCAGGTGACGCAGAAGATCAGTGAACAGCTCAAGATTCGACGAAATCGCAGCAAAGAGCAGTGATATCAATGAGCGTAGATGAACCCCGCGATTTCCCGATGAGTGGTCGCCGAATCTGGAGGACTGGTATGGCAGTGGGAGCGGGCCCGGGCCCTGGGCCTCCCTGTGAACCCGGCCTGTAAAAGCGATTTACTGGCAACATCTCTGCCAAGAGGATATGGGAGCGCCTATTCGCGGCGGCGACCGTTCCTTTTTGCGACATAATGATCGATCCCATTTGAACCTCCCCCGTTTTTCGCCCGCTTCTGAAATTTCTGTGGATCTCGGGCGTTTATATGACCCGAGCATGGCCCGGCAACGGCCGCGAACTGGACGGTCACCGAATCCATGCAACCCTCAGAAAATCTATGAAAACAAAGGCATTCGCAAACTTCGTCACGATGCTCACTGCCGCCGTGATCACTATCTCGGGCGCATGGGCGGCCAAGAAGACGCCGGAAACACCGCTCACCGCGACCGGCAAGAAACTCGAGGCGCAGTATGCGGGACAGCTCGAGGATTTGAAGAATGAGATCAAACGGACCATCCCGTCGGTGAACGACGGGAACAAGGCCGCCTTCACCAAACTCCGCGAGGCCGAGATTGCAGCGAAGGCGCAGATCGACGCGGCACAGAGGCGCATGGGCGAACTTGGCACCGCAAACGCGCTGATCGGTCATGCCAAGGGAAAGTGGATCGGTGGGGCCGACAAGGGAATTGCCGGTGCCAACGAGAAGTTGAAGAAAGCCACCAACGCCGCCGAACGCGAGGCCGCGCAGAAGGAACTCGAGAAGTGGCAGCAGAACCGGAAGGACGGTGAGGACGCCCTCAAGGAACGTCTGGAAAAGCTGGCGAAGGCGAAGAAGGAACGGCCGCAGATTGAGAAGGAGTTCAAGGCCGCCGAGCAGGCGCTGATCCGGGCGGAAGCCGCCACCTTGCAGGCGGTTGAGAATCTCGGGATGAAATCCTCGCTGACGAGCAATACAATGGACGCCAAGTTGGCGAAGTATTCGGTCATGCTGGAAGCCACGCCGGCGGGTCTGGCGGCATACGCCCAGCAGGGACAGGACCAGGAAGCGCTGATCGACAAGATGCTCTCCTCCGGTGATTTGCTGGTGCAGATGGCCGTGGCGGACGGCGCGAGCGGGGCGAACTACGGTCGGGCGATGGAGATCTACCGTGATGTCTGGAAGGCGAGCGACAAGGTGGCTGAAGGACCGCTCCGTCGGCTGGCGCTGGCAGTCAGCCTGGAGCACGCGGTGCCGATCAGGCAGCGCGACGCAGTGGCCAAGACGGGTGCGACCGAGTTTGTCGATCCGGTCAGGCGCTACCTGCACTTTGAGAAGGCCTTCATCGACGGCGAACTTGATCCGGCGTTCGAGACCCTCAGCACCTGGGACTACCGCATGGTCGTCAATGGCGAGGAACCGGACGAGATCCTCGCCTGGGGCCGCGAGATGCTGCGCAACTACCGTCCCGACCACGTCACGACCGACGATTACAAGTGGCGTTACGTGGCCCTGGTCCGGAGCGACATCCGCTATGGATCGCAGGACAACCATTACGATCGCGACGATCTGCAGTTCTTCCAGAACATCCTCATGAATGGCGGTGTCTGCGGCCGTCGCGCCTTCATCGGCCGCTTCATCCTCCGCGCCTTCGGCATCCCGACCTTGGCGCGTCCCCAGCGTGGCCACGCGGCGCTGGCCCACTGGACGCCCGATGGCTGGGTGGTCTGCCTTGGCGGCGGCTGGGGAGCCGGCTGGGTGAAGGGTCGCCAGAAGGATCTCGACTTCCTCGCAATCACGCAGGCGCGAATGACCGGGAAGCCCTACCTGCAGGTCAAGCGCGCCCAGTGGATCGGCGATGTCACGGGCGAGCCGCGCACCTTCGGTTTCCTCTCCGGCAATCCCTCGTTCTGGAACTCCGTGGCGCTCTACACGCAGCGCGGCATCATTGCAGACTCCAATGCCAGGACGCTCGCCGCAGTCGGAACGGACATCGGCGAATCCAACGTCACCAAGGAGAAGATCGAGATCACGAAGGTGAAGATGACGGAGAAGGACCGGAAGGTGACGGTTGATGCCAAGGGTGTCATCATGATCCCCGCCGTCGCCACCAGCAATCCAACCAAGAGCACCGGCAAGATCATCTTCATGGACTGCGTGCTCGGCGGCAAGCAGCTGCACTTCAGCCGCAATGGCGGAGGCCAGACGTTCGAATACACCTTCGATGCCCCGGCCGGGGGAAAATACCAACTCACCGCGCGGCTTGCGACCCCGAGCTGGCAGCAGATCCTCCTGGTCACCGCCAACGACGCCAAGCAGCCGGTCGAGGTCCCACTGCCGCACACCGTCGGCATGTGGGACACCACCGAGCCGGTCGTCGTCGAGATCACCAAGGGCAAGAACGTCCTCAGCATTTCGCACAAGAGCACTGGACAAGCGAAGGGGTTCTCTATCAAGGACTTCACCCTGACCCCGGTCTCCGGGCAGGTCAGCCGCCGCTGAGTTCAAGCCAACGCCAGCAACCAATCAGCCAAGCCGCCCCGCTTGCACCTCCTCCTTCCCCGGCTCCTCAGCCTCCAGGAACCCCGGCCTGAAAAAGCGATTTACTAGCAGTCAGTCAGCAGCAGTTTCTTTGATGGTGATGTCCGCGAACATGACATGGACTTTCTGGTCGGCGTGCATCTGGAGGGCGAAACGGCCGGTCGCGCGACCCGTGTCTTTTTTCAGTTCGGCCGTTTTCGTGCCGTTGACGTGGACGGTGATGACGCCCCCGTCCGCGGTGATGATCATCTGATTCCAGTCGTCCGCTTTGACGATCTTTTTTTCCAGCTCGGCGGACGGCCGTGCGAGCCACCCACGGCCATAGCTTTCATAGATTCCTCCGTTGCCGCTGCCGACAGGTCCGACTTGGACTTGCATGCCCTTGCCCTTTTCCGGCTTTTCGATGAGCGTGCGGATATAAAAACCACTGTCACCCGAGATGCATTTGAACCTGAAGCTGACAGTGAAGTTAGAAAAGGTCTGGTCGCTCACCAGCAAGCCATAGAGTTTTGTCCGATCGGCCCGACCGACGAACGCCCCGTCTTCAACGGTCCACGTCCCGTCACCGACAGCGTGCCAGCCAGCGAGGGTCTTGCCATCAGACAGTGATGTCGTTTTCTCCGGCGATGAAGCCAATGGCTGCGTTGTTAGCAGCAGGCAGATTCCAGCAACGGAAACTACGAAAGAATGAGATTTGTTAGCCATTGCCTTCACTGCCTTGTGCGCTCTTATCAGCCTCAGCGCGTCGCTTTTCAATCACATCTATTGTGAATCCTCCTTTCCTGGAGCCATCCCGCGAGAGAATCACCCAATCCGTCACTTCTTCCGGTTGAGGTGTGATTTCGTCTCCCTTTTTATGCTTCTTAATAGTGATGGGATCGACCGCAAGAATGCCCGCTAGCCCGGGATCATTCCATTTGACGGGCTCT